>NZ_JBFACN010000009.1:0-322803 GCF_040640875.1 Streptomyces sp. NPDC021562
CGGTGGCGTTGAGGGTGCCGAGACCGGCCGACGCCACCACGAGCACCGGCGCGTCCAGCAGCCGGGCCACGTCCGCCAGGGTGCCGCCGGCCTCGTCGAACCGGACGAGCAGCCCGCCCGCCCCCTCGACCAGTACCAGATCGTGCTCGGCGGCCAGTTCGGCGGCCGCCTCCGCCACGTCCTGCGGACGCACCGGGGGCAGCCCCGCCCGCCTGGCCGCCGTCCCCGGCGCCAACGGCTCGGGGAAACGGGCCACTTCGGCCGCCGTCACGGCGCCCGCGAGCCGCGCGACCTCGTCGGCGTCCCCGCGCTCGTCCGGTCGTACCCCGGTCTGCGCGGCCTTCAGGACCGCCACCGAGCGGCCGGCCGCGACCGCGGCGGCGGCGACCGCCGCCGTGGTGACGGTCTTGCCGACCTCCGTGCCCGTCCCCGTGATCACCAGAATCGGCATGTCATCCCTCCCGCGCCGCGGCGCACACCGCGTGCGCGATCCGTGCCACGTCCGCGTCACCGGTGACGTACGGCGGCATCGTGTAGACCAGGTCGCGGAAGGGGCGCAGCCACACGCCCGCGCGCACCGCGGCCGCCGTCGCGGCCTTCATGTCGACGTCGTGGTCGAGCTGGACGACCCCGATGGCGCCGAGGACCCGGACGTCCCGGACCCCGGGGAGGTCCCGGGCCGGCGCGAGCCCCTCCCGCAGGCCCGACTCGATCCGCTTGACCTCCGTGAGCCAGTCCTGCCCCAGCAGCAGCCCGAGCGAGGCGCAGGCCACGGAAGCGGCGAGCGGGTTCCCCATGAACGTCGGCCCGTGGGCCAGTACCGGCACCTCGCCCCGCGAGATCCCCTCGGCCACCCGGGGCGTGCACAACGTCGCCGCCATGGTCAGGTAACCGCCGGTCAGCGCCTTGCCCACGCACATCACGTCCGGCGTGACGGCCGCGTGGTCCGCCGCGAACAGCGCCCCCGTGCGTCCGAAGCCGGTCGCGATCTCGTCGAACACCAGCAGCACGTCGTGCGCGTCGCACACCTCGCGCAGCACCCGCAGGTAGGCGGGGGAGTGGAACCGCATCCCGCCCGCGCCCTGGACCACCGGCTCCACGATCACCGCGGCCAGTTCGTGCGCGTGCCGTTCGACCATCGACCGCAGCCGGTCGGCGTACCGCTCGTCGTACTCCGCCGGGGGCGCGTCCGCGAAGAGCTGGCCGGGCAGCACCCCGGACCACAGCTCGTGCATCCCGCCCTCGGGGTCGCACACGGACATCGGATGCCAGGTGTCGCCGTGGTAGCCACCGCGCCAGGTCAGCAGGCGCTGCTTCGCCGGGCGGCCGAGGGAACGCCAGTACTGGAGGCACATCTTGATCGCGACCTCGACCGACACCGAACCGGAGTCCGCCAGGAAGACGTGCTCGAGACCGGCGGGAGACATGTCGACAAGGAGCTTCGCCAGCCGGACGGCGGGCTCGTGGGTGAGCCCGCCGAACATCACATGGCTCATCCGGCCGAGCTGGTCGCGCGCGGCCTGGTTGAGGACGGGGTGGTTGTAGCCGTGGATCGCCGACCACCAGGACGACATGCCGTCGACCAGTTCGCCCGAGCCGTCCGCGAGCCGCAGCCGGACCCCGCTCGCCGACTCCACGACGAGCGGTTCGGCCCGGCCTGGCATCGGACCGTACGGATGCCAGACGTGCCGCCGGTCCAGTTCCAGCAGCTCGGGCAGGCTCAGGTCAGGCATTGGGCGCGAGGTCCGTTCCGGCACCCCGGCGGCGGACGGCGACCAGGTCGGTGCGGGGCTCGTTGGCGACGGCCGTACCGCACACGTCCGCGTGGGCACCGGAACCCTCGTGGGAACCGCACGCCGATCCGCACCCCGCCTCCGACCCGCACCCGGCGCCCGCGTGCGCCCCGGGGACCGCGCCCCTGGCCTCGGCACGGTGCCGGGGCAGCGTCGTCTCCTCGGACCCCTCCACCACGAACCCGGCGTCCGCGATCATCTCCAGGTCGGCCTGGCCGGCCTGGCCCTCGGTGGTCAGGTAGTCGCCGAGGAAGATCGAGTTGGCCAGGTGCAGGGCGAGCGGCTGCATGGTGCGCAGGTGCACCTCACGGCCGCCCGCGATGCGCACCTCGACATCGGGGCAGACGAACCGCACCATCGCCAGGATGCGCAGACAGCGCTGCGGGGTGAGGTTCCACTCCTTGGCCAGCGGGGTGCCCTCGACCGGGATCAGGAAGTTGACCGGCACCGAGTCGGGGTCCAGCGCGCGCAGCGAGAAGACCACGTCGACCAGGTCCTCGTCCGTCTCGCCCATGCCGGCGATCAGCCCGGAGCACGCCGAGAGGCCGGCCGCGTGCGCCTTGTTGACGGTGTCCACCCGGTCGGCGTACGTGTGCGTGGTCGTGATGTCCCCGTACGTCCCCTCGGACGTGTTGAGGTTGTGGTTGTAGGCGTCCGCGCCCGCCTCGCGCAGCCGCTCCGCCTGGCCGTCGGAGAGCAGTCCGAGGCAGGCGCACACCTCGACGCCCTCGTTCTGCTCCTTGATCGCCTTGATGGTGCCGGCGACCCGGTCCACGTCCCGGTCGGTCGGACCGCGCCCGGAGGCCACCAGGCAGACCCGCTTGGCGCCCCCGGCGAGGCCCGCGGCCGCCGCCTTGGAGGCCTCGTCGGGTTTGAGCCAGCTGTACTTCAGGATGCCGGTCGAGGAGCCGAGGCGCTGCGAGCAGTACGAGCAGTCCTCCGGGCACAGCCCCGACTTGAGGTTGACCAGGTAGTTGAGTTTCACGCGCCGGCCGAACCACTGCCGGCGCACCTTGCCCGCCGCGGCCACCACGTCCAGTACGTCGTCGTCGGAGGTCGCCAGCACGGCGAGCGCTTCCTCGCGGGTCGGCAGCTCGCGCCGAAGCCCCTTGTCCACCAGCGTGTTCAGCAGGTCCATGAGAGCCGATCCTGTACTACGAGGCTGCTCCGGGCCAAGGAGAGTTCGCACAACCCTGTCAGATCGACATGTGGGTATCACCACACAGTGGGTGGCCGACGGTCCCGCTAGGGTCTGTTCATTGCCTACAAAAGCACCGGAGGGGCCATGGCGTTCGGCTGGATCGACGAACAGGCGGAACTCCGCCGCCGCGCCGGACTCGTACGGACCCTGCGCCCCCGTCCCGCCGACTCACCGCTGCTGGACCTGGCGAGCAACGACTACCTGGGCCTCGCCCGCCATCCCGAGGTCGCCGAGGGCGCGGCCGAGGCCGCCCGGACGTGGGGCGGTGGCTCCACCGGTTCCCGGCTGGTGACCGGCACGACGGAGCTGCACACCGAGCTGGAGCGCGAGCTGGCCGGGTTCTGCGGGTTCGAGGCGGCCCTGGTCTTCTCCTCGGGCTACGCGGCCAACCTCGCCGCCGTCACCGCGCTCGGCCCGCACGGCTCCCTGATCGTCTCCGACGCCCTCAACCACGCCTCCCTGATCGACGGCTGCCGGCTGGCGCGGGGGAGCACGCAGGTCGTCGGGCACGCCGACCCGGACGCCGTGCGCAAGGCGCTGGGCACGCGCGAGGGGCCCGCGCTGGTCGTCTCCGACACGGTGTTCTCGGTCGACGGTGACGCGGCGCCGCTCGCCGCGCTGGCCGAGGCGTGCCGGGAGCACGGCGCCGGACTGCTCGTGGACGACGCCCACGGACTCGGGGTCATCGGGGACGGCGGGCGGGGCGCGCCGTACGCGGCCCGTCTCGCCGGGGCCGACGACGTGGTGGTCACGGTGACCCTGTCCAAGTCGCTGGGCAGCCAGGGCGGGGCCGTGCTGGGGCCGGCCCGGGTGATCGACCACCTGGTGAACGCGGCGCGGACCTTCATCTTCGACACCGGTCTGGCGCCCGCGGCCGCGGGCGCGGCGCTGGCGGCCCTCGGGCTGCTGCGGCGCGAACCCGCCCGCGCGGCCCGGGCCCGCGAGGTGGCCGCCGAACTGCACGCACGGCTGACCGCCGCGGGCCTGTCGGCGGTACGACCGGACGCCGCGGTGGTCTCCGTGCGGGCCCCGTCCCCGGAGGAGGCCGTGCGGTGGGCGGCCGACTGCCGGTCGGCAGGCCTGGCCGTGGGCTGTTTCCGTCCGCCTTCCGTGCCGGACGGCGTCTCACGGCTCAGGCTGACCGCCCGTGCCGACCTCTCCGGGGCCGAGATCGAACGCGCTGTACGTGTGATCGGCGAGACACGACCATGAGTCGGCGTGACACGGCCGGGCCTTGCGCGCATGCGGATACGGAATCGGTTACCGGCTGATCAGCCGGTGAACGTGGCCACGAAACCCGCCCAGCTCTCGGGGGAGAAGAGCAGCGCGGGCCCGGCGGGGTGCTTGGAGTCGCGTACGGCGAGCAGCCCGGCCGGTGGGCCGGAGTGCGGCCGTGCCGTCTCCACGCAGTTGTTCGCTCCGGTGCTGTAGCTGCTGCGCAGCCATCGCACACCGGGCAGATCCGTACTTGAAGGTACGTTCCGAGGCAGTGCAGTCATGGTGCCTCCTTACGCGCCGTCACCTATCCCGGCGATGTAATCCAACGAGTCCTCGGGTGAAAGGGCGTGGATCTGAAGGGTGTTGAAGGCCTCCGCGTAGGCCTGGAGGTCTTCTTTCCGTTCGAGGTAGAGGCTACTCGTCAACTGGTCGAGAACAACCACATCCAGATCAGAAGTGCTCGGAAATGAGAAGATTACGAAAGGGCCGGTGATGCCGACATGCGCCCCCGCCGCGAACGGCAGCACCTGGAGCCGCACCTGCGGCAACCGGGCCGCCTCCGTCAGCCGCTCCAGCTGTCGGGCCATCACCCCCGGGCCGCCCACCTCCCGGCGCAGCACCGCCTCGTCCAGGACCGCGCTCAGTTTCAGCGGCGGATCACCCCGGAGCACGTCCTGCCTGGCCAGACGCACCTCCACCAGGGCGTCGAGGGCCTGTTCGTCGAGCCCGTCGGCGGCCACCCGGGTCACCGCGCGGGCGTACTCGGCGGTCTGCAGGAGCCCCGGCACCACCGAGGTCTCCAGCGTGCGCATCGCGCTCGCCTGCGACTCCAGGCTGATGAAATCCCGGTAGGCGGGCGGCAGCACCCCCCGGTAGGCGTGCCACCAGTGATGTCGTCCCGCGGTGTCCTCCGACCCCGCCAATACCAGCAGCAACTCGCGCAGCTGCCCCTCGGCCACCCCGTAGGCGTCGAGAAGTAACCGCACATCGGCCGGTTTCACACCGCTGGCGCCGGTCTCGATCCGGCTCACTTTCGACTGGTGCCAGCCCACCAGGCGGGCGGCCTCGCCGCTCGTGAGACCCGCACCGGTGCGCAGCATGCGCAGTTCGGCGCCCAGTTTCCGGCGGCGTACCGCGGGACCGTTCTGCATGGGCTACTCCCTACTCAATCTGGCCGCCCATATACGGTCCGGTGTCGCAGAGTTCACCGCTTCGAGCGACAGATATATGCACATCTTGGTGGATCGCTCCCCGCGACCGGCCCCGTAATGGCAGTCTGGCGGAGAAGTACCAGTCCGGGACCGTACTCGAACCATCCCCACCGTGCCGGACTCCGGTCCCGAGGAAGTCGGACTCCGGTCCCGAGGAAAGGGACGACGTCGCCATGGCAGACCATCTGGAAGCATCCGTCACCCTGCCGAGCGAACCCGCCTCGGTCGCCGCGGCCCGGGCGTATGCGCTGGACACCCTCGCGGAGTGGGGACTGCCACCGGAGACGGAAACGGCGGACACCGTCCGCCTCATCGTCTCCGAGCTCGCCACCAACGCCGTGCAGCACACCTTCGGGCAGTCGCCCACCTTCACGCTGGACCTCGGCCTCGACCGGGACGAGCACCTGCGCATCGGCGTCACGGACAGTCATCCGCGCTTCCCCAGGAGACTTCCCGCCGCGGTCCAGCAGGACAACGGCCGCGGCATGGTCATCATCCGCTGGCTCACCGCCGAGTACGGCGGCAGACTCCGGGTCCGCCCCACCCGGGAGGGCGGCAAGACGGTCTTCGTCGAACTGCCCTGGACGGTCCCGGCCCACCCCGTCACCGCGGCCGGCCAGCAGGAGCCGTAGCCCTGAGCTCCCGCCGGCCGGTGCGCGGCGGGGTCAGCTGACCCGGCCGTACCAGACGCTCTTCGTCCAGATCTTCTGGAGCTTCACCACGTCCCCGGTCTTCGGGGCGTGCCAGATCTTTCCCTTCCCGGCGTAGATGCCGACGTGGTACACGCTGGAACCCGAGTGGAAGAAGACCAGGTCCCCGGCCTTGCGGCTGCCGGCCGAGATGTGACGGGTCTTGTTGTACTGCTGGGCCGCCGTTCGCGGCAGGGTCTTGCCCGCCTTCTTGAACGAGTACAGCGTGAGCCCGGAGCAGTCGAACCTGTTCGGTCCGGTGGCGCCCCACCGGTAGGGTGAGCCCTTTTTCGAGGCGGCGACCTGCAGTGCCTTCGTCGCCAGCGTGGCGGCCGAGGCGTCGGAGGCGACACCAGGGATCACGATCGAGCCGCCCACGGCGGCGATCGTCAGCGCCGAGGCCGTACCGGCCCGGGCCATGAGCGACGGAACACGATTGAGCGCAGTCATGCGCAACCCTTCGTCAGCCGCCTGTGAAGGATGACCTGTCGGATTCGGGCTGGCGAAGTTGCCCGGCCGCGTTGCCACGGCTTCACCCCAAGGGCTGCTCGGTCCGGTCATGGCGTGACCGTTCCGGCGACCCGTCGTGCTTGGGTCCTCCACTCCTGCCGATGCACTGCTGTCGACGTCATCCGGGCGGCGGCAGGACTCGGCGTCCGCCCGGACCGCCCCGCCGTGGTGGCGGGGGCTTGTCGTCAGACAGGGATCTTCACGCACTCGTGTCCGAAAATCCCAACGGAACCGGGGATTTGTGGGGTTACTCACCACCCACCCGTTCGGGTGGACAGCCCTGTGTTCGATTCTCCGTCAACTCCACTGCGTAGGCCCGGACCTGCGTCGAAGCGCTCCACGACCCCTGTGGAGCAGGCGAGTCGAGCGGCTTTTTCGGTCAGGTAAAACCACGCCACACTCCGCCGAACGGCGGTAACCCCTTTGGGTCGTTTCAACTCCGGCCCGGGCGTGGCGTCGACGCATCGGCCTGGACTCCTGCGGAGGTCACCGTACGCAGTCGGGCGGGAGTGCGACGCGAGCGGTCCGGCGCTCGCCGTCGAGCACCCGCAACGCCCGTGCCAGCGTGTCCCCGTGCAGCTCCGTCTCGCCCCGTCGATGCATCAGGGCCAGCGCGTCGCGCAGCTCGGACGCCGCGCGCACCAGCGCCTGCGCGGCGCGCAGACCGCGGTAGGTGTCCTCGTTCTGCGCCGGGTTGATACGGCCCAGCAGGTCGACCACGTCCAGGTAACGGTCGATCAGCTCGCCCTCCGCGCGGGTCAGCGCGGGCAGCGGCGGCAGCTCCGGTGGCAGCATCGGCGGCTCACCCCGCGTGCGGCCGGCCGAGCGGGGGCCGGTGCGCGGGCATGACCCGGTCCGCCAGCCCGTACGCCACCGCCCCCGGCGCGTCCAGGACCAGGTCCCGCTCCAGGTCCTGCTGGACCTGCCCGGGGGTGCGCCCGGTGTGCCGGACGAGCATCTCCTCCACCATCGCGCGGGTCCTTTCCCACTCCGCCGCCTGGATGAACAGATCGCTCGGCCGGCCCTGCACCGGCTCCGGCAGGGCCGGTTGCCGCAGCACCACGCGGGCGCCGGGCAGCACCGAGCGTTTGCCCGGGGTGCCGGCCGCGAGCAGCACCGCGGCCGCGGCGCCGGCCTGCCCCAGGCAGACGGTCTCCACCTCGCAGGTGACGTACCGGAGCGTGTCGTAGATCGCGGCCATCGCGCTGAACGAGCCGCCGGGGGAGTTGATGTACAGCGCGATGTCCCGCTCCGGAGCCGCGTGCTCCAGGTACATCAGCTGCGCCAGCACGTCGTTGGCCGAGGTCTCGTCGACGGGCGCGCCCAGGAAGACGATCCGCTCCTCCAGCAGCTTGGAGTACGGGTCCAGGGTGCGCTGCCCGGCGGTCGTGCGTTCGGTGAACTCGGGCAGGACGTAACGGGCGGACGGTCGGGTCATGGCAGTACCACTCCTCGCGGCTGGGCGTCTCGACGGCCGAGCAAGCTGCAAGAAATGTACAGGACGTACAGACGTCGGGATCGGGATTCCGCTGTCGCCGAACAAGAGGTGTCGCCGAGGGCGCCCCGTAAGCTGGGGTGTATGGCCTACGAGATTCCGGTGACGCAAGCCAGGGCTGAGCTCGCCGAACTGATCAACCGGGTGGTGTACGGCGGTGAGCGCGTGGTCGTGACACGGCACGGCAAGCCGCTGGTCGCCCTCGTCTCCGCCGCCGACCTCGAGCGCCTCGAAGAGCTCCCCGAAGCCACCGAGAGCCAGGTGGTCAGCTCCGTCTCCAGCGTGCGCGAGACCGCCGCCGCACGCCCCGAGCGCGGCCGCTTCGGCATCGCGGCGGAGCACCGCGGGGCCGCGGGGTCCTAGCCGCCGGCAGGGTGGCCGGCGCGGCAGCCGGTACCGGCATCGGCCCTCCCCGGGGTGCCCCGGGTGAGGGCCGCTGCCGTGTGCCCGGCGCATGGTGGTCCCCCGGACGGCCGTGCGCGGGGCGGCCGGTGCCGGGATCATCCGTTCGGCCCAGCCGTGCGCCTCATGCGCCGGTCATGGCGTGATCAAGGTCCGGTTAACGTCACCGAAACTCCGGCAAACTAGCCTGCCGCTCCATGCCACCAGCGGTTTTCCTGGCCGGATCGGGTTCGCGGGCCCGATCCGCCGCGGTGGCTGCGGCAACCGGACCCCGCACGGTCCGGAGCGAGGACTGTGAGGTGGGACGTGCAACTGACCCCGCACGAGCAAGAGCGGCTGCTGATCCATGTGGCGGCCGACGTGGCCGAGAGGCGCCGGGCCCGCGGACTGAGGCTGAACCACCCCGAGGCGGTCGCCCTCATCACGTCGCACATCCTCGAAGGCGCACGTGACGGCCGTACCGTCGCCGAACTGATGGCCTCCGGGCGCAAGCTGCTCACCCGGGACGACGTCATGGAGGGCATCCCCGAGATGATCCACGACGTGCAGGTCGAGGCGACCTTCCCGGACGGCACCAAGCTCGTCACCGTCCACGACCCGATCGTCTGAGAGGCCGCCGATGACTCCCGGAGAGATCCTCTTCGCCGACGGGCCGGTCGTGTACAACGAGGGCCGCGAGGTCACCCCGCTGACCGTCCTGAACGCCGCCGACCGGCCCGTCCAGGTCGGCTCCCACTACCACTTCGCCGAGGCCAACCCCGGACTGGAGTTCGACCGGGCGGCGGCGCGCGGCAAACGGCTGAACATCGCCGCCGGCACCGCCGTCCGCTTCGAGCCCGGCATCCCCGTCGACGTCGAACTCGTCCCGCTCGCCGGCGCCCGTGTGGTGCCCGGGCTGCGCGGGGAGACCGGAGGTGCCCTCGATGCCTGAGATCTCCCGCGCCGCCTACGCCGACCTGTTCGGCCCGACCACCGGCGACCGGATCCGGCTCGCCGACACCGACCTGCTCGTGGAGATCGAGGAGGACCGCTCCGGCGGCCCCGGGCTCGCCGGTGACGAGGCGGTCTTCGGCGGCGGCAAGGTCCTGCGCGAATCCATGGGCCAGTCCCGCGCCACCCGCGCGGAGGGCACCCCGGACACGGTCGTCACCGGCGCGGTGATCATCGACCACTGGGGCGTCGTCAAGGCCGACGTCGGCATCCGCGACGGCCGCATCACCGGCATCGGCAAGGCCGGCAACCCCGACACCATGGACGGGGTGCACCCGGACCTGGTGATCGGGCCCGAGACCGAGGTGATCGCCGGCAACGGGCGGATCCTGACCGCGGGCGCCATCGACGCGCACGTCCACTTCATCTGCCCCCAGATCGCCGACGAGGCGCTGGCGGCGGGCGTCACCACCCTGGTGGGCGGCGGCACCGGCCCCGCCGAGGGATCCAAGGCGACCACGGTCACCCCCGGGCCCTGGCACCTCGCCCGGATGCTGGAGGCGATGGAGCAGTACCCGCTCAACATCGGATTCCTCGGCAAGGGCAACACCGTCTCGCACGAGGCGATGCTCTCCCAGATCCGGGGCGGCGCCCTGGGCCTGAAGCTCCACGAGGACTGGGGCTCCACCCCCGCCGTCATCGACGCCGCCCTGACCGTCGCCGACCGGACGGGCATCCAGGTGGCCATCCACACCGACACCCTGAACGAGGCCGGGTTCGTCGGGGACACGCTCGCCGCGATCGGCGGGCGCGGCATCCACGCCTACCACACCGAGGGCGCGGGCGGCGGACACGCGCCGGACATCATGACCGTCGTCTCCGAGCCGCACGTGCTGCCGAGCTCGACGAACCCCACGCGTCCCTACACGGTGAACACCGCCGAGGAACACCTCGACATGCTGATGGTGTGCCACCACCTCAACCCGGCGGTGCCGGAGGACCTGGCCTTCGCCGAGTCCCGGATCCGGCCCTCGACCATCGGCGCCGAGGACATACTCCACGACCTCGGCGCGATCTCCATCATCTCCTCCGATGCGCAGGCCATGGGCCGGGTGGGCGAGGTGATCCTGCGGACCTGGCAGACCGCGCACGTGATGAAGCGGCGGCGCGGCGCCCTGCCGGGCGACGGCCGGGCCGACAACCACCGGGTACGGCGGTACGTCGCCAAGTACACGATCAACCCGGCGCTCGCCCAGGGCCTGGCCCGGGAGATCGGTTCGGTGGAGACCGGGAAACTCGCCGACCTCGTGCTCTGGGAGCCCGCGTTCTTCGGGGTCAAGCCGCACCTCGTCCTCAAGGGCGGCCAGATCGCCTACGCACAGATGGGCGACGCCAACGCGTCGATCCCGACACCCCAGCCGATCCTGCCGCGCCCCATGTACGGGGCGATCGGACGGGCCCCGGCCGCCAACTCCTTCAACTTCGTCGCCCCGCTGGCGATCGAGGACGGACTGCCCGAGCGGTTGCAGCTCGGCAAGCGGTTCGTCGCCATCGACTCCACCCGCGGTGTGACCAAGGCGGACATGCGGGAGAACGACGCGCGGCCCAGGGTCCGGATCGATCCCGACAGCTTCGCCGTGCACATCGACGGAGAGCTGGTGGAGGCCGTACCGGCCGCCGAACTGCCCATGGCCCAGCGCTACTTCCTTTTCTGAGATCCGAGAGCAGAGGTCCCTGATGTCCCGGGCGGCGTTGCTGGTGCTGGCCGACGGCCGCTTTCCCGCCGGAGGCCATGCGCACTCGGGTGGGGCGGAGGCGGCCGTGAAGGCCGGGCGGATCACCGGGGCGGCGAGCCTCGAGGAGTTCTGCCGCGGCCGCCTGCACACCACGGGGCTGGTGGCGGCGGCGCTCGCCGCGGCCGCCGTCCTAGGTGTCGAGGTGCGGGAGTTGGACGCGGCGGCCGACGCGCGGACGCCGTCGCCCGCGTTGCGGGGCGCCGCGCGGCGGCTCGGGCGGCAGCTGATGAGGGCCGCGCGGGTCACCTGGCCGAGCGCCGAACTCGACGCGGTCGCCGAACAGTTCCCCAAGGGGGCCCATCAGCCGGTGGTGCTGGGCGTGGTGGCCCGGGCGGCGGGTCTGTCCGCCCAGGACGCGGCCCACTGCGCGGCGTACGAGTGCGTCAGCGGGCCGGCCACGGCGGTGGTGCGGCTGCTGAGTCTGGATCCGTTCGAGGCGACGGGTGTGCTCGGACGGCTGGCGCCCGAGGTGGACCGGGTGGCCGACCGGGCGGTGGAGGCGGCGCGGAGAGCGGTCGCGGACGGGGCCGGGGCCCTGCCGGCGGCGTCCGCGCCACTGCTCGAGATCGGCGCCGAGTGGCATGCGGGGTGGGCGGTGCGCTTGTTCGCGTCGTAGCCGTCTGTGCCCCGCACCTGCCCCGACGGGAGCGTCCCGGACGGGCTGACCCGCAGAAACTGCTGAACAAGGAGCCGTACATGCACCTCGACCACGATCACCGGCACGGTCCCGTCGCCGTCAGCGCCGACGCCCGCCGGCCCGACGGGTCCCGGCGCGCCCTGCGGATCGGGCTCGGCGGGCCGGTCGGATCCGGCAAGACCGCCACCGTCGCCGCCCTGTGCCGGTTGCTGCGGGACGAACTGTCCCTCGCCGTCGTCACCAATGACATCTACACCCGCGAGGACGCCGAGTTCCTGCTGAGGGAGGCCGTGCTGCCCCCCGAGCGGATCGCCGCCGTGGAGACGGGGGCCTGCCCGCACACCGCGATCAGGGACGACATCTCGGCCAACCTCGAAGCCGTGGAGGACCTGGAGGACGAGGTCGGGCCGCTGGACCTCATCCTCGTCGAGTCCGGCGGGGACAACCTCACGGCCACCTTCTCCAGGGGACTCGTGGACGCGCAGATCTTCGTGATCGACGTGGCCGGGGGCGACGACATCCCCCGCAAGGGCGGACCCGGTGTCACCACCGCCGACCTGCTGGTCGTGAACAAGACCGACCTGGCGCCGTACGTGGGGTCCGACCTGGCCCGGATGGCCGCGGACGCCAAGGCACAGCGCGCCGAACTGCCCGTCGTCTTCCAGTCGTTGCGCGGCGAGACCGGGGTCGGCGACGTGGCCGGCTGGGTGCGGGAGCGGCTCGCCGCGTGGACGGCGTGACCGCCACCGGCGTGCGTGCGACCGCGAGGATGGTCGCACGGGACGACGGGCGGGGCGGCACCTCGCTGCCCGTGCTGGAGGGCGAGGGGCCGCTGGCCCTGCGGCGTACCCGGGGGAGCGGTGCCGAGGCCCGGGTGATGGTCGTCGGGGCGATGAGCGGGCCGCTCGGCGGGGACCGCTTCGCCGTCGAGGCCACGGTGGAGCGCGGCGCCCGGCTGCGGGTGGGGTCGGCCGCCGCGACCATCGCGCTGCCGGGACAGGCGAAGGGTGAGGCGCGGTACGACGTCCGGCTCGACGTCGCCGACGGCGGCGAACTGCACTGGCTGCCCGAGCAGTTGATCTCGGCCAAGGGGAGCGAGCTGTACGTCACCACCCGGGCCGACGTGGGTGCGGGCGGACGGCTCGTGCTGCGTGAGGAGCAGGTGCTCGGACGGGCCGGGGAGACGCCGGGACGGCTGGGCAGCCGGCTCACCGTACGGGTCGCCGGGAGCGTCGTACTCGATCAGGAACTGGCCTGCGGGCCTGGCGCGCCCGGCGGCTGGGACGGTCCCGCCGTCCTGGCGGGACACCGGGCCGTCGGGCAACTCGTCGTCGTACGACCCGAGTTCGCCCACGAGCCGGTACGGGCGCGGATGCTGGGGGAGTACGCGGCGCTCACTCCGCTGGCGGGGCCCGCGGTGCTGGTGAGCGCGGTGGCGGCGGACGCGCTGCGGCTGCGGCGGGTGTTGGACGCGGCCCTGGGTGAATGGGGAGGGTGATCCGCTCAGCGGGACCACGTCATCCGGATATCGGATTGGTAAAGAACGGCTGACATGCCTTGTGCACAGCGGAGTCACAGCCGGAAAGATCCTCCCTGACCACTCGCAACGATGTACGGGGAGGGGCCCACTTGAGGGACAACTTCAGATCGAGGAGCCGGACGCTGGCGCTCGGTTCGGCGGGCGCGCTGGTCACCGCGAGCCTGATCACCGGGGCGCTCGCGGCCCCCGCGGCCGGCGCCGAGGCCCGGCACGGCGGCCAGGACCGGCAGCAGCGCGGCGCGGCGATCGCCGCCGCGCGGGCCGCCAAGGCGGGCATCGACTGGGCGGACTGCCCGGCCGACTGGGGCTTCGCCAAGCCCGTCCAGTGCGGCTGGGTCACTGTGCCGCTCGACTACACGAAGCCCGACGGCAAGCAGATCCGGCTCGCCGTCGACCGAATAGCCAGCACGGGGACGAAGGCGGAGCGTCAGGGCGCGCTCGTCTACAACCCCGGCGGCCCGGGCGGCTCCGGCATGCGCTTCCCGCTCCGGGTCACCACCAAGAACCCCCTGTGGGTCAACGCCTCCAAGGCGTACGACTTCGTGGGCTTCGACCCCCGCGGCGTCGGCCACTCCGCGCCCATCTCCTGCATGGACCCGCAGGAGTTCGTGAAGGCGCCCAAGGCCGACCCGGTGCCGGACACCGAGGCCGACAAGACGGCCCAGCGCAAGCTCGCCAAGGAGTACGCGGACGGCTGCGCCGAGCGCACCGGCAAGGCGGTGCTCCAGCAGATGACCACCCCGAACACCGCCCGTGACCTCGACGTCATCCGGGCCGCGCTCGGCGAGAAGAAGCTCAACTACCTCGGTGTCTCCTACGGCACCTACCTCGGCGCCGTGTACGGCACGCTGTTCCCGGGGCACGTCCGCCGGATGATCGTGGACAGCGTCGTCAACCCGTCGCGCGAGAACATCTGGTACGAGGCCAACCTCGGCCAGGACATCGCCTTCGAGGGGCGCTGGAAGGACTGGGAGGACTGGGTCGCCGCCCACGACTCCGCCTTCCACCTGGGCACCACGCGCGACGCCGTCCAGGCCAAGTGGCTCCAGCTGCGCGCCACCGCCAAGGCGCACCCGATCGGCGGAGTCGTCGGCCCGGCCGAGCTGATCTCCTTCTTCCAGAGCGCCCCGTACTACGACTCCTCGTGGGTCCCGGTCGCCACGGTGTTCAGCAAGTACGTCGCCGGTGACACCCAGGCGCTGGTCGACGCCGCCGCCCCGGACCTCTCCGACACCGCAGGCAACATCTCCTCGGAGAACGGCAACGCCGTCTACACCGCCGTCGAGTGCACCGACGCCAAGTGGCCCACCAGCTGGCGCAAGTGGGACCGCGACAACACCGAGCTCAACAAGAAGTACCCGTTCATGACCTGGGCCAACGCATGGATGAACCTGCCCTGCGCCACCTGGCCGGTCAAGCAGCAGACCCCGGTGGACGTCACCACCCACAAGGGCCTGCCGCCGGTGCTGATCGTGCAGTCCACCCGTGACGCCGCCACCCCGTACCAGGGCGCCGTCGAACTGCACAAGCGCTTCAGGGGCTCCCGCCTGATCACCGAGCAGGGCGCCGGCTCGCACGGCGTGACCGGCCTGGTCAACCCGTGCATCAACAGCCGGGTCGACTCCTACCTGCTCACCGGCAAGCTGGACGGCGCGGACGTCACCTGCACGCCGCACGCCACACCGCAGCCGTAACCCTTCGGGCACCGCGGTGCGGGGCGGCGGGAGCGTTCCCGCCGCCCCTTCGCCGTCCGGCGTCAACTCAGCGGTGCGCGCGGGAACCTGCGCTCCTTCTCGCCCTTCGCCGCCGTCTGCTCCGCCTTGACGACCGCCGCGTACTGGTCGACGTACTCCTGCCCGGAGAGCTTCAGGACGGCGTACATGATCTCGTCGGTGACGGCGCGCAGGATCGCCTTCTCGCTCTCCATGCCCGCGTAGCGCGAGAAGTCCAGAGGCCTGCCGAAGCGGATCACGACGGGGTGCGGGGTGGGGACGACCTTCCCGGGCGGCTGCGCCTCGAAGGTGCCGATCATGGCGCACGGGATCACCGGGACACCGGCGCGCAGCGCCATCACGGCGACCCCGACCTTGCCCTTGTAGAGACGGCCGTCGTGCGAGCGGGTGCCCTCCGGGTAGATGCCGAGCAGCTCGCCCTTGGCCAGCACCCCGAGCCCCTCGCGGATCGCCGCCTGGCCGGCCTCCTTGCCCGAGCGGTCCACCGGGATCTGACCGGCGCTGCGGAAGAAGAACGCGGTCAGCCGGCCCTTGAGACCCGGTCCGGTGAAGTACTCCGCCTTGGCCAGGAAGGTGATGCGCCGCTTCAGGACGGCCGGCATCAGGAAGTGGTCGGAGAAGGAGAGGTGATTGCCGGCGACGATGGCCGGCCCCGACGCGGGCACGTGCTCCAGGCCCTCGATCCGGGGCCGGAACACCACGCGCAGCAGCGGCCCGAGCAGTACGTACTTGAGCAGGTGGTAGAACACGGCTCTCTCCTCACTTCTGCCGGTCCCCGCCGGAACCGGCGGCCTGCCGAGTCGGCTCGTCCACGGCGGGCCCGGGGTGATGTGCGCCTGTCGTCATCTGTGGCCATGTCCGGTCGGTCTCATGCCCACCCGCTGACACCGTCTCGTTGGATTTCACCACGCCGGCGACCGAGTCGTCGCCCGTCCGGGTTGGGTCGGGGCCGGGCTCGGCCGAAGCGCTCGACGCGGATCCGGTCCGCGCGCCGGCCCGGCCCGGCGAGCAGCCGGGAGGCGCGCTCGGCGAAGCCGTCGGAGCCGACCGCCTCCCGCCTCCCGCCGTTCGCTGGTCCTCGGTCGCGAACTCGTCGGCCGGCGCGCCGGGCTGACGGGGCCCCCAGTCCGTCCGGTGCCGCCTCGGCGAGCTCACCGGCTGACGCCGGCACCCCCGCGCGGTCCCGGCGGTGCCCGTGCGCGGCCGTTCTCAGGGCATGCATAGGATGGCCCCGATGCGTCCGACCGAGCCGCCCCCGCAGCGACCGCCCCACCGGCGGTGGCGAGCGCTGCTCGTCCTCGGGCTGCTGGCCGGGCTGTTCGGCATGCACGCGCTGGCCCCCGGCGGTGTCGTCGGACACCACGGCGCACCCGGGCGTGCCGTCCCGCACACGGCGGTCATGGTCACCGCCTACGACGGCTGCTCCGGCGGCGACGGTCACTGCGGCGGCGACCACGCGCACCACGCCGACGCGACCTGCGCCTCCGGCGCGATCAGCGGTGGCCCGGCGCTGCCCGCCCCGGTCCCGGACCCGGTGCACGTCCCCGCGCCGGACCGCACCGCCGCGTCCCGGGCGGCCACGGCACCCGACGCCGCCCGTGCCCCACCCGATCTGGCCGAACTCCAACTCCTGCGGATCTAGCGGCACCCGAGCCGGCCGCGCGCGTGCAGCGCGCCGGTCGCGCTCCCGCGTGCCCACTCACACCCATCGCAGGAGATCCAGCATGACCACCACGCGTACCCGTGCCGTCCTCGTCGCGCTCACCGCGACCGCCGCCCTGGCCCTCACCGCGTGCGGCGGCGACGACAGCGCCGGCGCACCGCACGCGTCCCACTCGGCGGCGGCCGGCGCGACCGCATCCGCCTCCGCCGGGGCGCACAACGCACAGGACGTGTCCTTCGCCCAGACCATGATCCCGCACCACCAGCAGGCCCTGGAGATGGCCTCCCTCGCCGCCGACCGGGCCTCCTCCGCGCAGGTGAAGGACCTCGCCGCCCGCATCGAGAAGGCCCAGGACCCGGAGATCAACACCATGACCGGCTGGCTGAAGGCCTGGGGCGAGGAGGTGCCCATGGCGGGCATGGACCACAGCGGTCACAGCGGCATGGCCGGGATGATGTCCGTCAAGGACATGACCATGCTGAAGCAGGCCAAGGGCAAGGACTTCGACACGATGTTCCTGACCATGATGGTCCAGCACCACCGGGGCGCCGTCGAGATGGCCGGGACCGAGCAGGCCAAGGGCGAGTACGCCCCGGCCACGAGCATGGCCGGGTCCATCGTCACCGGACAGAACGCCGAGATCAAGGAGATGAACAAGCTCCTCGGCAAGGGCTGAGCCGCAGCGGCGGCCGCGCCCACGGGCGCGGCCGCCGTCCGCTCAGACCGCCAGCACCTTCTCCAGCGCCCCCAGCGCCGAGCGCAGCTCGTCCGCCGTGACGGTCAGCGGCGGGGCCAGCCGGATCGTGGAGCCGTGGGTGTCCTTGACCAGGACGCCCTCGCGCATCAGACGCTCGCTGATCTCCCGGCCGGTGCCGATCGCCGGGTCCACGTCGACGCCCGCCCACAGCCCGCGCGCCCGGAAGCCGACCACGCCCCTGCCGACCAGCGCCGCCAGACCGTCCCGCAGGACCATGCCCAGCTCGGCCGCCCGGCGCTGGAACTCGCCGCCCTCCAGCAGCTCCACCACCGCCGTGCCGACGGCCGCGGCGAGCGGGTTGCCGCCGAACGTCGAGCCGTGCTCACCCGGATGCAGCACGCCCATCACCTCCCGCCGGGCCACCACCGCCGACACCGGTACGATCCCGCCGCCCAGCGCCTTGCCCAGCAGCAGCACGTCCGGGACGACGTCCTCGTGGTCGACGGCGAGGGTGCGCCCCGTGCGGCCGAGTCCGGACTGGATCTCGTCGGCGACGAACAGGCAGCCCGCGCGCCGGGTCAGCTCCCGGACACCGGTCAGATAGCCGTCGTCGGGGATCAGCACCCCGGCCTCGCCCTGGATGGGCTCGATGAGCACGGCAGCGGTCGTCCCGTCGACGGCCGCCTCCAGCGCCGCCAGGTCGTTGTACGGCACGACCCGGAAGCCCGGTGTGAAGGGGCCGAAGCCGGCCCGGGCGGACTCGTCCGTGGAGAAGCTGACGATCGTGGTCGTACGGCCGTGGAAGTTGTCCGCGGCGACGACGATCGTGGCCCGGTCGGCGGGCACGCCCTTCACGTCGTAGGCCCATTTGCGGGCCACCTTGATGCCGCTCTCCACCGCCTCCGCGCCGGTGTTCATCGGCAGCACCATGTCCAGCCCGGTCAACTCCGCCAGCCGTTCGGCGAATTCGGCGAGCCGGTCGTTGTGGAAGGCGCGGGAGGTGAGGGTCAGCCGGTCGAGCTGACGGTGCGCGGCCTCGATCAGGGCGGGGTGCCGGTGGCCGAAGTTGAGCGCCGAGTAGCCGGCCAGCATGTCGAGGTAACGGCGGCCCTCGACGTCCTCCACCCAGGCGCCCTCGGCGCGGGCCACGACGACGGGCAGCGGGTGGTAGTTGTGCGCGAGGACCGGTTGCTCCGCCTGGATCAGCTCGGCGGAGGTGCGCGTGCGTGCGGGTGCGGTCATGAGGGGGATCTCCTGGTCCTCAGCGGATTTCCTGGGTGCAGCACTTGATGCCGCCGCCTGCCTTGTGGAACTCCGACAGGTCGACGGGGACCGGCTCGTAGCCCTGGTCGGCGAGCCGGGCGGCCAGCGCCTCGGCCTGCGGCGCGATGAAGACGTGGCGGCCGTCGGAGACCGAGTTCAGCCCCCAGGACAGCGCGTCGTCACGGGTGGCGAGCACCGCGTCCGGGAACAGCCGGCGCAAAACGTCCCGGCTGCCGGGGGAGAAGGCCTCCGGGTAGTAGACGATGTTCGCCTCGTCCAGGACGAACAGCGCGGTGTCCAGGTGGTAGAAGTACGGGTCCACCAGCGTCAGGCTGATCACTGGGTGGCCGAAGAACTCCTGCGCCTCCCGGTGCGCCTCCCGGGATGTCCGGAAGCCGGTACCGGCCAGCAGGTACCGGCCCGTCCAGACCAGGTCGCCCTCGCCCTCGACCACCGAGCCGGGACGGTGCACGTCGTAGCCCGCGGTCTTGAACCACAGGTCGTAGTGGCCCGACTCGGGGCGCCGCTCGGGGGCGTGGAACAGCGAGCCGAAGACCCGCCCGTCGACGACCACCGCCGAGTTCGCGGCGAAGACCATGTCGGGCAGGCCGGGGACCGGGTCCAGCCGGTCCACGCTGTGGCCGTGGGCGCGGTAGGCGTCGATCAGCGTCGTCCACTGCTCCTGGGCCAGATCGACGTCGACCCTGGTGTCGGGGTTCATCCAGGGATTGATCGCGTACTGCACGGCGAAATGTCTGGGTTCACAGACAAGGAAGCGCCTGAGGCGCGGCACACGGCTTTCGGACACAGAGGGGTTCCTCCGCTTTCCCGCGGTGTCGACTGAGGGTTGACACCAAGGTAGAAAGCGTCGGATACGGGCGACAAGAAACGAATGCTGCGCGTCCGCGCAGGAATGCTGCGTGTCCGGTCATACAAACGCAGCGTCGATGCGTTTACTCCGGGGCCGCCGCCGTCGCGCCCGCCTCCGGGCTCTCCGGCAGCAGATGCGACAGCACCATCACGCTGATCGTCTTGCGGATGAACGGCTCGACCCGGATCCGCTCCAGCACCTCCTCGAAGTGGTCCACGTCCCGGGCCCGCACGTGCAGCAGCGCGTCCGCGCCGCCGGTCACCGTCATGGCCGCGGTGATTTCCGGATGGTTGCGCACCACCTCCGCGAGCCGCCGGGGCGGCGCCGCGCCCTCGCAGTACACCTCGACGTACGCCTCCGTGCGCCAGCCGAGCGCCGACGGTTTCACGGTGGCCGTGAAACCGGTGATCACACCGGTCTCGCGCAGCCGGTCGACCCGCCGCTTCACGGCCGTCGCGGAGAGCCCGACGGCCGCGCCGATCTCGGCGAAACTGGTCCGCGCGTTCGCCATCAGCGCGGTGGTGATCTTCCGGTCGAGATCGTCGAAAGGGGCGGTGCCGCTGTTCATGTCCGCACTGTAACCACGCGGAACGGCACTTCGGGAACACCGCTTCGTCCGGCGCGGACGACCACGTCCGCGACATGTCCAGCGCCCCGCCCCGCCGCCTACACTCCGTTCATGCTGCGCGCTCTCGCCGTCGACGACGAACGCCCCTCGCTGGAGGAGCTCCTGTACCTGCTGCACGCCGATCCGCGCATCGGCAGCGTCGAGGGCGCCGGGGACGCCACGGAGGCGCTGCGCCGCATCACCCGCGCCCTGGAGTCGGGACCCCAGGGCCCCGAGGCCGTCGACGTGGTCTTCCTGGACGTCCAGATGCCCGGCCTGGACGGGCTGGAGACGGCCCGGCTGCTCACCGGCTTCGCCCGGCCGCCGCTGGTGGTGTTCGTGACCGCCCACGAGGACTTCGCGGTGCGGGCCTTCGACCTCAAGGCGGTCGACTACGTCCTGAAGCCGGTCCGCAAGGAACGCCTGGCGGAGGCGGTCCGGCGGGTCGCCGAACTGCGCGGCGCCGCACCGCGGATATCCGTCCACGCCCCCGACCCCGACCACCTGCCGGTCGAACTCGGCGGCGTCACACGGTTCGTGGCCGTCGACGACATCACCCACGTCGAGGCCCAGGGCGACTACGCCCGGCTGCACACCGAGCGCGGCAGCCACCTCGTCCGCATCCCGCTGTCCACCCTGGAGGACCGCTGGCGCTCCCGGGGCTTCGTGCGCATCCACCGCCGCCACCTCGTCGCCCTCCGGCACGTCGGCGAACTCCGCCTGGACGCGGGCACGGTGAGCGTCCTGGTCGGCGGCGAGGAACTCCAGGTCAGCCGGCGCCACGCGCGCGAGCTGCGGGACCTGCTGATGAGGAGGGCCTGACCGTGCCCGGCGAGCCCGTCGAGCGCCGGGTCACCGTCACGGGACCGCCCCGCCGCAGCCGCCGCGCCCCGGGCTACTACCGGCCGCGCACCGAGATCGACGAGCAGACCACCCTCGGCCACACCTATGTCCGCTCCCTGATGCGTTCCCAACTGCGCGCCGCCCTGGCCGCCTTCGCGGTGCTCGTGCTGCTCGTCGGCCCGCTCCCGCTGGTGTTCGCGGCCGCCCACGGGGCGCGCCGACCGGAGTGGCTGGTGCTCGGCTTCTGCCTCTACGCCCCGCTGATCCTGCTCGCCCGCTGGTACGTGCGCCGCGCCGAACGCAACGAGGAGGACTTCGTCCGTCTCGTCGAGGACCGATGAACACCCGTCGCGGCGAGGTGAGATGAACTCCAGCTATGCCGTACCGGCCGTGGCCCTGGTGGTGGTCGCGACCGTCCTCGTCGGCGCCTTCGGGCTGCGCATCTCCCGGACCACCTCCGACTTCTACGTGGCCTCCCGCACCGTCGGCCCCCGCCTCAACGCGGCCGCGATCAGCGGCGAGTACCTCTCCGCCGCCTCCTTCCTGGGCATCGCCGGGCTGGTCCTCGTGCAGGGCCCCGACATGCTCTGGTACCCGGTCGGCTACACCGCCGGCTACCTCGTCCTCCTGCTGTTCGTCGCGGCCCCGCTGCGCCGCTCCGGCGCCTACACCCTCCCCGACTTCGCCGAGGCCCGGCTCGCCTCGCGGCCGGTACGACGGCTGGCCGGCGCGTTCGTCGTCGGCGTCGGCTGGCTCTACCTGCTGCCCCAGCTCCAGGGGGCCGGGCTGACCTTGGCGGTCCTCACGGGGGCTCCCGACGCGCTCGGCGGCCTCATCGTGGCCGTGGTCGTGGTGGCCACGGTCGCCGCGGGCGGCATGCGCAGCATCACCTTCGTCCAGGCCTTCCAGTACTGGCTGAAACTCACCGCCCTGCTCGTCCCCGCCCTCTTCCTCGTCCTCGCCTGGCAGGGCGCCGGCGCCCCCACCCACGCCTTCGACGAACCGGCGGCCTTCCGGGACCGGCGCACCGTCGACGTCCAGGACGCCCTCGCCCTCAGGCTCGACCGGCCCCTGACGGTCACCGTCACCGGCACCGTCGACGGACGCCCGTACCGGGACACCAGGCTGACCCTCCCCGAGGGCAGCCACCGCATCGCCGCGCACACCCGCCTGACCTTCGCCCGGGGCACCCCGGTCCCCGCCACCGAGCGCGGCACCAACGGCGGCATGTCCACCTCGCTCGCCGAGAGCCGCGAGGAACGCCCGCTCTACGCCACGTACGGGCTGATCCTCGCCACCTTCCTCGGCACCATGGGCCTGCCGCACGTCGTCGTCCGCTTCTACACCAGCCCGCACGGCGTCGCCGCCCGCCGGACCACGGTCGCCGTCCTCGCCCTGATCGGCCTCTTCTACCTGCTGCCACCCGTCTACGGCGCCCTCGGCCGCCTCTACACCCCCGAGCTGACCCTCACCGGCGACGCGGACGCCGCCGTGCTGCTGCTGCCGGACCGCGTCGTCGGCGGCCTCGGCGGCGAACTGCTCGGCGCCCTGGTGGCCGGCGGCGCCTTCGCCGCGTTCCTCTCCACCGCCTCCGGCCTGACCATGGCGGTCGCCGGCGTCCTCACCCAGGACGTCCTGCCGTCCCGCGGTGTACGGCACTTCAGGCTCGGGACCGTGCTGGCGATGGCCGTACCGCTCGCCGCCGGCGTCCTTGTCGGCGGACTGCCGGTCGCCGACGCCGTGGGGCTCGCCTTCGCCGTGTCGGCGTCCTCCTTCTGCCCGCTGCTGGTGCTCGGCATCTGGTGGCGGCGGCTGACCCCGCCCGGCGCGGCCGCCGGGATGCTCGTCGGCGGCGGCTCGGCGTTCTGCGCGGTGGCCGCGACGATGGCCGACTTCCCGGGCACCGGCGACCTGCACGCCCTGCTCGCCTGGCCGGCCCTCTGGTCGGTGCCGCTGGGCTTCCTCACCATGATCCTGGTGTCCCTGGCGACCGCGAGCCGGGTGCCCCCCGGGACGGCGGCGATCCTGGCCCGCTTCCACCTCCCCGAGGAACTGCGTGCGGAGGCCAAGGCGTGACCGGCTTCCTCGCGGGCCTGTGCGTGGCCGTCCTCCCGCTGCTGGCCGCCGGTTTCTGGCTGGGCCGCCGCACCGCACGCCCCGAGAGCCTCGGCGGCCTCGGCACCCCCGTCGAACACGCCACCTTCGAGACCCTGCACACCGCGTCCCTCGCCGCGCCCCCGCTGCGCGCGGGCCTCACCGAGGAGACCGCCCGCCGCTCGGCCCGCCGGCTGCGCACCCTGCTCGGCACCGACGCCCTGTGCCTGACCGACCACGAGAACCTGCTGGTCTGGGACGGCGTCGGCGGCCACCACCGCGCCGAGATCCTGGAACGCCTCGCCGGCCCCCTGGAGTCCGGCCGCGGCGAGGCCTTCCGGCTGCACTGCCAGACCCCCGACTGCCCGGTCCGCTGGGCCGTGATCACCCCGCTGACCGTCGACGACCGCGTGCACGGCACCCTGGTCGCCTGCGCGCCGCGCGAGTCCGCGGTCCTGGTCCGCGCGGCCGGCGAGGTCGCCCGCTGGGTCAGCGTCCAGCTGGAACTCGCCGACCTGGACCGATCCCGCACCCGGCTCATCGAGGCCGAGGTCCGCGCCCTGCGCGCCCAGATCTCCCCGCACTTCATCTTCAACTCGCTCGCGGTGATCGCCTCGTTCGTGCGCACCGACCCCGAACGCGCCCGCGAGCTGCTCCTGGAGTTCGCCGACTTCACCCGCTACTCGTTCCGCAGGCACGGCGACTTCACCACCCTCGCCGACGAACTGCACGCCATCGACCACTACCTGGCGCTGGTCCGGGCCCGCTTCGGCGACCGGCTCACGGTCACCCTCCAGATCGCCCCCGAGGTGCTCCCGGTCACCCTGCCCTTCCTCTGCCTCCAGCCGCTCGTGGAGAACGCAGTCAAACACGGCCTCGAGGGCAAGACCGGCACCTGCCACATCCAGATCACCGCCCAGGACGCGGGCGCCGAGGCACTGGTCGTCATCGAGGACGACGGCGCGGGCATGGACCCGGTACTGCTGCGCCGCATCCTCTCCGGCGAACTCAGTCCGTCCGGCGGCATCGGCCTGTCCAACGTCGACGACCGGCTCCGCCAGGTCTACGGCGACGACCACGGCCTCGTCATCGAGACCGCCGTCGGCGCGGGCATGAAGATCACCGCCAGGCTGCCCAAGTACCAGCCCGGCGTGCACCGGGCCGCCCCCCTCACCGCGGACTGACCGGTCGGCCCGACCGTCAGCCGCTCTGCCGGGTCATCACCATCGCCAGCGTGAGCAGCCCGAGCACCACCCAGCCGAACCACAGCCAGCCGTTGCTGCCGAGCGCCACCGTGTAGGCGGTCACCACCACCAGGCCGCCCACGGTCAGCACCCCCATCGCCTTGGTGGAACCGTTCGAACCGTTCGCAGAACCGGGCATCGCGACACCCTCCTCGTGGTCCGTCCCCCTCCATGGTGCCTTCCCATGGTGCCCCCTCCATGGTGCCCCGGATCAGCCCTCGCGGGCGTTGAGGGAAGCCAGATAGGCGTTGTACGCCTCCAGCTCCTTGTCGCCGTCCCGGTCGGCGGCCCGGTCCGTGCGCCGTGCCTGGCGCTGCTCGGAGCCGTACCACTGGAACAGCAGTGCGATCAGCACCAGCACGGACGGGATCTCACTGAACGCCCAGGCGATCCCGCCGGCCGCGTTCTGGTCGGAGAGCGCGTCGATGCCGAGCGAGGCGGGCGGGTTCCGGAACGTCTCCACCATCGGCTCGGACGCCATCATCAACGCGATGCCGAAGAACGCGTGGAAGGGCATGCCGGCGAACAGCTCCAGCATCCGCATGAGGTGCCCCGGCCGGTGCGGTCCCGGGTCGACACCGATGATCGGCCAGAAGAAGACGACGCCGACGGCGAGGAAGTGCACCATCATCGCGATGTGCCCGGCCTTCGACCCCATGAGGAAGTCGAACAGCGGGCTGAAGTAGAGCGCGTACAGGCTGGCGATGAACAGCGGGATGGTGAAGGCGGGATGGGTGATGATCCGCATGTACCGGCTGTGCAGCAGGGCCAGCAGCAGCTCGCGAGGCCCCTTGCGCCCCCTCCCGGCCACCGGCAGCGCCCGCAGCGCCAGCGTCACCGGGGCGCCCAGCAGGATCAGGATGGGGGACAGCATGCTGATGACCATGTGCTGCACCATGTGCACGCTGAACATGACCATCCCGTAGTCGTTCAGCCGGGTGCACATCACGAGCACGACGGTCAGCACACCGACCACGAACGACGCGGTGCGCCCCGCGGACCAGGAGTCCCCGCGCCGCCGCAGCCGCACCACACCCCACCCGTACAGCGCGAGCCCCGCGACACAGGCCACGAGGAAGAACGGATCGGCCGACCACTCCAGCCCCCGCCCCAGCGTGAACGGCGGCAGATCCATGGTCATGCCGTGCCCGCTGTGATCCATCCGGCGGCTCCTGATTCGTGGGGGGTTGTGCAGTTTCTGTCAGGCCCCAGAGTAGAACCGCCCCCGGGCGCCTATGCGACCGGGGGCAATGAAGCGCCCCTTCAGGGGCGCGGGGAACTGCGCGACCAGCCACAGCTCACCCGCACGCGACACACGACCGCAACCCCTACAGCACGGTCTCCGCCTCGTCGTACCGCTCCGAGGGAACCGTCTTCAAGGTCTCCACCGCCTCGGCCAACGGCACCATCACGATGTCCGTCCCCCGCAGCGCGGTCATGTTCCCGAACTCGCCCCGGTGCGCCGCCTCCACCGCGTGCCACCCGAACCGCGTCGCCAGCACCCGGTCGTACGCCGTGGGCGTGCCACCGCGCTGGACGTGCCCGAGGATCACCGGCCGCGCCTCCTTGCCGAGCCGCTGCTCCAGCTCGACCGAGAGCTGCCGGGCGATCCCGGCGAACCGCTCGTGCCCGTAGATGTCCTTGCCGCCCTCGTCGAACTCCATGCTGCCGGCCTTCGGCTTCGCCCCCTCCGCCGCGACGACGATGGCGAACCGCTTCCCGGCCTCGAACCGCTCACCCACCCGGCGGGCCAGCTCCTCGATGTCGAAGGGCCGCTCGGGCACGACGATGGCGTGGGCGCCGGCGGCCATGCCGGAGTGCAGGGCGATCCAGCCGGTGTGCCGCCCCATGACCTCCACGACGAGCACCCGCTGGTGGGACTCGGCGGTGGTCTTCAGCCGGTCGAGGGCCTCGGTGGCGACTCCCACGGCCGTGTCGAAGCCGAAGGTGACGTCGGTGACGGCGATGTCGTTGTCGATGGTCTTCGGGACGCCGACGATCGGCAGGCCGGCGTCCGACATCAGCCGGGCCGCCTTCAGCGTGCCCTCACCGCCGATCGGGATGATCGCGTCGAGGCCGAGCTCGGCGACGTGGCCCCTGGCCCGTTCCACGCCGTCCCGCAGGTGCGAGGGCTGGACCCGGGAGGACCCGAGGATGGTGCCGCCGCGGGCCAGGATGCCGGCCACGGCGTCGAGGTCGAGCTTGAGGTAGTCGCATTCCAGGAGGCCCTTCCAGCCGTCCCGGAAACCGATGACCTCGTCGCCGTGGTCGGCGACGGCACGGTGGACGACGGACCGGATGACGGCGTTCAGGCCGGGGCAGTCGCCGCCGGACGTGAGGACACCAATGCGCATAGCCCGAAACAACCTTCTCCACGTGGGCCGAAGACCGGACCACGCTGTCCGGCTGTCATCGCCGTCACCCTACCCGCGCGAGGGGGTCCCTCCGCACCGGGCGTCCGCCTGCTGGACGTGCCCGCACATGTGAGCGGACACCCTGTCAGGCGGGCCCGGAACCGGCCTCTCCGACCCAGCTCAGGCGGGCTGCTGGGCGGACGCGATGCGCTCGGTGCGGAGCGCCTCGTACCACCGGTCGTCGATCGGCGGCAGCGCGTTGACGTCGAGCGCCAACTTCAGCAGCAGGTCGGCGATGAGCGGGTTGCGGGCGAGCACGGGCCCGTGCATGTACGTACCGAAGACGGTCTCGTTGTACGCGCCCTCCGTGCCGTCCCCGGTGCCGTTGCCCCGGCCCAGCTGGACCCGGGCGAAGGGGCGGGCGGTGGGGCCGAGCTGGGTGACGCCCTGGTGGTTCTCGAACCCGGTCAGCTGGGGCAGCCCCAGGCGCGGGTCGATGTCCGCGAGGACGTCACCGACGCACCGCTCGCCGGTGCCGCGCACGGTCGTCACGTCCAGCAGGCCGAGTCCCGGCTCCCGCTGCCCCAGGTCGTTGATGAACTCGTGGCCGAGGATCTGGTAGCCGGCGCAGACGGAGAACACGATCGCGCCGTTCTCCACCGCCCGGTACAGGTGCCCGTCACGGCGCAGCCGCTCCGCGGCGAGCCGCTGCGGCCGGTCCTCGCCGCCGCCGATCAGGTAGATGTCGCCGGAGGTCGGGATCGGCTGGTCACTGCGCACGTCCAGCCGGGCCACGTCGAGACCGCGCTGCCGGGCCCGGCGCTCCACCACGAGGGCGTTGCCCTGGTCGCCGTAGGTGCTGAGCAGGTCCGGGTAGATCCACACCAGCCGCAGTTGGTTGTCGCTCATGAGGTGATCGTTCCTTCGGGGGTCAGTCAGTTGCCGACGCGGCGGCGCAGGTCCTGGAACGCCGTGTAGTTCGCGATGACCTCGATACGGCCCGGCGGGCACATCTGCACGGCCTGGTCGAGGGAGTCGCAGACCTGGAAGTGCTGGCCCGCGACCTCCAGACGGACGGCGAGGTCGAGCTTGCGGTCACCGAGCACGAAGATCGGGTGGCCGGTGAGGCGCGTGTAGTCCACGTCCCACAGCCACGAGGTGTCGGTGCCGTCCGCGCCGCGCGCGTTCACCGAGAGGATCACCGGGGTCGGCGGCGGGTCGATCAGGGAGAACGTCTCCAGCCAGCCGGCCGGGTTCTTGGCGAGGAGCAGCCGCAGGTCCCGTCCCTGGAACTGCACGACGTCGTACCGTCCCGCGACGGCCTGCACCTGGTACATCCGTTCCAGGGCGACCTGCGGCGGCACCCCGAAGACGGCGGCCACGGCGGCCGAGGAGGCGGCGTTCGCCTTGTTGGCGCGGCCCGGGAGCTGGAGGTGGATGGGCCAGGCGGACCCGTGCGGGTCGAGCACGTGGTCCCCGGACAGCACCCAGCTCGGCGTCGGCCGGCGGAACCCGCACTCGCCGCAGAACCAGTCGTCGCCCGGCCGCTGCATCACGCCACCGCAGGACGGGCAGGACCAGGCGTCGTCCTTCCACATCTGCCCGGCGGCGACCCAGACCACGTTGGGGGAGGAGGACGCGGCCCACACCACCAGCGGGTCGTCGCAGTTCGCCACGATGACGGCCTTCGACCCGGCCAGACCCTCCCGCCAGTTCTCGGCGAGCATCCGGGTCTCGGCGGCGCGGTCGAGCTGGTCGCGGGAGAGGTTGAGCAGGGCGATGCACTTGGGGTCGGTGTCCCGGGCCACCCCGGCCAGGTACTTCTCGTCGACCTCGATGACACCGAACTTGGACTCCGAGCCGCCCGCGAGCGCCGACGTGATGCCGGCCGGCATGTTGGCCCCGAGCGCGTTGGACACGACCGGCCCCGCGGCCTTCAGCGCCTCGGCGATGAGCCGGGTGGTCGTCGTCTTGCCGTTCGTCGCCGAGACGAGCGTCACGTCCAGGTTCTGAGCGAGCCGGGCGAGAAGGTCGGGGTCGAGTTTGAGCGCGACCCGGCCCCCGATCACGGATCCGCTGCCGCGCCCCGCTGCCCGCGATGCCGCCGCGACCGCCTTGCCCGCGGTCACGGCCAGCTTGGCCCGCGGCGTGAGCGGGTCCGAGTTGCCTGCCATCAGTTCTCGATCCTCCTTGCGTACGCGCCGCGCCTCAGCCATCCGGCAACGTGGTGTGAGGTAAGCCTATCGAGATCCGTTCGCACACCCGAATTGCGGCCCTCGCCAGCGCGGCGGGCAGGGGCTGATTCGAACCGTACCCTTGCGGCCATGCGACACGGTTCCATTCCGGGCGCCCGCGGGCGGGTCCGGCCCCTCGTCCTGCTCGGTGACCCCGTCCTGCACGCCCGTTGCGCGGAGGTCACCGACTTCGGCCCCGAACTCTCCCGTCTGGTGGAGGACTTGTTCGCGACGATGTACGCGGCGGAGGGGGTGGGCCTGGCGGCCAACCAGGTGGGGGAGCCGCTGCGGGTGTTCGTCTACGACTGCCCCGACGACGAGGACGTCCGGCACCTGGGTCACGTGGTGAACCCGCGCCTGGTCACGACGGACGGCGTCACGCTGCGTGGCCCGGAGGGCTGCCTGTCCCTGCCGGGCCTGGAGGCGGGCACGGAGCGCTACGACCACGCGGTGGTCGAGGGCTTCACCGCCCAGGGCGACCCGGTCACGATCGACGGCACGGGCTTCTTCGCGAGGTGCCTCCAGCACGAGACCGACCACCTGGAGGGTCACGTCTACGCCGACCACGTCAGGGGCTGGCGCAGGCGCAGACTGATGCGACAGGTGGCCAGATCCTCTTGGCACCGGTGAGCGGACGCGCCCCGAAGGGGGCGCGAGGAACTGCGCGACCAGCCCCCACCGGCCGTCCGACGACACACGACCCTCAGAACCCAGGACCCCCCACTCTGTCCCCCGCCGCGGCAAGCCGCCCCCACAGCAGATCGGCCAGACTCTTCACCAACTCGTCACGGGAACACGGCCGTTCCCCCAGCCACCAGTCCCCGGCCGCGTGCATCATCCCGACGATCCCGTGCCCCCACACCCGGGCCAGCTGCTGGCTGTTCGGCCCGAGGTCCAGCCGGTCCTCGATGACCTGCGCCAGTTCCTCGCCCATCCTGCGCAACAGCGGCGCCGAATGCTTGCCGACGTCGAACCCCTGGTCCGCCCCGGTGCCGCCCTCGGCGGGGTGCATCAGGAACCGGTACACCTGCGGCCGCGCCTCGATCGCCGCGAGGTAGGTGTCCAGCGTCGCCTCGACCCGCTCACGGCGGTCCGCGGGCGCGTCCAGCGCCGCGCGCAGCGAGTTCAGCAGCGCGTCGGTGTGCCGCTTGGCCAGCGCCGCGTAGAGCCCGCTCTTGTCGCCGAAGTGCCGGTACAGGATCGGTTTGGTGATGCCGGCCTCCGCCGCGATCGCGTTCATGGAAGCCTGTGGGCCGTCGCGCAGCACCACCCGGTCGGCGGCCTCCAGCAGCTCACGCCGTCGGCGGTCGGCGGACCGCTGCTGTTCGGTCCGCTGTGTGGTGTCCATGTGCTCTCCCCACCCCGTGCTGTTTCGCTGACGCCTGCGCAAACTAACACCTGGCAGCCGCCCCGTATCGAACTGGCTGCCGAGGTGACCTCGGGAGTTGACTTTTCCTACTGACCAGTAACAGACTTGGGTTACCGCTAGTAACACATTATGCGCCGCCGCTGGAGGGGTCATGGCCGAGTTCACCATGGAGCTCAACGACGAACAGAAGGAGGTCCGGGACTGGCTGCACCGTTTCGCCGCCGACGTCATCCGTCCCGCCGCCGCCGAATGGGACGAGCGTGAGGAGACTCCCTGGCCGGTCATCCAGGAGGCCGCGAAGGTCGGCATCTACTCCCTCGACTTCTACGCGCAGCAGTACTTCGACCCCACCGGCCTCGGCATACCGATGGCCATGGAGGAGCTGTTCTGGGGCGACGCGGGCATCGCCCTGTCCATCGTGGGCACGGGTCTGGCCGCCGTCGGCGTCCTCGCCAACGGCACCGAGGAGCAGATCGGCACCTGGATCCCCCAGATGTACGGCGACCCGAACGACGTCAAGGTCGCCGCGTTCTGCTCCTCCGAGCCGGACGCCGGCTCCGACGTGGCCTCCATGCGCACCAAGGCCGTCTACGACGAGGCCAAGGACGAGTGGGTGCTCAACGGCACGAAGACCTGGGCCACCAACGGCGGCATCGCCAACGTCCACGTGGTCGTCGCGGTCGTCGACCCGGAGCTCGGCTCCAAGGGCCACGCGTCCTTCATCGTGCCGCCGGGAACGCCCGGGCTCGCCCAGGGGCAGAAGTTCAAGAAGCACGGGATCCGCGCCTCGCACACCGCCGAGGTCATCCTCGACGGCGTCCGGGTGCCCGGTTCCTGCCTGCTCGGCGGCAAGGAGAAGCTGGACGAGCGGCTGGCCCGGGCCCGGGAGCGGGCGAGGTCGGGCGGCGAGCGCGTCAAGAACGCGGCGATGGCCACGTTCGAGGCGAGCCGGCCCGCGGTCGGTGCGATGGCCGTCGGCACGGCACGTGCCGCCTACGAAGTCGCCCTCGACTACGCCAGGACCCGTGAACAGTTCGGGCGGCCGATCATCGACAACCAGGGCGTGGCCTTCCAGCTCGCGGACATGCGTACCTCCATCGACGCGGCCCGGCTGCTGGTGTGGCGGGCGTCCTGGATGGCGATCAGCGGGAAGCCGTTCACCGCGGCCGAGGGGTCGATGTCGAAGCTGTTCGCCAGCGAGACGGCCAAGAAGGTCACCGCGCAGGCGATCCAGATCCTCGGCGGCAACGGGTACACGCGGGAGTATCCGGTGGAGCGGATGCACCGGGACGCGGCCATCTACACGATCTTCGAGGGCACGAGTGAGATCCAGCGCCTGGTGATCGCGCGGACGCTGGCGGGGATGCCGATCCGGTAGCGCCCCAGGGGTGCGGGTGCGTCGCGGACAGCCGCACCCCTGGGGCGGCTCCTCACCGGTGCTTCAGAGGTGTGAGCTGCTCGATGTCGTAGCGGCTGCGGAGTTCCTCGATCGCCTCGTGATCGGGTGGGCCGCCGCTGCCCAGGATCTCCAGCAGCTCCTCGAAGTAGCGCTCGTGGTCCGGTGGCGGGGACGCCTGGAAGAACATCTTCGCCGGGGTGTCCGTCGGGTTGGCGAAGGCGTGCGGGCAGCCCGGGGGGACGACGATCACCGTGCCCGGGGTCGCCCGCACCACCTTCGAACCCGAACTCGACTCCCAGCGCTGCCAGTTGTCGGGGGTGCGGATGCGTGGCTCGAAGGCGAGGACGTCCAGTTCGCCTTCGAGGACGTAGAACAGCTCCTCGCTGCGGGTGTGCACATGGGCGCCCACGTCGAAGCCCGGCGGGACCTCCACCTCGAAGGTGGAGGCCATCCGTGAGTGCGCGCCCGTCACCTTGAACGTGACACGCTGGGCCGGTGTCTGGACCACACGCCCGTGACCCGGCGGTACGAGAAGTCCCTCGGTGGTCGTCATGGGCCGCTCACCAGGTCACCGGAAGGGCCTCGGGTCCCCGGATCAACGCGCCCTTGCGGAAGGGCACCTGCTCCGGGGGCACGGCGAGCCGCAGTCCGGGCAGCCGGTCGAGGAGGGCGTCGACCAGCAACTCCTCCTCCAGCCGGCCGAGCCGGCCGCCGGGGCAGTAGTGCGGGCCGACCCCGAAGGCGAGGTGGGGGTTGGGGCTGCGGGCGAAGTCGATCGTCTCCGGGTCGGGGAACACGTCCGGGTCGCGGTTGGCGGCCAGGTACGAGACGTAGACCGGGTCGCCCGCGCGGATCAGAACGCCCTTGATCTCCACGTCCCGCAGGGCGATCCGGGACAGCCCGACCGCGCTGCGGTGCGGGATGTAGCGCAGGAGCTCGTCGATCGCCCGGGGGCGGATCTCCGGCTCGGTGCGCAGCCGCTCCAGGAGGTCGGGACGGGTCAGCAGCAGGTAGAACATCTGCCCGCTGTTGTTGGTGACCGCCTCACCGCCGATCTGGAGCAGGACGGCGAGACCGACCGCCTCCTCCAGCGTGACCTCGCCGCGGCCCACCGCGGCGCCGAGCAGCGACGTCACGTCCTCGCCCGTGCTGTCCTCGCGCAGCGCGATCAGATCGCCGAAGTAGGCGCTCATCTCCCGCTTGGCCTTCTCGCTGACCTCCTTGCCGTGGCTGGAGGACAGGATCAGCTGGGTCCAGATGTGCATGCTGTGCCGGTCGGCGGCCGGTACGCCCATCACCTCGCAGATCACCGCGATGGGGAACGGGCTGAGGACCGTCGCCGTGAGGTCGGCCGGGGGCCCGTCCTGGACGAGTTCGTCGACGATCTCGTCCAGCATCCGGCGCGCCTTCTCCCGGACCCGCTCCACGCCCTTGCCGGTGAGCGCGGGGGCCACCGTACGGCGGAGCCGGGTGTGGTCGGGCGGGTCGAGGAAGCCGACCGCGCCCCGGTCCGGGATGAAGTGCGGGGCGAGCCGGGTGACCGGCTGGTTCATCACCGCCTCGCGGCTGAACCGGGGGTCGTTGGCCACCATGCGTACGTCGTCGTACCGGGTGACCAGCCACGCCCAGCCCTCGCCGTTCGGCAGCCGGATCCGGGTGACCGGGCCCTCGCGCATCAGCTCGGCCAGGGTGGGGTCGAAGTCCACCCCCGCCAGGTCCGGCACCTCCCAGTGCCGGACCTGGCAGGCGGCGTCCAGGGGCACCGCGCCGGGTGCCTCGTCGGCCGGGTCGAGTGGTTCGGTGAGCGTCATCTCGGTCAGGCCGCCTCTTCGTCCGAACGCCGCCAGCGACCCAGCGACATCTCCGCGGTGATGCCGGGACCGAACCCGGCGAGCAGGCCGCGCGCCCGGTGCTCGGCGCCGCCCTCGTCGAACATCCGGCGCAGCGCGTCCAGGACGACGGCGCTCGCGATGTTGCCGTACTCGGTGAGCGTGGACCGGCTGAACCGGAACGCGTGCGGATCGACCTCGAGGAACTTGCTCAGGTCGTCGAGGATGCGGGGGCCGCCCGCGTGGACTATGTAGAAGTCCAGGTCGGCGGCGTTCCAGCCGTGCAGCCCCGCCAGGTCCTGGAGGGCCGGCGCGAGCGGCTCCATCGTCGCGGGCACCCGCTTGTCCAGCAGGAAGTGGAACCCGGTGGCCCGGACGTCGTACATGATCCACTCCTCGGTCTTCGGGATCAGGTACGAGCCGTTGCGTTCGAGCTCGACGCCGGTGCCGCCCTTGCCGCGGACCACGGCGGCGGCGATGCCGTCACCGAACAGGCCGTTGGAGAGCAGCGAGCCGACGCCGAGGTCGGTGGGCTGGTAGCACAGCGAGCAGAACTCGCAGGCCACGATGAGCGCGTTGGCGTCCGGGTACGCCGAGCAGAAGTCGTGCGCCCGGTTGATGGCCGCTCCGCCGGCCGCGCAGCCCAGCTGGGCGATGGGCAGCTGACGGGTGGTGGAGTCGAAGTCCATCTCGTTGATCAGCCACGCCGTGAGCGACGGCATCATGAAGCCCGTGCACGAGACGTAGATGATCACGTCGATGTCGGTGGTGAGGAGTTCGGCGTCGTCGAGCGCACGCTGGATGACTGCGGGGACCCGGGCCTTGGCCTCGGCCTCGTAGAGCTTGTTGCGCTCCTCGAATCCGGGGTGCTTGAGGGTTTCCTCGATCGGCTGCACGATGTGCCGGGTGCGAACGCCCGTGTTCTCGATCAGTCTCAGCGCCAACGGCAGCTGCGGGTGGTTCTCGTGGTGGGAGCGCGCCAGTTCCAGCGTCTCCTCCATCGTGATCACGTACTCCGGGACCGACACTGAGGGTTTGCACAAAGTCGCCATGAACCGTGCCTGCTTTCAGCCTTCCGGCGGGTTTGGGCCCGCCGGTTGGAAGGTGGTTCACCTCAGGAGGTGGTCCCCTCACGATCACCCGAGAGGGCGACGATCTCGCGTCGGACTACTCCGAACCGGTGACCCCGTGTCGGGGTCGAATCACCGCAGAGGTACCCCCGAGGAGCAGGACGTGCCGTCCGGCCCGGGCCGCGGAAAGGCCGAACAAGACCAGGTCAGGGCAGTCGCCGCAGCGACGCGCGCGACTACCCCCCCTGTCCGCTGCTGTGGGCGATGCAGGCCACGTCGATCCGGTCGGCCAGCTTGGCGAGCTCGATGGTCAGAGCGGCCACCGTGTCCTCGTCCAGCCCGCCTTCGTCGGCCTCGACAAGACGCAGCCACCGCGCCCCCAACGTCCGCAACAACTTACTCACGTCGGCCGCGGCCACCTGCAAGGTACCGCGGTCGTCGACGATCAGAGGCAGGGTCACTTCGCGGTTCACACTCGGGATCGTAGCCGCGCGACCGTCACGCACCCTGCCAAACGGTGGTGATGTTGCAGAACTCCCGGATTCCGTGCCCGGACAGCTCACGGCCGTATCCGGACCGCTTCACACCCCCGAAGGGGAACGCGGGGTGGGAGGCGGTCATGCCGTTGACGAACACACCGCCCGCCTCCAGGTCCCGCACGAACCGGTCCACTTCGGCCTCGTCACGCGTCCACACGTTCGAACTCAGTCCGAAGGGTGAATCGTTGGCGATGAGGACCGCCTCGTCCAGGTCCCCGGCCCGGTACAGCGTGGCCACCGGCCCGAACGCCTCCTCGCGGTGGATCCGCATGTCCCGGTGGATCCCGGCGAGCACGGTCGGCGGGTAGAACCAGCCGGGCCCGTCCGGCCGCTCCCCGCCGCACAGCACCTCGGCGCCCGACCGCTTCGCGTCCTCGACGAGTTCCTCCAGGTCCGCGCGCCCCCGCTCGCTGGCGAGCGGGCCGACGTCCGTCCCCTCGTCCATGGGGTCGCCGACCGTGAGCGCCCGCATGCCGGCCACGAACCTCTCGGCGAACGCGTCGTAGACGTCCGTGTGGACGATGAACCGCTTCGCGGCGATGCACGACTGCCCGTTGTTCTGCACCCGCGCGGTCACCGCGACGCTCGCGGCCCGGTCGACGTCGGCCGACGGCATCACCACGAAGGGGTCGCTGCCGCCCAGTTCCAGCACCGTCTTCTTGATCATCTCCCCGGCGGTGGCGGCCACCGCCCGGCCCGCGGGCTCACTGCCCGTGAGGGTCGCCGCCTTCACCCGGTCGTCGCGCAGGATGTCGTCGACCGCGCCGGAGCCGATCAGCAGGGTCTGGAAGCAGCCCTCGGTGAAGCCCGCCCGGTGGAACAGGTCCTCCAGGTACAGCGCGGTCCCCGGGACGTTGGAGGCGTGCTTGAGCAGGCCCACGTTGCCCGCCATGAGCGCGGGCGCCGCGAACCGGACCACCTGCCAGAGCGGGAAGTTCCACGGCATCACGGCCAGCACCGGCCCGACCGGGCGGTAGCGCACCCGCACCCGGGACGCGCCCGACTCCTTCACGTCCGTCTCGGCCGGCTCCTCGTCGGCCAGCAGTTCCTCGGCGTGGTCCGCGTACCAGCGCATCGCCTTCGCGCACTTCGCGGCCTCCGCGCGGGCCTGCTTCAGCGGCTTGCCCATCTCGGTGGTCATGGTGCGCGCGATGTCGTCCTGGTCCGCGTCCAGCAGGTCGGCGGCCCGGTGCAGCAGCCGGGCGCGCTCGGCGAAGCTGCTCGTGCGGTACGTACGGAACGTCGCCTCGGCGAGTTCGAGCCGGCGTTCGAGCTCGTCCTCGTCCATGGGCTCGAACGTTTCGAGCGTCTCGCCGTTCGCCGGGTTGACCGTGGCGATGGGCATGGCTGACCTCCCTGGGAGCGGGCTTGCTACGACCTTCCCGCGCGGCCCGGGCGACCGCAACGCGTAGGCCCCTGTTCAGCCCGAGTGCTCCGCCAGCCGGTCGAGAAACGCGGCCTGGGCGGGAATGATCACCTCGCGGGCGCGGTCCGGGGCGAACCAGGCCACCCGGTCCAGCTCCGGGAACTCCTGGACCCGGCCCGAGCGGGGCGGCCACTCCATCGTGAAGGTGCCGGGGACGATCGTCGCCGGGTCCAGGTCCGCCTCGACCGCCCACGCCGTGACGATCTTGCCGTTGGCCTGCCGGACCTCGCCCAGGGCGATCGCCTCGCCGTCCGGCGGCGCCAGGCCCAGCTCCTCCCGGAACTCGCGCCGGGCCGCCTCCCAGGCCGGTTCACCGGGCTCGTACTCGCCCTTGGGAACGCCCCACGCGCCCGCTTCCTTCTTCGCGTAGTACGGGCCGCCCATGTGCCCGAGCAGCACCTCGACGCCCGCACCCGTGCGCCTGAACAACAGCAGACCCGCGCTCCGCTTCGGCTCCGTCAACGCCGTACCTCCGGGTGGGCGGCCAACAGGGCCTCCACCGTATCGGCCTCCTGAGGCCGCTTGTCCTCGCGATAGCGCACGACCCGCGCGAACCGCAGGGTGACGCCGGCCGGGTAGCGGGTGGACCGCTGCAGGCCGTCGTAGGCGATCTCGACCACGAGTTCGGGGCGTACGGTCACCACCCGGCCGTCGTCCGAGACCTCCAGTTCCTTCAGCCGGGCGGTCTGCCACTGGAGCATCGCGTCGGTCATGCCCTTGAAGGTCTTGCCGAGCATGGCCAGGGTGCCGTCCGGGTTGAGCGCGCCCAGGTGGAGGTTGGAGAGCCTGCCGGTGCGCCGGCCGTGGCCCCATTCCGCGGCCAGGACGACCAGGTCGAGCGTGTGCACCGGCTTGACCTTCAGCCAGGCGGCGCCCCGGCGGCCCGCGCTGTACGGGGCGTCCAGGGCCTTGACGACCACCCCCTCGTGGCCGCGGTCGAGGGTGGCGGTGAGGAACTCCTCGGCGGCCGTCGTCTCCTGCTCCCCGGCCACCAGGGCCCGGCGCACCCGCATCGGCTCGGGGACGAGGCGGGCCAGCTCCGCGTGGCGCTCGGCGAAGGGGAGGTCCAGCAGGTCGTGGTCGCCGACCCGGAGCGCGTCGAAGAAGACGGGCGACACCGGGACCTCGCGCGCCGCCCTCGCCACGTCCGTGCGGGAACCGACCCGGCCCGCCGTCTCCTGGAACGAGCGCGGCCGCCCGGCCGCGTCGAAGGAGATCACCTCCCCGTCCAGGACGAACCGGTCGCCCGCCAGCTCCCTGGCCGCGCCGGTGACCTCGGGCAGCCGGTCGGTGATGTCGTCCAGCGTGCGGGTGAAGACGCGTACCGTGTCCCCGTCCCGGTGGACCTGGACCCGGATGCCGTCCAGCTTCTCCTCGACCGCGCAGCCGCCCAGCTTCCGCACCGCCTCGCCGACCGAGGCGGCGGTGTGGGCCAGCATCGGATGGACCGGGCGGCCCACGGTGAGCCGGAACCGGGCGAGGGCCGGCGGACCGTCGGCGAGCAGCGCCTCGGCCACCGCCTGGAGCGACCCGGCGAGCATCACCGCGCGCCGTACGTCGGCCGCGTCCGCGCCGGTCGCCTGGGCCAGTCCCTCGACGGCGAGGGCGTCCAGGGCGCCCTGCCGGACCTCCCCGGTGATCAGACCGAGCAGGAACCGCTGCTCGTCGGCGGTCGCCGCGCCCATCAACGCGCCCACGAGCCTGACCCGTTCGGCCTGCGAACCGGCTCCTGAGACCTTGCCTAGCTCGCTCAGCCGGGCATCGGCCTCGCGGACCGTGAGGGTCGGTTCGGCGGCGGGCTCGACGGGCCGGCTCAGCACCTTCCAGCCGACGCCGAGGCGGCCCTGCGGGAGCCGCCCGGCCAGATAGGGGATGACGACCGGTACGTCGTCGGGGGCCGTCTCCCGGAAGAGCTCGGCGAGCAGGGCGGTCTTGCGGGACCGGGCCGCGGTGGCGGCCACCTCCCGGGACACTTCGGCGAGCCGGGTCAGCAGCATGCAGCCATAGTGCTCCGGATACGGCCCGTCGACACCCGGTGCCGGTGCCCGGCGTCAGGCCGGGGCGGTCGCGTACACCTGCCGGGTGTTGGGGCGCGGCGCCGGCCGGTGGCGGGCCGCCGGGCCCTCGGCGAAGGCACGCAGCAGGTTCTCCGTGGTGCGGGTGACGAAGACGCGGGTGGCCGCGTCCATGCCGTGGTGCCCGGCGCCGTCGCCGGAGGCCGCCATCAGCGCCTCCACCCAGCGCATGGTGCCGGACGCGAAGACCCCGGCTCCGCCGGACACGGTGTAGTACGCCGAGTCGCTGTGGCTGCTCCGGCCGTTGCACACCAGCGGGGAGTGGGCCGTGATCTCCAGCGGGCCCGGGGCGGTCGTACCGGCCGGGACCCGGTCGTACTCGACGCCCACCAGATGGCCGAAGCCCTGGCCGGCGCGGACCGCGGTGCCCTCGTACAGCCAGTGGTCCGGTGCCGTGACGACGTAGGGGGCGTCCACCGGGTAGCCCTCGTAGAGCACTCCGGTGAGGGAGGACTCCGGGTCGGCGCCCGGAGCGGCGCGGAAGTCGGTGGTGACCAGGGCGGGGCGGGCCGGGAAACAGGGGTCGGCGGTGTACGAGGACTTGTAGCAGACGACGGTACGGCCGGGGCCGGCGTCCGAGGCCTCCAGCCGGATCCGGCGGAAGCAGGTGTTCGCGCCGAGGAAGGCGATGTTGGTGCCCGCGTCCCGGGCGGCCGTGACATGACGGCGCTGCTCCGGCGTCCAGTACTCGTCGTGGCCGAGGCAGACGACGGCGGCGGCCCCGGCCAGCACGCCCGGGTCGGCGTGCACGTCCGTCCCGGTGGTGTAGGCGAGGGGTATGCCCAGGCGTTCGGCCAGCACGACCGCGGCCCACTCGTACACCAGGAACTTCTCCGCGCCGCTCAGGTCGTAGGGCCGGTCGAAGGTGACGGCCAGCGAGCGGCCCGCGTAACCGCCGTCGGCCCCGGCGTAGAGGCTGAGCCCGCCCCACCTGTTGTACGCCTGCCAGGTGGCCGGGGCGTGCAGCAGGACGGTACGGCCGGCGCCGCGCGTGGAGCGGACGATCAGCGGCACGTACCGCTGGTGGCCGCTCTCGGCCTCCAGGCGCAGCAGGTACGCCCCCTCCGGCCAGCCGGTGGTGTCCACGGTGAGCGTGCGCGGCCAGCCGGCGCGCACGGTGCGGGTGGCGGCGAGGATGCCGGGGGCCGGCTGGGCGCGGCCCGGGATGCGGGGCGAGTACCAGACCCGCCGGGCCCGCTTCCCGCCGTACCAGCCGGCCCGCAGCGCCGAGATCCGGAACGCGGCGGCCGTCGTCGACACGGACAGGCCGAACGGTTCGCCCGGTGTCACGCTCACCCGGTCGGCGTAGCCGGCGATCGCGTCGGGCGCGCCGAGGGACCCGATGCGCCAGTCGGCGGTCCCCGGTCGCTCGCGCTCCGCCTCGGGCAGCCGGGCGTCCGGCACGGCGGGCGGCCGGGCCGGGGCGGTCCGCTCGCAGGCGGCCGCCGTCCCCAGACCGACGCCCGCGCACAGACCGAGGAACCGCCTGCGGGCGGTTCCGGAGCCGGGCACCGCGGGTGCCCCCTGCCGTTCTCGACCGTCCACGCCGCCTCCTCGGCCCCCGCTCGTCGGCACCGCCCGGGACGCCCCGGGACCGGTTCTCCGGCGCGGTTCCGGTCGCCCTGGCGGGTGGCCGGGTGCGCTTCGGCGACCGTAACCCCGGTGGGCCGGCCGCGCACGGCGCGCCGCTGCGGAATTGACAAACCACGTTGCCGAAACTGCAATGCCTGCCATGACCACCGACGACGTTCTCGCGGGCGTGGGGCCACGCCTGCGCCGGCTCCGCAAGGAGCGTGAGGTGACCCTCGCCGCGCTGGCCGAGACCACCGGCATCTCGGTCAGCACCCTCTCCCGGCTGGAGTCCGGGCTGCGCCGGCCCAGCCTGGAGCTGTTGCTGCCGATCGCGCAGGCCCACCAGGTGCCCCTGGACGAACTGGTCGGCGCCCCGCCGGTCGGCGACCCCCGGGTGCGGGCGAGACCGATGGAGCGGCACGGCCGCACCTTCTATCCGCTGACCCGGCAGCCGGGCGGCCTCCAGGCCTTCAAGGTGGTCGAACCGAAACGGACCCCCGAACCCGACCCGCGCAGCCACGAGGGCTACGAGTGGCTCTACGTGCTGGCGGGGAGGCTGCGGCTGGTGCTCGGCGAGCACGACGTCGTCCTCGGGGCGGGCGAGGCGGCGGAGTTCGACACCCGGGTGCCGCACTGGTTCGGGTCGACGGGGGAGGGGCCGGTGGAGTTCCTCAGCCTCTTCGGGCCGCAGGGGGAGCGGATGCACGTCCGGGCGCGCCCCAAGAGCTGAGGCTGTTTCCCAGGACCCTGTTCCCCCGGCGGCAAGCGACCGCTTAGTATGCGGTGGACCCCGACGAAGCAGTCCCTGGAGGCACCGCATGCAGGCATGGCAAGTGCACGAGAACGGTGAACCGAGCGAGGTGATGCGGCTCCAGGAGGTGGAGCGGCCCACGCCCGGCGACGGCCAGGTCCTGCTGAAGGTGCGCGCCGCCAACATCAACTTCCCGGACGTGCTGATGTGCCGGGGCCAGTACCAGGTGCGCCCGCCGCTGCCGTTCACCCCCGGTGTGGAGATCTGCGGTGAGACCGAGGACGGACGCCGGGTGATCGCCAACCCCGCGCTGCCCCACGGCGGTTTCGCCGAGTACGCGGTCGCGGCCGCCGCCGCCCTGCTGCCCGCGCCGGAGGCGCTGGACGACGCCGAGACCGCCGCGCTGCACATCGGCTACCAGACGGGCTGGTTCGCCCTGCACCGCCGGGCTGCGCTCCAGGCCGGCGAGACTCTCCTCGTGCACGCCGCCGCGGGCGGGGTCGGCAGCGCGGCCGTGCAGCTCGGCAAGGCGGCCGGGGCGACGGTCATCGGTGTCGTCGGCGGCGCCGACAAGGCGGCCGTGGCGCGCGAACTGGGCTGTGACGCCGTGATCGACCGGCGTTCCGAGGACGTCGTCGCCGCCGTGAAGGAGGCCACCGGCGGCCGGGGCGCCGACGTGGTCTTCGACCCGGTCGGCGGTGCGGCCTACACCCAGTCCGCCAAGGTCGTCGCCTTCGAGGGACGGATCGTGGTCGTCGGCTTCGCGAGCGGCACCATCCCCAGCCCGGCGCTCAACCACGCCCTGGTGAAGAACTACTCGATCCTCGGCCTGCACTGGGGCCTGTACGCCACCAAGAACCCCGAGCTGATCGCGCACTGCCACGAGCAGCTCACCCGACTGGCCGCGAGCGGCGCCATCAAGCCGCTGGTCAGCGAGCGGGTACCGCTGACCGAGGCCGCGGCGGCCGTGCAGCGGGTCGGCGACGGAGTCACCACCGGCCGGGTCGCCGTCGTGCCGAAGGGAGCCACGGCATGACCGACGCCGCCGAACTGAAGCGCCGCACAGCCGAGTTGCTGGCCGTCCACCCGCCCGCCACGACGGACAGGCTCGATTTCCTCAGGGCCCGCTTCGACGCGGGACTCGCCTGGGTGCACTTCCCGGAAGGGCTCGGCGGGCTCGGGGCTCCGCGCTCCCTCCAGGCCGTCGTGGACGCCGAGCTGGAAGCCGCCGGCGCCCCCGACAACGACCCCCGGCGCAACGGCATCGGCCTCGGCATGGCCGCGCCGACCATCCTCAAGTACGGCACCCAGGAGCAGAAGCAGCGCTTCCTGCGGCCGCTGTGGACCGGCGAGGAGGTCTGGTGCCAGCTCTTCAGCGAGCCGGGCGCCGGGTCCGACCTCGCCGCGCTCGGCACCCGGGCCGTGCGCGAGGGTGACGCGTGGGTGGTCAACGGCCAGAAGGTGTGGACCTCGACCGCGCACAACGCCCGCTGGGCCATCCTCATCGCGCGCACCGACCCCGACGTGCCCAAGCACGCGGGCATCACCTACTTCGTCTGCGACATGACCGACCCCGGCGTGGACGTGCGCCCGCTGCGCCAGATCACCGGCGAGGCCGAGTTCAACGAGGTCTTCCTGACCGACGTCCGCATCCCCGACGCCCACCGCCTCGGTGAGGTCGGCGACGGCTGGCGGGTCGCCCAGACCACGCTGAACAACGAGCGCGTCGCCATCGGCGGCATGCGGCTGCCCCGCGAGGGCGGCATGATCGGCCCGGTCGCGAGGACCTGGCGCGAACGCCCCGAGCTGCGCACCCACGACCTGCACCAGCGGCTGCTGAAGCTGTGGGTCGAGTCCGAGGTCGCCCGGCTCACCGCCGAACGCCTGCGGCAGCAGCTCGTCGCCGGCCAGCCCGGCCCCGAGGGCGCCGGAATGAAGCTCGCCTTCGCCCGCCTCAACCAGGAGATCAGCGGCCTGGAGGTGGAACTGCGCGGCGCGGAAGGCCTGTTGTACGACGACTGGACCATGCGCCGGCCCGAACTGGTCGACTTCACCGGCCGTGACGCCGGCTACCGCTACCTCCGCGCCAAGGGCAACAGCATCGAGGGCGGGACCAGCGAGGTCCTGCTGAACATCGTCGCCGAGCGCGTCCTGGGCCTGCCCGCTGAGCCGCGCACCGACAAGGACGTCGCATGGAAGGACCTGGCCCGATGAGCACACAGCCCGACCTGCTGTACTCGGAGGAGGAAGAGGCGCTGCGTTCCGCCGTGCGGGACCTGCTCACCGACCACTGTGACGCCCCCGGCGTCATCGCCCGCACCGAGTCGGACGCCCCGCACGACCTGGCGGCCTGGAAGGCGCTGGCCGACGGCATGGGCCTGGCCGGTCTGCTGGTGCCGGAGGAGCTGGGCGGCCAGGGCGCCTCGCACCGGGAAGCCGCCGTCGTCCTGGAGGAGCTGGGGCGGGCGGTGGCGCCCGTGCCGTATCTGACCAGTGCCGTGGTGGCGACCGAGGCGCTGCTGGCCTGCGGGGACGCGGAGCTGCTGGGGCGGCTCGCGTCCGGGCGGACGATCGGGGCGCTGGCCGTGGGGCTGCACGTGGCGCCAGGCGCCGCGTTCGACGCCGTACGGGTCGAGAACGGGCTGCTGCGCGGCGAACTGACCGGGATCGCGGACGCGCTCGCCGCGGACGTGCTGCTGGTGCCCGGGGACGACGGCGGCCTGTACGCGGTCGAGGCGGCGGCGGTGACCGTCACCCCGCGGCCGGCCCTCGACCTCACCCGGCCGCCGGCCACGGTCACGCTCGACGGGGCCGCGGGGCGTCGCCTGGGGGACGCGGAACCGGCCGTACGGCGTGCGCTGCGGGCCGGGGCCGGGCTGCTGGCCTCGGAGCAGTTCGGGGTCGCCGAGTGGGCGCTGACGGAGACCGTCCGCTACCTGAAGGAACGCAAGCAGTTCAACCGGCCGGTGGGCGGGTTCCAGGCGCTCAAGCACCGGCTCGCGCAGCTGTGGCTGGAGGTCGTCAACCTCCGCGCCGCCGCGCGGGGCGCCGCCGACGCGCTGGCCTCAGGCGAGGACACGGATGTCCTGGTGGCCGTCGCCCAGGCGTACGCGGGGCCGGTCGCCGTGCGCGCGGCCGAGGAGGCGTTGCAGCTGCACGCGGGGATCGGCATGACCTGGGAGCATCCGGTCCATCTGTACCTGAAGCGGGCCAAGGCGGATTCGATCGCCTTCGGGACGGCGGGGGCGCACCGCGAGACGCTCGCCGGACTCGTCGATCTCCAGGCGCCGTGACGCAGCGGCCGTCCCACCGGTGACACCACCCGAACGGGGGACGTGTCAGCTGCGCGGGCCGACCCTCCGCTACGCCACACTTGCGGCCGAACGCCCCGAACAGGGCGTGGCGGAGGAGGTTCGCGATGGCCGTTTCCATCTCTGTGGTGCTGCTGCTCCTGTTCGTGGCCGTGCTCTTCATGCGCCAGGGCGGGCTGAAGATCTCGCACGCCCTGGTCTGCATGGTGCTCGGCTTCTTCCTGGCCAGTACCAGCATGGCGCCCACCATCAGCACCGGACTCACCGCGACCGCCGACCTGGTCAGCAGCCTGCGGCCGTGAGCCGACGGCCCGCCGTCGGCCCACCACCGGTCAGGGTTTCCAGAACACCCCGATGCCGTTCGCCACGGCGCGTTCCGGGCTGTCGGTCGGGTGGTTGAGCACGCGCACCGTCTTCGCCCCCGCCGTCCTGGCCACCATGGTCGTGGAGCCGCCGCCGTCCAGGCTGAACGCGTCGGTCGCGCCCAACGCCCGCATCTCCGAGGCGACTTCCGCGATCGTCATGCCCTTGCGGTAGGCGGTCGCGCCGTCGAGTGCGAGCATCAGGAGCCGGCGTCCGCCGCTCGCGTATCCCACCGCCGTACGCACGGCCGAGACGTTGCCGTCCAGACCGGGCAGCGGCTCGCCGTCGCGCAGCACCGGGTAGCCGCCGACCGCGAAGCGGTAGGGGGCCCTGGCGCCGGACGCCACCCAGTGCCCGCGGACCGTCACCGGTTCGCCCCGGAAGAGCCGGCGCAGCCGGTCCGCGCCCGCCTCCCGGCCCAGCAGGACGGTCGTCCCCGCCGCGATCGGGCCGCTGCCCGGAGTCCGGGAGGTGCCGACCACCCTGCCGTCGCGGACCCGGACCTCGAAGGTGTCCGCGCTGCACCCGGCCGCCCGGTCGGTGTCCGAACCGCAGGTGGCGCGTCTGCGGGAGGCCGAGCCCCAGGCGGCGGTGTAGGCGCCCACGCTGCCCTGCGCCAGCGCGTACTGGTTGAGCCCGCGCAGCGGGAGGCTCCCGGCGGGGGTGCGTACCGTGCCGGTGAACACCAGCCGGCCGAGCCGGGCCCGGCGGTCCACGCCCACGCCGAAGACGTCGGTGGTGGTGGTGCCCGGCGGCAGCGAGGGACCGAACCGCTGCGCCGTGGGCACCGCGGACTTGAGCACCCTGCCCTGTGCGATCGCCGGGCCGACGCTCGCCCCGGTCGACTCGACGCCCGGGTGCTGGGTCTCGGTGATGTCGAAGAAGTCGCCGTTCACGCCCGCGACGGCACCGGCCGCGTCGGCCATCGCGGACACCCGCGCACGGGCGGCCACCGCGCCCGGGGTGAGCAGGTCCACCCGGACGTGCGGGTCGGTCAGGTCGACGGTCAGCACGTGGGCATGGACCGTGCCCCTGGCCGCCGGGACGTCGAACTGCCGGTAGGTGATCCCGGACGGGATCCGGCCGGCCCCCGGCACGGCGCCGGCCGGTGCCGCCCCCGTGAGGGCCGCACCGGCCAGCACGCCGGACGTGGTGAGAATCGTGAACAGAGTTCGGGCCGTCGCTGCCGGTCGTCTCCGACGAAGCGTCACCGCACCCCCTGATGTCTCGTCAAGTTCCACAGGACACAGGGAAGTGCAGCAGACGCGGGTGACCTACGAGGCCCCTAGACGTCGACTACGCGAGAACGGGTGAGAAAACGCACCCCCTCGGGCGCCTCCAGCGAGAATCCGCTACCGCGTCCGGGGACCACGTCCACGATCAGGCGGGTGTGGCTCCACACCTCGTACTGGCTGCGGGACATCCAGAAGGTGACCGGCTCCGCGACGCCGTCCACCGCGAGTTCGGCCAGCAGCACGTCCGAGCCGCCGGTGCGGAACTCGCCGTCCGGGTAGCACATGGGCGCGCTGCCGTCGCAGCAGCCGCCGGACTGGTGGAACATCAGCGGACCGTGCTCGGCGTGCAGTCGGCGCACCAGATCGGCGGCCTGCGCGGTGAGCTCCACACGCGGCGGAGCTGTCGTCTCGTCCATGGTCACCGTCCTGGCGGCGGGGGCGTCGGAATCCCCTCAGTCTCACCCTTCGCCATCCGGCCGTCCAGCGGCGGTCGTTGGTCCGCGCCGGGCCCGCGGCACGGCACGCTCACGGGGCGGGCGCTCACGTGGCGGGCAGCAGATCCGTGACCTTCCGCTCCAGGAACGGCAGGGCGCGCTGACTCCAGACCGCCAGCGCGATCGACGCGGCCACCGCGGTCAGGGCCACCGGGCCCAGCGGGGTGCAGCCGAAGAAGTGGCTGACCGCCGGCGTCTCGACGAGCGCGATCAGCACCGCCGCCGAGCCGAGCGCGGTGAACCGCACCAGCGGGCTGTCACGGCGGTCCAGCAGGGTCCCCAGGAGCTGGGTGCCGACCACCGCGGCCAGCGCCATCGTGCTGGAACGGCGGGCCGTTCCCGGTGTGGCCCGGCCGGCGAGCCAGGCCAGGAGCGCGCCCACACTGGTCGTCAGCGCACGGTGCCGGATCTGCCGCAGCAGCGGCGCTCCGAGCGCGGCCGACGGCGAACCGGGGTCCTCCCGCTCGTCCGGCTCCTTCGGGGTGACGGCCACCGCCATCGCCGGGAACAGGTCCGTGAGGAGGTTGACGAGCAGCATCTGCCGGGTGGACAGCGGAGCCCGGCCGGCCAGCAGGGTGCCGAGCACACCGAAACCGACCTCGCCCGCGTTGCCGCCGATGAGGATGGCGACGGCGTCCGCGACCCCGTGCCACAGCGACCGGCCCTCCCGCACCGCGTCGATCAGCACCGTCAGGTCGTCGTCGGTCAGGACGAGGTCGGCGGCGTTGCGGGCGGCGGCCGAACCCCGGGTGCTGATGCCCACGCCGACATCTGCGGCACGGATCGCCGCCGCGTCGTTGGCGCCGTCCCCGACCATGCCGACCACCCGGCCCGCGTCCCGCAGCGCCTCGATGACCTGGAGCTTCTGCTCCGGCGCGACACGCGCCACCACACCGGCGTCGCGCAGCACACGGGCCCTGCCCGAGCGGTCGGCGGCCGCGAGGTCGTCGCCGGTCACCACGACGGTGTCCGCGGGCCAGCCCAGTTCGGCGGCGATCGTCCGGGCCGTCCCCGGATGGTCGCCGGTGAGCATCACCGGTCGTACGCCCTCCTCCCGCAGACCGCGCACCAGGGCGGTGGAGGTCTCGCGCGGGGTGTCCGCGAGGGCGAGCAGACCGACGAACTCAAGCCGCTCCAAAGGCGGTTCGAGAACGCCCGAGACGTCCTCGGCGTCGTCGAGCCGGCGTTGGGCGACGGCGAGGACCCGCAGGCCCTCCGCGGCCAGCGACTGCGCCGTCGCCGAGGCGGCCTCATGGAGGCCGGAGCAGGCCGGCAGGACGGTCTCCGGTGCTCCCTTCACCACCAGCAGCGGCGGTCCGTCGCCGGACCGGCCGACGGCGGCCGCGTACCCGCGGGCCGCCTCGAACGGGAGTCCCTCCACCTGGACCCAGTCGGGCTCGGGTTCGGCCGCCTCCAGGACCGCCGCGTCGGTGACGTGGTCCGGCGGCTTGTCGCCGTTGCCGACCTGGGGGCAGGCCCGGGCCGCCACCCGCAGGGTGCCGGCCGCTTGTTCGTCGCCCACCGGGTGGCCGTGGCCCTCGCCGTCGGTCACCCGCGCCAGGCGCAGCGTGTTCTCGGTGAGCGTGCCGGTCTTGTCGAAGCAGACGGTGTCCATCCGGCCCAGCGCCTCCAGCGCGCGGGGTGCCCGGACCAGCACCCCGTCCCGGCTCAGCCGCCGGGCGGCGGCCAGCTGGGCGACCGTCGCCACCAGCGGCAGCCCCTCGGGCACGGCGGCCACGGCCACGGCGACCCCGCCGCTGACCGCCGCCCTGATCGGGCTGCCCCGCAGCAGTGCGAGACCGGTGACCGCGGCGCCGCCGCCCAGCGTCAACGGCAGTGCCTGCGCGGTGAGTTCGTGCAGCCGGGCCTGCACTCCGGCGGCCGGTGGCGTACGCGCGGCCAGGTGGACGGCGCGCGCGGACTCGGTGCGCTCGCCCGTGTCCACGACCACCGCGCGCGCCTGCCCCGCGGCCACCGTGGTGCCCTCGAAGACCATGGAGTGCCGGTCCGCCACCGGCACGTGCGGGGTCGCCGCGGTGTGCTTCTCCGTCGGCACCGACTCCCCGGTCAGCGCGGACTCGTCGACCTCCAGGCCGTCCTCCGACAGCACCCGCGCGTCGGCCGGCACCACGTCGTCGGTGTGCAGGTCGATCACGTCGCCCGGCACCAGACGCGCCGCGTCGACGGTGTGGGTGACCGGTTCGTCGGGGGAGTCCGCCACCCGCGCCTGCCGCTGCTGCTCGGCGAGCAGCCCGGACACGGCCCGTTCGGCCCGCAGCCGCTGGATGCCGCCGATCAGCGCGTTCAGGTCGAGCGCGCCGACCACCAGCAGGGCGTCCACCACCGAGCCGACGATCGCGGATGCGGCCGAGCCGACCGCCAGCACCGGGGTCAGCGGGTCGTCCAGCTCGCTGCGCACGGCACCGGCCAGCCGGCGCGTCCACCGCACCGGGGTGAGCAGCGGGTTGCGGGACGGCTCCGCGGCCCGCTGCCGCTCCTCGGGCGGCACCGGCTCCCGTTCGTGCTCCAGGCGCTCCAGGGTTTCCCGCGGGCCCAGTTCGTGCCAGTGCACCCGGGCCCTGGGGTGCGGCGTGTCGGCCCGTGCCACCCGCAGCGCCTCCCAGGTCCCCGACAGCAGGGCCGTCGCGGCGGCACCGTCCACCGGCGCGTGCCGCATCCCGGGCAGCGCGGCCAGTCGGCCGCGCCCGCTCCTCGACTCGCCGACGGCCACCAGCAGCCCGGACAGCGCGGCCCCCGACCGGGCCAGGATCTGCGAACGCCGGCCCACCCGGCGCGCGGCCGGCACCGCGATCAACAGCCGCCACACGTCGGGCAGTCCGTGCAGGGCGAGGGCGTCGGCACCCCAGACGACCGTGCTGCCGGCGTCGGCGAGCGCGACCGCGATGTCCCCGGCGAGCAGCCCGGCCAGCAGCCCGTGGTCCCGCTCCGACCACAGCCGGGCCACCGTGATCACCGCGCCCGAGTCCTCGGGCAGGGAGCACACCACGTCGTCCAGCGGCCGTCGGGCGTCCACCACCTGGTCGGCGAGGCCGGTGAAGTCCTCCAGCGCCGGGTCGTCCACCAGGACGACCCGCAGCCCGGCGCGCCTGGCCGCGTCCAGCACCGGCTCCGTCCAGGGATCGGCCTCCCCGTCCGCGCCCCGGACCGCGCTCGGATGCAGCACGAGGGTGCCGACGAGTTCCAGCTCCCGCAGCCGCTCGGGGTCGCGGACGAGCAGTCCCGAACGGGCCAGTACGGCACTGAGAACCGCCTCGAAGGCGGTCGGCCCGTACCGGGCGGCCTTCGGCGAGGCCGCGAGGACCGCCTCCGCCGCCTCGGTGACGTCGTGTTTGACCAGCAGGGTGGCGGCCGCGCCCAGGACGCTGCCGGCGAACGCGTGGTTGGCGTAGTCCGCGGACGGGGGCGTGCGCAGGGGCGGGCGCGGGCGGCCGTCGTCTCCGGTGCTCGGCCGGTCCGGGGTGCACAGTTCGTCGTGGAACAGCTCGAAGGCGGCCGCCCGTGCCATCGTGTCGGCGAGCCGGCAGCCGCGCAGGGCTCCGTCGAGCAGCAGCGCCGCGGGGGTCTGCCCGGCTCCGTGGGCCGCCGCGTTCGCGCACGTCAGCAGCAGGTCCATGGCGTCGGCACCCAGGTGGGCGCGGAGCAGGCCGCGGAAGCGGGGGTTCTCCCGCAGGACGGTCACCAGCGCGGTCACCACCCGCGGCGACGGCGGCAGCCGCAGCGTGTACGCGGCGACGCCCACGCCGGTGCCGACCAGGTCGGCCGCGAGGGTCGCCAGGGCCGCACGGATGCCCTGCCGGTCCGCCGGGTGCGTGATGTCCTCGGGGCCGCCGTCGTCCGCCACGAGACCGGAGCGGACGGCGAGATCGCTCGCGTACTCCAGCACCTCGTCGGTGACCGCCTCCTCGGTCGCGGCCACCACCAGCCGCCCGAGCCCCTCGTCCCAGTAGGCGAAGAGCACGTCCGGATGCTCGGCCAGCTCGGCGGCGACCTGCGCGGCGAGCCGGCGCACCCCGGCCCTGTCGGCCCGCGCCGGATCCGCCGCCCGCAGCGCCAGGTGCGCCCGGGCGCCGGAGCGCCACTGCCGTTCGGCCCCGAGCAGCGCGTTGCGGGCCGCACGCGTCATGCGGACGGCCGTGTCCAGGCTCCGGACACCGGCCCGCGCGGTTCCGGCGGCGGCTCCGGCGGCCGCGCCGATTCCCGGCGCGGCCGCCCTGGCCAGCAGTCCGGGCGCCGCGGACACCGCCCGCGTGGCCAGGGACGGCACTCTCGGCAGTCCGAACGCCATCACGCACCCCCGGCCCGCATCAGCCGGCGGGCGGCGCGGTCGGGTCGGCGGGCGGCGCGGCCCCGAGTGGGGCGTCGTCCTCGTCGGCCGGGGCCGGTGCGGTCGATCCGGCGGGCGGGGCGAGCGTGTCCTCGTAGGGATCGGGGTCGAACGGTTCGGCGGTCGCGCCCGGCTCGGCCGCCGTGTCCTGTTCGGCGGACCCGCCGAGACCAGCCGCCGTGTCCTGTCCGGCGGGTGTGCTCGGTCCAGCCGTCGTGTCCTGTCCGGCGGGTGTGCCGAGGTCGGTGGACCGGTGCTGTCCGGTGGGCCTGTCGAGGTCGGCGGGCGCGGGCTGGTCGTGGGGTGTCGCGACCGGTACGTCCGGTCCGAGTGCGGCAGCCGCGGCCGCGGTGGTGGCGGGCCCGGCCGACGCCGCCGCCGGTCCGTCCGGCATCTCGTCCCCGCGCAGCGGGCCCGGACCCGCCACGCCCGCGCCCGGCCCGGGCTCCGTCGCGGCGTCGCCCATCGCCACGTAGGCGCCGTGGCCCGAGCCTTCCGTCGTCCCCGGGGTCGTCGCCTTCATGGCCGTGCTCTCACCGCTCTGCCCCGGCCGCGGCTGGGTCAGCCAGGCCACCGCGGCGCCGGTCAGCGCGACCGGCCACTCCACGACCCCGGCCACCCCGAGCACCCCGGCTCCCGCGTACACGGCCATCCGGCGGCCTCGCGGCGACACCGCACCGATCTTGTCCAACGTTCCCTCCGCGGCCTTGGTCACGGCTCCGGCGCCGGGTACCTTCCGCACCGCCGAGGCCGCGTTCCGCAGGGGCGCGGTGAGGGCCGAGGACGACTTCTGCTCAGCCATGACTACTCCTCGTCACTGCCGGGATCGCTGCTTCTGCCTGCTGAGTGCCCCGTAACAGAGAGGACCATCCGGGATCGATCGGACATTTCGGGAGCCACTGAGGCGCGCCCCGGCACCGTGCGGCCGCCCGGCCGTCTCCGGTGGTCGCCCTGATCAACGGCGTTAACCTGTTGTTATGTGCCCGAACCGCCCGGAGGGGGCCGAAACCGACCCGTCCCCGGTGGTGAGGGCGCGGGAGAAGGCGCTGGCCCTGGCGCTCCGACAGGCGGTGGCGGGTGTCGGAGGACGAGGCGCCTTTGTCCACCGCTGGGACCCCGGCACGCGCCGGCTCGACCTGGTGGCGTCGGAAGGTGTCGCCGCCGAGGCGGCCCGGCGCTGGGGCGTGCTGCGCGAGGAGCAGGACGTGCCGCCGTCCTGTGCGCTGCGGCGCGGTGTCCTCGTCCGGACGGCCGGTGACCGCCTCGCGACCGGCGCCGCAGGCACCGTGGCGGTACCGCTGGTCGGGGCCGGAGGCCCGATCGGCGCCCTGACGGTGCTGCTGTCCGGGACGGACGGACCCGACGACGTGGAGCTGTCCTTCCTCCATGCCGTGGCCGCCTGGACCGCCCAGCACCTGGAGCGCACCGGCGGCTCGCCCCCGCAGGGGCAGTCCGTGACCGAACACGAGCGGACCGCCAGGGCGGCGGAGCTGACCTCGGCGCTCGCCGAGGCGGTGACGGTCCAGGACGTCGTACGGGCCGTGGCCGAACACGTCCTGGCCCCCTTCGGTGCCGAGGGGCTGATCGTCTCCGTGTTCGAGAACGGTCGGTTCACCAGGGTCGGCGAGGTGGGTTATCCGGTGGAGTACCTGAAGCGGTTCGACGGCCCGCTGAAGGCGGGCCTGCCCGTCACCGACGTGCTGCGGTCCCGCAGTCCGGTGTTCCTGGAGTCACCGGCCCAGATCTACCAGCGCTACCCCGCGATCACCGACCGGATCCTGATGGGCACCTCGCCGAAGATGGCCTGGGCGTTCCTGCCGCTGGTCGCCTCCGGGCGGGTGGTGGGGGTGTCGATCCTGTCGTACAGCCGGCCGCACTCCTTCAGCGAGGCGGACCGCACCCTGCTGACCACGTTCAGCGCCCTGGTCGGCCAGGCCCTGGAGCGGGCCCGGCTGTACGACCTGGAGCACGCCCGTGCCCAGGAACTGCAGAGCGCCCTGCTGCCCCGCACCCTGCCCAGACCGCCCGCCGCCGTCGCGGCCGCCCGATACCTCCCGGCGGGCCGCGGCGAGCAGGTCGGCGGGGACTGGTTCGACGTGATCCCGCTCTCCGGCGACCGGGTCGCCCTGGTGGTCGGCGACGTGATGGGCCACGGCATCGCCGAGGCGGCCACCATGGGCCGGCTCCGCACCGCCGTACGCACCCTCGCCGACCTCGACATGACACCCGACGAACTGCTGGGCCATCTCAACGACCTGGTCAGCGACCTCGGCGAGGACTTCTACGCGACCTGTCTGTACGCCGTGTACGACCCGGTGGGCCGTACGTGCTGCTACTCGCTGGCCGGTCATCCGCCGCCCGTCTTCGTGCACCCGGACGGCACCGTCCACAGCCCGGTGCTGAGCCCCGACCCGCCGCTCGGCGCCGCAACGCCGCCGTTCGCCGTGCACGAACTGCCGCTGCCCGACGGCAGTCTGGTGGTCCTGTGCACCGACGGGCTCATCGAATCCGGCGCCCAGGACGCCGAACAGGGGCTGACCCGGCTGCTGCGCGTGCTGTCCAAGGCCGCGGTCGGCCCGGCCCGCTTCACCGGCTCCGACGAGGAGGCGGACGTGCGAGGCCTGGAGGAGCTGTGCGAAACGGTCGTCTCGGAGCTGCTGCCGGACCGGGAGCACACCACCGACGACGCGGCCCTGCTCATCGCCCACACCCGGGCCATGCCCGCCGACGACGTCGCCTCCTTCGGCCTGCCCGACGACCCGCGGGCGGCCGGCCAGGCCCGGGAACTCGCCCGCGACCAGCTCTCCCGCTGGGGCCTCGACGAACTGACGACGACCACCGAACTGCTGGTGAGCGAGCTGGTCGGCAACGCGATCCGGTACGCCAAGGGGCCCATGCGGCTACGGCTGCTGCGCAGCCGCAGCCTGACCTGCGAGGTCTACGACGGCAGCCTGAGCACCCCGCGCATCCGGCACGCCACCTACACCGACGAGGGGGGCCGCGGCCTCCAGCTGGTCGCCGCCCTGTCCCGGCGCTGGGGCGCCCGCTACCTCAGCGACGCCAAGTGCATCTGGACGGAACAGGACATCCCCGACGGTCTCGGCAACCGGCTCGCCGCCGCCGCCGAGGTGCCCGTCTCCTGAGCAGGCGGCCGGCCGCCTCCTAGCTCACGAACCCGACATGCGCCAGGGCCTGCTTCAGCAGCACCCCGTGACCGCCGGGCATCTCGCTCTGCACGGCCTCCAGCATGGCTTCCTGCGGGCTGAACCACACCAGGTCCAGAGCGTCCTGCCGGGGCCGGCAGTCACCCGTGACCGGCACGATGTAGGCCAGCGACACCGCGTGCTGACGCGGGTCGTGGTACGGGGTGACGCCGAGCGTCGGGAAGTACTCGGCCACCGTGAACGGCTGCAGCGAGGCCGGTACCCGGGGCAGCGCGACCGGTCCCAGGTCCTTCTCCAGATGGCGCAGCAGGGCGTCGCGGACCCGCTCGTGGTGGAGCACACGGCCGGAGACGAGGGTCCTGCTGACCGTGCCGTCCGGGCCGATGCGGAGCAGCAGTCCGATGCTGGTGACTTCGCCGCTGTCGTCGACGCGCACGGGCACGGCCTCCACGTACAGGATCGGCATGCGGGCGCGAGCCATCTCCAGCTCGTCGGAGGACAGCCAACCGGGCGTGGTATCGGTCATGTCAGACATTGCTTGATCATACTTTCCGGGCGGGGCACGCGGTCAGTCGCGGCCGGTGTCGGATGCGGGAAGCCCGTAGACGCGGCGGGCGTTCTCGCGTCCCGTCCAGGCGGCGATCCGCACCGCGTCGGCCGGGCTCAGTTCGTCGGCGTCCACCCGGTCCTGGAGCAGTCCGGCCAGCCCCTGCCGGAAGGACAGCGCCCCGAGATGGTGGAACTCGGCCACACCATAGGCGTCCGAGCTGTACAGCAGTTTGCGGAACGGCGTGATCTCCATCGCCTCCGCGAGCACCGCCTGGGCCCGCGCCGCCCCCACGTAGTGCAGCGCAAGCCCCACGTCGAGGTGCACATGTTCGAACACGGTGGCCAGATAGGCGGCCTGGCGGTGGTACGGCCAGCAGTGCAGCAGCAGGACCGGGACGGTGCCGGTGGTCAGCCGCAGCCAGTCGGTGAGCAGCGCCGGATCCGCGTGGTGCAGCCGGAGGTCCGAGTCCCCGAAACCGGCGTGGAGTTGGAGCGGCAGTCCGAGGGCGACGGCGGTCCACAGCAGATGGCGCGTCAGCACCGGGTCGGTGAGCCGTCCGCCGCCGTCCGCCAGCCACAGCGCGGCGGCCCGGGTCACCTCGGCGTACGTGGGCCGCACCGGGTTCAGGTCGAACCCGGTGCGGTAGGCGGCCACCGACTTCACCGCGACCACCCCGGGCCGCCGTACCGCCGCCTCGGCCGCCGCCCGGAAGGCGCCCGCGTACTCGCCCGCCTCGACGCCCCGCGCGGCCACCTCCTCGGCGACGCCCTCCAGCCGCACCACCTCGTAGGCGGTGCCCCCGGCCGCCCCGGCGAGCTCGGCGGGGGAGGTGACCGGGTGCGGGGCGAACCCGGTGTCCACGCAGAACGCCTCGGCGTGCGCGGCCCGCAGAAACCGGTGGTTGACCTCCCGCCAGCCCAGTTCCGCCCGGCGCGCCAGGTAGTCGGCGGCCGGGGCGTGCCGGTCCAGGCCGAGCAGCGGCGCGCAGTGCCGTCGTACGGCGATGCCCACCGGGCTGTCGAACGGTGACACGCCCGGCCAGGCCTCGCCCTCGGTGAGCAGGGCCGCGAACTGCGGTGCGGTGAGGTCGGCGGTGACCGCGCCGTGGCAGTGGTGGTCGACGAGGGGGAGCGCGTCGAGAACTTCCCTGACCGGCCCTGTCATCAGTACTTCCAGCGGTAGGCCGCCGCCACCCCGGCGTCGTCGAGCCCGGCGACGGATCCCGTCTCGCCCTCGCGCACGGCGATCACCGCGTCCGCGAGGACCGGCCCGAGCGCGGCCCGCAGCACCTCGTCCTGGCGGAACTCCTCGACGGCCTGCGGCAGCGAGGTCGGCAGCCGCCGCACCCCCCGGGCCACCGCCTCGTCGGGGATCAGCGCGGCCGGGTCGCCGGTCACCTCGGCGGGCAGCGGCGCCGCCGAGGTGAGCCCGTCGAGTCCCGCGGCGATCACGCAGCCGAGCGCGAGATACGGGTTGGCGGCCAGGTCGACCGGCTTGATCTCCAGGTTGGCGTCCTCGCCCTGGTGGCCGGTCGTGCCGGTGACGACGCGGATCGCGGTCTCCCGGGTCTCCCGGCCCCAGGCCGTGAACACCCCCGCCCACTGGGAGGGCTTGAGCCGCAGATAGCTGGCCGGGCTCGGCGCGGTCACCGCCGTCAGCGCCGGCAGGTGCGTCAGCAGCCCGGCCACGAAGGACTCCGCCGCGGCCGTCATGCCGTACCGCGCGTCGCCCCCCGCGTGCAGGTTGACGCCGTGGCGCCACACGGAGAGATGGAGATGGCCGCCGTTGCCGACACCCCGCTCCACGACGGCCGGCGCGAACGAGGCCCGCAGGCCGTGCCTCTGCGAGACGGCGCGGACGGTCTGCCGGACCAGGACGCTCTGGTCGGCCGCCGCCACCGGGTCCAGGGCGCCGGTGGACAGCTCGAACTGGCCCGGCGCGTACTCCGGGTGCAGCTGGGCGACCAGCACCTCCTGCGCCTCCAGGGTCGCGAGCAGGTCGGCGGTGTAGTCGCTCAGCTCGATCTGCCGGGTCGCGCCGTACGCCGGACCCGAGGTCGCGGGCGCGAACTCGTCGGCCGACGCGCCTGCCCGGCCGAGCGACCACTCGATCTCGATGCCCGCCCGGAAGGAGACGCCGTGCCGGTCCTCGGCGTCGGCGACGACCCGGCGCAGGAAGGTGCGGCTGCAGCCCGGGTGCCGGTCGCCCTCCTGGGTCAGCCGGTCGACGGGCGCCCACGCCCAGCCGGGCTGCCCGGCCAGCACCACGAGCCGGTCCAGGTCCGGGTAGAGGCGCAGATCGCCGTCGGGGGAGCCGAGGACGTCGGTGCGTACGATCGCGTCGTTCGCCAGGAAGGTGTCGAACACCGGGGACATGCCGACGCCCCGGGCCACCGCCGCGTGCAGCCCCTGGCAGGGGACCGTCTTCACCCGGCAGATCCCGGCGGTGTCCACGTAGGCCAGCACGATCCCCCGCACCCCCTGCGCGGACAGCTCGTGGGCCAGGGCGTGCGCACGGGCGAGATCGCCGGGGTGCCCGCCGGGCACGGGGTCGACCAGGGGTGGCATTCGACGTCCTCCTCGACGGGCTCGGATGCGCGCGTACCCGTCAGGGTTTCACGCTTCCCGCGCCGAACCGCGGAACGCGGACCGGCGCCGGGGAGTCGGATGGCCGCGCCCGGGCGCACACGTCGAACCGGTCCGACGTGTGCACGTCGGACCGGTTCGGGGGAGGAGACTCCCGGTGCTCAGCTGTTCTCGGCCGCGAACATCCAGCGCTGCTTCTCCAGGTCGGCGGTGATGGTGATCAGCAGGTCCTGGGTGACCGGGTCGGGCTCGTCGGTCGCGGCGATCCGCTCCCGCAGCCGTCCGATCGCCGCCTCCAGCGTCCGCACCATCAGCTCCACGACCTCGTCGTCCCGCAGCCAGCCGTCCTTGGCGCCGGGCAGCGCGAAGGCGGCCGCGATGGTCTCCGGGCGGCCGTCCGGCGGCACGCCCAGCGCGGCGGCGCGTTCCGCGACCGTGTCCGAGTAGGCGCGTGCGGTCGCGACCACCTCGTCCAGCTGGAGGTGGATCGATCGGAAGCGCGGACCCACGATGTTCCAGTGGGCCTGCTTCCCGATCAGTGACAGGCCCAGCAGATCCACCAGCGTCTCCTGCAGAGCGGTCCCGGTGACCTGAAGTGCCCCGTCGGGCAGCGTGCTCTTCACGACGGTCATGGCGCGCGTCTTCCTTCCGTTCTGAGCGGTTCGCTACGAGGCTCGTTCCGAGCGGTCGTGGAAGCTCGGGTGCCCTCCCTGACCAGGAGCAAACGCGTGTCGGGACCGATCGGCGAGACGGTACTTACCGCGACGGCTTGTCCGGACATAGCATCGGTCTCCGCATGAACACGATGACGCTCTCTCACCTGTCCGGCTGGGGGTTCGCCGCCCTGGCACTCGCCGCACTGCTCGTCGGCTTCTCCAAGACCGCCGTCAGCGGCGCCAACACCGTCAGCCTCGCCGTCTTCGCCGCGGTCCTCCCGGCCCGCGCCTCCACCGGCGTCCTGCTCCCGCTGCTCATCGCGGGCGACGTACTGGCCGTCGCCACCTACCGCAGGCACGCCCACTGGCCGACGCTGTGGCGGCTGTTCCCGGCGGTCGCGGCGGGAGTGGTGATCGGCACCCTGTTCCTGGTGTGGGCCGGCGACGGGGTCGTACGGACGTCGATCGGCGCGATCCTGCTGCTGATGGCCGGGGTCACGCTGTGGCGGCGGCGCACCGCCGACGGGCCGGACGACCCGGACGCGGTCACCACCCGGGCGGGGCGGGCGAAGGCAGGTTCGTACGGGGTGCTCGGCGGCTTCACCACGATGGTGGCCAACGCGGGCGGCCCGGTGATGTCGATGTATCTGCTGTCGGCCGGTTTCCGCAAACTCGGCTTCCTCGGCACGTCGGCCTTCTTCTTCCTGATCGTGAACGTCTCCAAGGTCCCCTTCAGCGCCGGGCTCGGCCTGATCGACGGCGACTCGCTGCTGCTCGACGCGGCACTCGTGGCGTTCGTCGTCCCCGGGGCGTTCCTCGGGAGGTGGGCCGTGAACCGGATCAACCAGCGGCTGTTCGAGCAGCTCGTCATCGCGGCGACGATCGTGGGCGGCCTGCAGCTGCTCCTGCGCTAGCCGGTTCCGGGACCCGGGAATGCGACGGCGGGGGGCGTTGTTGGACCCGTCGTGATTGACATGCTCGGATCATGAAAGCCGGGTGTGGAGAAAGGGAGGACCTCATGGCACGCAGCACCGAGCGTCCCGTCGTCAGGCTGAAGTCGACGGCCGGGACCGGCGTCACCTACGTGACCCGCAAGAACCGCCGGAACGACCCCGACCGGCTGGTCCTGCGCAAGTACGACCCGGTGGCCGGCGCCCACGTGGATTTCCGCGAAGAGCGCTGACACGCAACACCCCACCGCCCCTGGAAGGAACCCCATGAAGTCCCGCATCCATCCCGACTCCCGGTTCGTGGTCTTCCGCGACCGTGCCGCGGACACCGCGTTCCTGACCCGCTCCACCGCCGACTCGTCCCGGACGATCGAGTGGGAGGACGGCAACACCTACCCGCTGATCGACGTCGAGGTCTCGTCGGCGTCGCACCCCTTCTACACCGGCCGGACACGGGTCCTGGACAGCGCCGGCCGGGTGGAGCGCTTCGAGCGCCGCTACGGCCGCACCGCCCCCGCCCGCGGCTGACCCGAGGAGGACAGAGACATGAAGGTGCGCGCGTCCCTGCGCTCGCTGAAGGCCAGGCCCGGCGCCCAGGTGGTCCGCCGCCGCGGCGTGGTCTACGTGATCAACAAGAAGGACCCCCGCTTCAAGGCCCGCCAGGGCTGACGACGGACAGCTCCCACGACGGCCGCCCGGCCCCCCAGCCGGGCGGCCGTCCGGCGTCCCGGGGTGTGAGCACCCGGCGGCCCGGTGCCCGAGTGTCCGGTTTCCCGGCTCCCTCGGCTTCCTCCGCGCGGGGGGTCCGTGGGCCGGCGGGTGACTCCGCTGTCCGTGTCCCGGCGTGAATGCCCGGACGGCACCGCCCTGCGCCTGTCCACCGACCGCCGGGCCAGGGCGACGGGTACGACCGCCGTGCCACCGGGGCCGGCCGCGTCCGGGCGGTTCTCTCGTGTCCCCGGTGCGTCGGCCTGGCCCGTACGCTCGGGTCATGTTCTCGCACGTCCTGATCCTCGGCGGTACCGCCGAGGCGCGTGAGCTGGCGGCCGTGCTCGCCGCGCGCCCCGGTGTCCGTGTCACCACCTCCCTCGCCGGGCGCGTCGGCCGGCCGGGCGCACTGGCGGGGGAGGTCCGGGTCGGAGGCTTCGGCGGGCCGGCCGGGCTCGCCGACTGGCTGCGCGAGCAGCGCGTGTCCGTCCTCGTCGACGCCACGCACCCGTTCGCCGAGACGATCACCGCGAACGCGGCGCGGGCCGCGGCGGCCACCGGCGTCCCGGCCCTGGTGCTGCGCCGCCCCGGCTGGCGGCCCGGCCCCGGGGACCGCTGGCACCCCGCCGCATCCCTGCCCGCCGCGGCGGAGCTGCTGGCCGGCTTCGGCCCCCGGGTCCTGCTGACCACGGGACGCCTGGGCCTGTCCGCCTTCGCCCACCTGACGGACCACCACTTCGTCGTACGGTCGGTGGAACCCCCCGAACCCCCGATGCCCCCGGGCACCGAGGTGCTGCTGGCCCGCGGCCCGTTCACCGTGGCCGACGAGACCGCGCTGCTGCGCGAGAACCTGATCGACGTGCTGGTGACGAAGGACAGCGGGGGAGCGGCGACGGCGGCGAAGCTCACGGCCGCACGCGAGCTGGGCCTGCCGGTGATCGTCGTACGACGGCCTCCGCTGCCGGCCGGGGTGACGGCGGTGCCCGATGTGGCGGGTGTGCTGGAACGGCTGGAACGGCTGGAACGGCTTGGACGGCTGGAAACCGGCCGCGGATGACCGCCGCGGCCCGCGACCGGCCCGGCACGCGGTGGTCCCGGACCACGGTCAGGTGCCCCGCGGCCCCTCGGGGTGGCGGCGCAGCAGGTACGTGTCCATGATCCAGCCCTTGCGCTCCCGGGCCTCGGCCCGCAGCCGCTCGATCCGCGGGGCGGCCTCGGCGATCGGCCCGGCGACCAGGATCTCGTCGGGGGTGCCGAGGTAGGCGCCCCAGTAGATGTCGATGTCCTGGTCCGCGTACCGCCGGAAGGCCTGGTGCGCGTCGAGCATCACCACCACGTCGTCCACCCCGTCGGGGAGCCCCTCGGCGAGCCGCCGCCCGGTGGTGATCTGCACCGGCCGGCCCACCCGGTTCAGCCCGGTGCGGTGCCTGGCCACCAGCGACGACACACTGCTGATCCCGGGCACCACGTCGTACTCGAACGCCACCGAGCCCCGCTCCAGCACCTCCGCCAGGATCGCCAGGGTGCTGTCGTACAACGAGGGGTCGCCCCACACCAGGAAGGCGCCGGTGCCCGCCTCGCCCAGCTCCTCGCGGATCAACCGCTCGTAGATGTCCGCGCGGGCGCTGCGCCAGTCCCCGACCGCCGGTGGGTACGCGCCGCCGCTCGCCGCCCGGTCCCGCTCCGGATCCCGCGCCTCGACCAGCCGGTAGCCGCCCTCCGGTATGTGCGTGTCGAGCATGTCCCGGCGCAACCCGGTGAGGTCGCTCTTGACCTCGCCCTTGTCGAGGATGAAGAACACGTCCGTGTCCTGGATCGCCCTGACCGCCTGGAGGGTGAGCTGGTCGGGGTCGCCCGCGCCGATACCGATGACATGAATCTTTCGCACGCCCCGAAGTCTGCCGCATGCCACGGACAGCGGGTCACGCCGGTGCTACCGGGCGCCACGCAGCCGGGGTGCCTCGGTTCCCGCCGTCACCGTCCCGGCGCCGCCCTCGACCCGCCCGGCCAGCTCCCGGGCCCACCGGGCGAGCCCCTCGACGTCCATCCCGTACGGCGACCGCTCCCCGCTCCCGGCCGCCCATTCCTCGACCGCACCTGCCCCGCGCCGCAGCAGCCGCGCCCCGCCGGTCACGTTGCCCCGGGCCGAGTGCGTGAGCCCCACCGCCAGCTGCGCCAGCCCCCGCCACAGCGTCCGCTCCGCCTCGGGCCCCGACTTCCAGGCGTCCTCGAACACCTCGTGCGCGTGGAACGGCTTCCCTGCGTCCAGCAGCGCCTGCGCCTCGGTGACAGTCTCCTCGGGAGTCCGGACGACCCCTTCGGGCTGCCGCTCGACCCCGGACGCGCCGTACGGCAGCGGCCGCCCCAGCCCGTCGCGCGGCCGGGCGTTGCGCGCCCGGCCCTCGGTGTCCCGGTCCCGTGCCCCTGTCCCCGCGTTTCCCATACGACCGATTGTGCCCCCTCCGCACGCACCTCCTCGCGCCCGCTTTCGGCTCGCCCGGGTGCGTGGGGTAAGGTGCTGTTCGCGCGATCACGCGGGCCACCGCGGGTGAGCGCACCGGGACGTGGCGCAGCTTGGTAGCGCACTTGACTGGGGGTCAAGGGGTCGCAGGTTCAAATCCTGTCGTCCCGACTTGCGAGAGCGCAGGTCGAGGGGTCTGCCGGAGGGTTCCGGCGGGCCCCTTCGTCGTGTCCGGGGCACCGCTCGCAGCCATGAACAATGCCCGTATGACCCTTCGCTGTGCCGTACTCGATGACTATCAGGGCACCGCCCTCACCATGGCCGACTGGAGTCCCCTCGCCGGGCGGGCCGAGGTGCGCACGCTCCGCGAACACCTCGCCGACCGGGACCGGCTCGCCGCCGGACTCGCCGACTGCGAGATCGTCGTGATCATGCGGGAGCGCACGCCGTTCGACGCGGACCTGCTGGGGCGGCTGCCCCGGCTGCGCCTGCTGGTCACCACCGGTATGCGCAACGCCTCCGTCGACCTCGCCGCCGCGGCCGCCCGGGGCGTGACCGTCTGCGGCACGGCGAGCAACGCCACCCCGCCGGTGGAACTGACCTGGGCGCTGCTCCTCGGGCTGGCCCGGCACGTCACCACGGAGAACCGCGCCCTGCGCGCGGGCGGCCCCTGGCAGTCGACCGTCGGCCAGGACCTGGCCGGGCGCACCCTCGGCCTGCTCGGGCTCGGCAGGATCGGCACCCGGGTGGCCCGCGTGGCCGGCGCCTTCGGCATGGAGGTGCTCGCCTGGAGCCAGAACCTCACCGCCGAGCGGGCCGCCGACGCCGGGGCCCGGCTGGCGACCGACAAGGAGGAACTGCTGCGCGGCAGCGACTTCGTCTCGGTCCACCTCGTGCTCTCCGACCGCACCCGTGGCCTGCTCGGGGAGCCGGAGCTGCGCGCCATGCGGCCGCACGCCTACCTCGTCAACACCTCGCGCGCCGCGATCGTCGACCGCAGCGCCCTGCTGCGCGCCCTCGCAGAGGGCTGGATCGCGGGCGCCGGACTCGACGTCTTCGAGACCGAGCCGCTGCCCGCCGACGACCCCCTGCGCACCCTGCCGAACGTACTGGCCACCCCGCACCTCGGCTACGTCACCGAGCGGAACTACCGCACCTTCTACAAGGAGGCGGTGGGGGACATCACCGCGTTCCTCGACGGCACCCCCGTCCGGGTGCTGGCCGGCGGATGAGGCGGCCGAGCCGCCGCGCTCGGCCGCGGCGGCCGCGGCCGAGCCGCCGCGGCCGCCGACCCCGGAACCCCCGCACCTGCCCGGAGCCCTCGCACCCGCCCGGAGCCCCGCACCCGCCCGGATGCGTGTTCGCACCGTAGTCGTCGCCCCGAAAAACACGTGGACCGCGCCACCGTCGTCGCGCCACACTTCCCTTTCCTGACCTGCCGATTCCAGGCCGGCACGAACCTGTGGCGGCCGACTCGGCATGCCGCGTGACGACTACACAGGGTTGACATGACATCCTCTGTCGATTTACCTGCCACCGGACCACGCAGGGGCGCGGTGCTGCTCGCGCTCCGTTACTACGGACGGGAGCTGGCGCGGCTCAAGCGGCTCACCGTGCCCGCGATGCTGCTGCCGGCGCTCGGCAACATCGGAATCAACTACCTGGCCCCGCTGGTCGTGGCCAAGCTGGTCGGCCGGATCGCCGACGGCCACGGCCTGAGCCCGCGCAGCGCGCTGCCGTACGTCCTCGGCTTCGCCGGCGTCCTGCTGCTGGCGGAGGCGCTCTGGCGGGTCGGTCTGCACTGCCTGAACCGCCTGGACGCGCTCGGCATCGAGCGGCTGTACGTCATCGGGATGGACGAACTGTTCGCGAAGGACGCCGCGTTCTTCCACGACAACTTCGCCGGGTCGCTCACCAAGCGGGTGCTGAGCTTCGCCACCCGCTTCGAGGAGTTCGGCGACACCCTCACCTTCAACATCGTCGGCAGCTTCGTGCCGCTGGCCTTCGGGTCCGTGGTGCTGTGGCGCTACGAACCGCTGCTGGTCGCGGGCCTGTTGACGATGATCGCGGCCACCGGGGTGTGCGCGGTGCCGCTGATCCGGCGCCGACAGCAGCTGGTCGCCGAACGTGAGGAGGCCATCGCCCGGGTGTCCGGGCACGTCGCCGACAGCCTGATGAACATGGACACGGTCCGGGCGTTCGCCGCCGAGGAGCGGGAGGCCGCCGAACACCGGTCACGGGTCGCCGAGTCGCGGCGGCGCCAGCTGCGCTCCTGGGACTACGGCAACCTGCGCATCGACACGTTCGTCGCGCCGATGTCCGTGGCGACCAACGCGCTCGGCCTGCTGCTCGCCGTCACGCTGGCGGGCGGCGGGCACAGCGTGGAGGCGGTCGTGGTCGCCTTCACGTACTACACCAACGCCACCCGGATCATGTTCGAGTTCAACCAGATCTACCGGCGCATGGAAAGCTCCATGACGGAGGCCGCGCAGTTCACCGAACTGCTCCTGGAACCGCCGACCGTGCTCGACCCGGAGGAGCCCGAACCGCTCGCCCCCAAGGCCGCGGACGTCCGCTTCGAGAAGGTCTCCTTCACCCACGCGGGTGCCACACCCCTGTTCGAGGGGCTGGACCTGGAGGTGCCCGGCGGGTCGCGGTTCGGCTTCGTCGGCCGGTCGGGCGGCGGCAAGACCACGCTGACCCGGCTGCTGCTGCGGATGACCGACATCGACGGCGGCCGGATCACGATCGGCGGACAGGACATCAGCCGGCTGCGCCAGGCCGACCTGCGCAGCCAGATCGCCTACGTCCCGCAGGACCCCGCGATGTTCCACCGCACCCTGCGCGACAACATCGCCTTCGCCCGGCCCGGCGCCACCGACGCCGAGATCCGGCGGGCCGCGGAGGCCGCGCACGTCACGGAGTTCGCCGACGCGCTGCCCGACGGCTTCGAGACGATGGTGGGGGAGCGGGGCGTGAAGCTCTCCGGCGGCCAGCGGCAGCGGGTCGCACTGGCCCGGGCGATCCTCAGGGACGCCCCGATCCTGCTCCTGGACGAGGCGACCAGCGCCCTCGACTCCGAGAGCGAGCTCCTCGTCCAGGAGGCGCTGTGGCGGCTCATGGAGGGGCGGACGGCCCTGGTGGTGGCGCACCGGCTGAGCACGGTCGCCGCCATGGACCGCCTGGTGGTCCTGGACCGGGGCCGGATCGTCGAGCAGGGCACGCACCACGAACTGCTCGCCGCGCAGGGGGCCTACGCCAAACTGTGGCAGCACCAGTCGGGCGGCTTCCTCGACGAGGACCCCGCGAAGGCGGAGGTGCACTAGGTCACATCGGCCGGACCGGGCGGGTGGTAGACAGGTGATCATGCGCAATCCGAACACCTGCACCCGTCCGGCCGGCATCCGATGACCGCCGGGATCGACACCCCGGACCGCCGGGGCCGTACCGGACTCGACCGCACCGGCCGGGACCTGACCGGCAACCCGCGCGTGCGGGTCCGGGACGTGAAACTGCTCTCCAGCCACTGGTACGTCGAGCGGGCCACCACCTTCGACTACCGGCACGCCGACGGCACCTGGCGCACCGAGGAGCGCGAGACCCACGACCGCGGCAACGGCGCCACCCTGCTCCTGTACGACGCCGAACGCGAAACCGTCCTGCTCACCCGCCAGTTCAGGTTCCCGGTGTACGTCAACGGCCACCCCGACGGCATGCTGATCGAGACCCCCGCCGGACTCCTGGACGAGGCGGACGAACACCCCGAGCACGCGGTCCGCCGGGAGGTCGTCGAGGAGACCGGGCACACCGTCGGCGACGTCCAGCACGTCTTCGACGTCTACATGAGCCCCGGCTCGGTCACCGAGCGGATCTCCTTCTACGCGGCCGCCTACGGCCCGTCCACCCGCACCCACGAGGGCGGCGGCCTGGACGAGGAGGGCGAGGAGATCGAGATCCTCGAACTCCCCTTCCGCCGGGCCCTGGAGATGATCCGGACGGGCGAGATCGCCGACGCCAAGACGATCATGCTGTTGCAGTGGGCGGCCCTGGAGGGCCCGTTCGCCGGCCGGTGATCCGGTCGACAGCCGTGACCTGAAGCGCACTTCGAGCCGAAGACTGCGTTCGCGCACCCGGACCCCGGGTGCGCGAACGCAGGAGACGGCATGGCCGCCGCCGGGGCACGGCCCCGCGCGGCCCCCGGCGGCTACCGGGCCCGCGGCTCGCGTACGACGGCGACGTCGCCGGGCGCCACGGTGACCGTGCCGTCGGCCGGTTTGCCGGACAGCAGTTCCACCGAGCCGGGGGCGACCGAGAGTTCGGCGCCCTGCCCGGCGTGGTCGATCACGAACAGGTAGTCCGCGTCCGCGCCGCGCCGCCGGGCCACCTCCACGCCCGCCGGGGCGGTGCGGACCGCGGTCACGCCCGCCTCGGCGCGGATCCGGTCCAGCAGCCCCGCCAGGGTGTCGGCGTCCGGGAGGGTGGCCACGTACCAGGCGGCACCCGAGCCGTACCCGTGCCGGGTGACCGCGGGCACGCCGGCCAGCGGCCCGTCGGTGTACGACGTCACCACGTCCGCGCCCGCCGGGCGGACCCGCTCCGACCAGAGCGACCCGGTGCCGCCCTCGCTGAGCGTCACCCGCTGTCCGGGCAGCAGCGGGAACAGTTCGTCGGTGGACACGCCCAGCAGCTCCCGGAAGGCCCCCGGGTAACCGCCCAGCCGCACATGGCAGTTCTCGTCCACGGCGCCGCTGTGGAAGCCGACGGCGAGGGTGCCGCCGGCCTGGGTGAAGGCCGCCAGGTTGGCCGCGCCCGCGTCGTCCACCAGGTACAGGCTCGGGGCGAGGACCGCCTTGTACGCCGACAGGTCGGCGTCCGGGCGGACGAAGTCCACGGCCACGCCCGCCCGCCACAGAGGCTCGTACCAGGCCCGGACCACGTCCAGGTAGCGCAGCTCCCCGCTGGGCTGGGAGGGCAGCTCGACCGCCCATCGGGCGTCCCAGTCCCAGACGACGGCCACCTCGGCCGTGCCGGTGCTGCCGCGGACCTCGGCCAGCGCCCTGAGGTCCGCGCCCAGCCGGACCACGTCCCGCCAGATCTGGCTGTCGGTGCCCGCGTGGGGCAGCATCGCCGAGTGCCACTGCTCGGCACCCGCCTTCGCCGCCCGCCACTGGAAGTACGCGATGCCGTCGGCGCCGTGTGCCACATGGGCGAGCGCGTTGCGCCGCAACTCGCCCGGATTCTTCGCCCGGTTGACGGGCTGCCAGTTCACGGCGCCCGTCGAGTGCTCCATCAGCAGCCACGGCCCGCCCGCCAGCGACCGCATCAGGTCACCGCTGAGCGCGACGTCGATCTCCGACTCGGGGTCGGCCGACATCAGGTAGTGGTCGTTGGCCACCACGTCCAGCTCCGGTGCCCAGCGCCAGTAGTCGAGGGCGTCGAAGGTGGCCATCACCATGAAGTTGGTGGTGGCCGGGATCGCCGGGGCCGCCTCCCGGAGCACGTCCCGCTCGGCCGTGTACAGCGACAGCAGTTCGTCCGAGCAGAACCGGCGCCAGTCCAGCTGCTGCGTCGGGTTGGGTACGGCGCCGGTCGCGCGCGGCGGCAGGATCTCCTCCCAGTCGTAGTACCACTGGCTCCAGAAGGTGGTGCCCCAGGCGTGGTTGAGGGCGGCCAGGTCGTCGCCGTAGCGGGCCCGCAGCCAGCGCCGGAAGGACTGAGCGCTGGTGTCGCAGTAGCAGGCCGCGTTGTGGCAGCCGTACTCGTTGTGGACGTGCCACATCGTGACGGCCGGGTGGCTCGCGTACCGCTCGGCGAGGGCGGCCGTGATGCGGAGCGCGGCCTCGCGGTAGGCGGGGCTGCTCGGGCAGAACGTCTGGCGGCTGCCGTACGACAGGGTGCGGCCGTCGTGGTCCACCGGGAGCGCCTCGGGGTGGGCGCGGAAGAACCAGGCCGGCGGCGCGGCCGTGGGGGTGGCGAGGTCGGCGGCGATGCCGTTCTCGTGCAGGAGGTCCAGGATCCGGTCCGTCCGCGAGAAGTCGAAGACGCCCTCGGAGGGCTCCATCAGCGCCCACGAGAAGATGCCGACGCTGACCATGTTGACGCCCGCCTCGCGCATCAGGCGGACGTCCTCGTCCCAGACCTCCTCGGGCCACTGCTCGGGGTTGTAGTCGCCGCCGTAGGCGATGCCCGGGACGGAGAGGGTGCGGTCGCTCATCGGTGAACTCCGGTCAGAATGCGGCGGGTCGTCTCCACGCCCCACGGGTCGAGGGAGAGCAGCCGGTCGCCGGAGGCGACCAGGCCGCCGACGGCCTCCACGTGGGCCGCCCAGCGGGCGCGGGTCTCCACCGCGGGGCGGGCCAGCAGGCAGTCGGGGTCGTTGGTCCAGAGGCGTTCGTGCTGCCACTGGCGGGCGGCGCCGGTGAACTCGGCGGGGTCCTGGCCGGGCCGGCTGTAGTCACCGGCCTCGGGCCGGCGGTGCGGGGCCGTGTCGGGGCTGACCCGCATCGCGTCGAACAGGCCGATGGACGGCAGGACGGGGGCGCCGCAGCCCAGCAGGTAGGCGTCCGCGCCGATCGCCTCCCGGATCAGGGCGACGCCCAACCGGTAGGCGGTCAGCGCGTCCGCGCCCGAGTGCCGGACGCCGTCCATCGCACCCGCGTAGAGGAAGTCGGTCTTGAAGTAGTCGTAGCCCTCGGCGCGCAGCGTCGCGAACACCTCGGTGAGGCAGGCCGCGGCGGCCGGGTGCGTGGTGTCCAGGACGTACAGGTCGTGACCCCGGTCGCGGCCCGCGTGGAGCGGGCCGCCGTCGGGGTCGCGGACCAGCCAGTCCGGGTGCGTCGCGGCGAGTTCGCTCGCCGGGTCGACCAGAAAGGGCGCCGTCCGTATGCCCGCCCGGCGGCCGCGGGCGCGGATGGTGTCCGCGACGCCCTGCCGGGAGCGGAACCGGCCCGAGAGGGTCAGCCAGTCGCCCAGCGCCTTCTGGTGGCCGTCGTCGATCTGCACCACGTCGATCGGCAGGTCGAGGGTGTCCATCGCCCGCAGGTTCTCGTGGACGTCGTCCTCGGTGACGGCCGTGAAGTACGCGTGCCAGGAGCACCAGACGGTCGGCGCGGGGCGCGGGGCCGGCAGGGCGAGCGAGTCGGCCCACTCGGCCAGCACGGACTGGACGTCCGTGCCCGTCCACTCCTTGACCGGGCCGTCGGCCGCCACCTCGGCGACCGGGCCCGCGACCGTGAGGCGGATCGAGGGCACCTCGTGCAGCGGGTCCGGCGCCGCCCAGAGCCGGACCGGGGAGCCGTCGCCCGGGTCGAGCGCCAGCAGGCCCTCGCCCTGGAAGACCCCGGCCGGCACGGCGCGGCCGGGGCGTTGGCAGACGGTCGCCCGGTTGTCGTTCGTCGGGCGGCGGGGCGCGGCCCCGAGGGCGTAGGAGCCGCTCGGTGACCAGGACTGCCAGCCCTCCTCATGGACACGGGCGGTGCGCGTGTCCACCGGCACGGCGGCGGCCGGGGTGAACGGGTTGTGCACGGGGTTCTCTTTCACGGGTGGCCGAGTGCGCACGCACCCGGCCGGGGGGAACCGGGTCAGCCCTTCGCGGAGCCCAGGGTCAGACCGCTGACGAACTGCTTCTGGAGCACGAAGTACACGATCAGAGTCGGGATCGCGGTGAGCAGCGAGCCGGCGGCGACCAGGTTCGGGTCGGTGAAGTACTGGCCGGAGAGGTTGTTCAGCGCCGAGGTGATCGGCATGTTCTCACCGGTCGAGATCAGCACCAGCGCCCAGAAGAAGTCGTTGTAGATCCAGATCGACAGCAGGGTCGCCAGGGCCGCCATGGCGGGCCGGCACAGCGGCAGCGTGATCTGCCAGTACAGCCGCCACACCGAGGCGCCGTCCACCAGCGCGGCCTCGGTCAGCTCGTGCGGGAGCGAGCGCATGTAGTTCGACAGCACGAACGCGCAGAACCCGGACTGGAACGCGACGTGGATCAGCACCAGGCCGAGCGCCGAGTCGTACAGCTTGCCGCTCTGGGTGATGCCCGGCAGGTTGGTCAGCAGGTACATCCGGTACAGCGGGGTGATGATGACCTGCTGGGGGAGCAGGTTGCCCGCGGTGAACACCAGCAGCAGCGCCAGGTTGACCCGGAAGTCGAACCGGCTGACGTAGAACGCGACCATCGACGACAGGAACAGCGTGAGCAGCACGGCCGGGACCGCGATGATCAACGTGTTCATGAAGTAGTGGGTCATGTCCGACTGCGTGAACGCGTTCTTGAAGTTGTCGAAGTTCAGCGTGTGCGGCCAGGACAGGTAGCCGCGCGCGCTGGTCTCGCTGTAGGGGCGCATGGCCGAGAAGACCGCCCACAGCAGCGGGGCGAGCCAGGCCAGGGCCGCCCCGGCGAGGAACACGTGCAGCAGGACGCGGGCCGGGCGGATCGGGTTGCGCTGCTTGGCCAGCGCGCTCACGGTGCTCATGCGCGCCGCTCCTTCCGGAAGGTCGCGATCAGGTACGGAATGATCACGATCAGCGAGATGACCAGCAGGACCACCGCGATCGCGGAGCCGTAACCGATCCGGCTGGACTCGCCGATGATGTTGTTGGTCACCAGGATGGAGAGCAACTCGGTTCCCTGGGCGCCCTTGTTGAAGACGAAGACCAGGTCGAAGGCGCGCAGCGCCTCGATGATGGTCACGACCAGGACGACCGTGTTGGTCGGGCGCAGGGTCGGGAAGATGACGTTCTTGAACGTCTGCCACTCGTTGGCGCCGTCCAGCGCCGAGGCCTCCCGCAGCGACGGGTCCACGCTCTTGAGGCCGGCCAGGTACAGGATCATCATGTAGCCGGCGTGCCGCCAGGACGCGGCGATCAGCACGGCCCACAGGTTGAGCTTCGGGTCGCCGATCCAGTCGATGTAGTGGCCGGGCTTGTTGGCGCCGATGATGCTGTTGATCAGACCCGTGTCCGGGTTGTAGATCAGCTGCCAGACGAAGCCGATGCAGGCCATCGAGATGACGACCGGCAGGAAGAACGCGGTCTGGTAGATCCGGGTGAACCTGATCTTCTTGTCCAGCTGTACGGCCAGGAACAGGCCGAACGGCGTCGGGATCAGGATCAGCACGACGAACCAGATGACGTTGTGCTGGACCGCGGGCCAGAACTGCGGGTTGTCGGCGAAGAGCTGTTTGAAGTTGTCCAGCCCGACCCACTTGATGGAGTCGAAGCCGATGCCGTCCCAGGTGGTGAAGGCGAGGAGGATCGAGGCCAGGGCGGTCACCCAGACCAGGAGAACGTGCAGGATCGTCGGCACGCCCGCCATGAAGGCGAGCGTGATCCGGTCGCGGCGGGTCAGCAGGCGCTTGTGCCCCTGCCGGATCCGCTTCTTCTCGGACGCGCGCCCAGGAGGCGGCACGGCGGCCGCCTCCTGGGACTTCGTGGGGGTATCGGTGGTCATTCCAGAGCTCACTGGGAGGCGAAGATGGTCTTCTTCTGGCGCTCGATGGACGAGAGCAGGCTGTCGATCCCCTTCGGGTTCTGCAGGAACTTCTGCAGACCGGGCTGCATCACCGTGGAGGTGAAGTCCGGGCGGGAGTCGCGGTCCATGAACTGGGTGAGGTTCTTGGCGCCGCTGATCATCGTGTACGCCTTCTTCTGCAGCGCGGTGTACGACGAGGTGTCGGCCTTGCTGGAGGCGGCCACCACGCTGTTGTCGGCCTTCAGGTAGATCTGCTCGGCCTCGGGGGTGCCGAGGTACTCCATGAGCTTGACGACACCGTCGTGGTTCTTCGGGGACTTGCTGACCATGAAGCCGTCGGTGGGCGCCTCGACGGTGTCCTGGCCGTACGCGGAGTTGAGCTCCGGGAAGGCGAAGAAGTCGAGGTCGTCCAGGTCGGCCTTGTTGGTGAACTGCTGGCCCACGAAGGAACCGAGGACGTACATGCCGGCCTTCTTGGAGACCAGGGTCTGGGCGGCGTCCTGCCAGGTGCGGCCCATGAAGCCGTCCTGGTGGTAGGGGAGGATCTCGGCCCAGTGGTCGAAGACGGCCTTGACCTTGGGGTCGGTCCAGGACTCCTTGCCCGCCATCAGGGACTTGTGGAAGTCGTAGCCGTTGAGGCGGAAGTTGATCTGGTCGAAGGTGCCCATCGCCGGCCAGGCGTCCTTGTCGCCGAAGGCGATCGGGACCAGGCCGTCGCCCTTCATCTTCTTGCACAGGGCGACGAACGCGTCCCAGGTGGTGGGGACTTCGTAGCCCTTCGCCTGGAAGACGCTCTTGCGGTAGAAGACCGCCCACGGGTACGTGTACAGCGGGACGAAGTAGTACTTGCCGTCCTCGCCCTTGCTGAGCTGCTTCATCGCGTCGGGGAAGTTGTCCCCGATCTTCGCCCACACGTCGTCGATCGGCGAGGCCAGGTTCTTGGCCGCGAAGAACTGCATGCGGTAACCGGCGAACCAGGTGAACACGTCGTCCGGCGTGCCCTGCAGGTAGGAGTTGATCTGCTCCTGGAAGGTGTTGTGGTCCTTCGTGTTGACGTCGACCTTGATGCCCGACTGCTTGGTGAAGGCCGCGTAGATCTCCGCGAAGGCCTTCTTCGGCACCGCGTCGGACGAGTTGGAGCCGAGGCTCACGGTCTTCGGGTCGGAGGAGGACCCACTGCTTCCGCAGGCGGACAGCAGGGGTATGCCGGCACCCGCGAGGAGGGCGGCGGAGCCGGCCCCACGCAGGACGTTACGGCGGCTCGGACCCGGCACGTGAAGACCGGACGGGGAGATGCGCATGGCGGCTCCTGGAGTAACAGGGTTCGGCAAGGGGAAGAGCTGATCTTCGAAAGGTCCCGAAACCGATCAGAAACCAACTCGGCCGAACATCGTGGGCGCAATAACAGCCGGTTGTCCTCTCATGCGTCAATAGCCTGCGTCTCTCTCGCCCGTCTCTTGCCCGAAACGTAATCGTCATGGTCGCCTGCCGGTTTGTTGAACAAAGCGGGACGAGCGAGCCCCCACCGGACAAACTCCGTGGGGGCTCGTGTGCGGGCATGTTGGTTTCACACCCCCGGACCTGCTGCTCCCGCCTTCTCGCCGACGACGGGCTACGGCCGGACGAGCAGCTGGAAGTCGAAGGCGTACCGGGACGCCCGGTAGACGTGGCTGCCGTACTCCACCGGCCGGCCGGTGTCGTCGTAGGCCGTGCGGCGCATGGTGAGCAGGGCGGCGCCCGCCTGCTCGTCCAGCCGGGCGGCCTCCTCGGCGGTCGCGCTGCGGGCGCCCACGGTCTGCCGGGCGCTGTGCAGGGTGATGCCTGCCGTACGCATCATCCGGTACAGGCCGGTCGACTCCAGACGTTCCGTCTCCAGGTCGAGCAGGGCCGCCGGCAGGTAGTTGCACAGGAACGCCACCGGCTGGCCGTGGGTGCAGCGCAGCCGCTCCAGGACCACCACCTCCGCGCCCTCCGCGATGCCGAGCGCCGCGGCCACCTCGGCGGTCGCCGGGATCCGCTCGTTGCGCAGCACCTGGGTGGTCGGGCCCTGCCCGGCCGACTCCAGGTCGTCGTAGAGGCTGCTCAGCTCCAGCGGGCGCTTGACCTGACTGTGCACCACCTGGGTGCCCACGCCCCGGCGGCGCACGAGCAGGCCCTTGTCGACCAGCGACTGGATGGCCTGGCGGACCGTGGGCCGGGACAGGCCGAGCCGTACCGACAGGTCGATCTCGTTGCCCAGGAGGTTGCCCGGCGCCAGGACGCCGTGCTCGATGGCCTCCTCCAGCTGCTGGGCGAGCTGGTAGTAGAGCGGCACCGGGCTGCCCCGGTCCAGGGCGAAGTCCAGGGTGTCGAGCGCCGAGACGGTCGCGGCGCGGGTGGAATCACCGGTTCTGGCCACCGGGAGACCTCCTTCCGGGGTTCTGGGGGTCACAGGTGCCGGACGCGGTCGGCCACCTGCCGGTCGTAGTCCGCACGGGCGCGTACGGCGGCCTCGCGGGACGCCGTCTCGGCGACCGGCACGTCCCACCACGCCTCGGCGGGCGGAGCGCCGGTCGCCGGGTCCGTCTCCACGTACACGCACGTGGGCCGGTCGCTCGCGCGGGCCGCGGACAGCGCCTCGCGCAGCTCCCGCACCGTCTTGGCGCGCAGCACGTCCATGCCGAGGCTGGCCGCGTTGGCGGCGAGGTCGACCGGCAGCGGGGCGCCGGAGAAGGTGCCGTCGGCGGCCCGGTACCGGTAGGCGGTGCCGAACCGCTCGCCGCCCACCGTCTCGGACAGGCCGCCGATGGAGGCGTAGCCGTGGTTCTGGACGAGGACCAGGTTGACCGGCAGGCCCTCCTGGACGGCGGTGACGATCTCGGTCGGCATCATCAGGTAGGTGCCGTCGCCGACCAGCGACCAGACGGTCACGTCCGGCGCGGCCTGCTGGACGCCGATGCCCGCCGGGATCTCGTACCCCATGCAGGAGTAGCCGTACTCCAGGTGGTACTGGCGCGGCGAGCGGGCCCGCCACAGCTTGTGCAGGTCGCCCGGGAGCGAACCGGCCGCGTTGATGACAACGTCGTCATCCCCGACCACGGCGTCCAGGGCGCCGAGCACCTGGGTCTGGGTCGGTACGGCGTCCTCGTCGTCGGCGCGGTAGGCGGCCTCGACGACGGCCTCCCAGCGCTCCTTGCCCGCCCGGTACTCGGCCGCGTACTCCGCGGCCACCCGGTGCCCCGCGAGGGCCTCGGTGAGGGCCGTGAGCCCGGTGCGCGCGTCGCAGACCAGCGGGTGCGCGGACTGCTTGTGGGCGTCGAGGCCGGTGATGTTCAGGTTCACGAAGCGGACGGCCGGGTTCTGGAAGAGGGTGCCGGAGGCCGTGGTGAAGTCCGAGTACCGGGTGCCGACCCCGATCACCAGGTCGGCGGTGCGGGCCAGGTCGTCGGCGACGGCGGTCCCGGTGTGCCCGATACCGCCCAGATCGGCCTGGTGGTCGTGGCGCAGCGAGCCCTTGCCCGCCTGGGTCGAGGCGACCGGGATGCCCGTGGCCTCCACGAGGGCCCTCAGGGCGTCCTCCGCGCGGCTGTGGTGGACTCCGCCGCCCGCCACGATCAACGGGCGCCGGGCGGCCCGTACGGCGGCTGCCGCGGCCGTCAGCTCGGCCGGGTCGGGGGCCGGCCGCCGTACCCGCCAGACACGGTCGGCGAAGAACTCCTCCGGCCAGTCGTAGGCCTCCGCCTGCACGTCCTGGGGGAGGGCGAGGGTGACCGCGCCGGTCTCGGCCGGGTCGGCGAGCACGCGCATCGCGTTCAGGGCGGAGGGGATCAGCGCCTCGGCGCGGGTGACCCGGTCGAAGTAGCGCGAGACCGGACGCAGGGTGTCGTTCACCGAGACGTCGAACTCGGTTGGGTGCTCCAGCTGTTGCAGCAGCGGGTCGGGGGCGTGGCTCGCGAAGTAGTCGCCGGGCAGCAGCAGCACCGGCAGGCGGTTGATGGTGGCGAGGGCGGCGCCGGTCACCAGGTTGGTGGCGCCCGGGCCGATGGACGTGGTCACCGCCTGCGCGGAGAGCCGGTCCAGCTGCCGGGCGTGCGCCACGGCCGCGTGCACCATGGCCTGTTCGTTGCGGCCCTGGTGGTACGGCATCACGTCGCCGTACTCCAGGAGCGCCTGGCCGATCCCGGCCACGTTGCCGTGGCCGAAGATGCCCCAGGTGCCGGCGATGAGCCGGTGCCGGACGCCGTCGCGCTCGGTGTACTGGGCGGACAGGAACCGCACCAGTGCCTGGGCGACGGTCAGGCGGGTGGTCGGCTGGCTCATGAGGGACCTCATCGGGGCGGGGGGGTGGGGGTACACCCGGCGGAAGCGGGTAGGGATCGGCTGCGTACGGGCTTCGGTACGGTCTTCGGGGTGGACGGATGCCCCTCAGGTGTAGATCGGGGCGAGTCGCGCTGTCAATGGTTTGTACTTACATTCGGACCTGAGCGTGAAATGATGTCTTAACAAAGTATTGACAGCGGGCCGCGCAGGGACTTGTATCCCGTCCCAACACGCAGCACCGGCTCGGACCATCACTTTTCGGCCCGGGCCGGCACGGGATCCCCGAGATCCCCCTTTTCCCCCGGCGCACAGTGAGGTGCAGGAAAGATGGACCGCTCAGCCCGTACCCGTACGCGGAAACTGGCCCCCTTCGTCGCCGCGGCCGCGGCGGCCGCCCTGGCCCTCACCGGCTGCTCCAGCAGCACCGGAGGAAAGAAGTCCGAGGAGGGCGGCGCGGCCGCCTCCGCCGGCAAGGCGAGCACCCCCCGCATGACGGTCGCGCTCGTCACCCACCAGGCGCCCGGCGACACCTTCTGGGACATCGTCCGCAAGGGTGCCGAGGCGGCCGCGGCCAAGGACAACATCAAGCTGGTCTACTCGGCCGATCCGAACGCCGGCAACCAGGCCAACCTGGTGCAGAACGCGATCGACCAGAAGGTCGACGGGATAGCCGTCACCCTCGCCAAGCCGGACGCCATGAAGGACGTCATCTCCAAGGCGAGCTCGGCGAACATCCCGGTCGTGGGGCTCAACTCCGGCCTGAGCGACTGGAAGAAGCTCGGTCTGCTCGAGTTCTTCGGCCAGGACGAGACGGTCGCGGGCGAGGCGCTCGGCAACCGGCTGAACACGGAGGGCGCCAAGAAGGTCGTCTGTGTCATCCAGGAGCAGGGCAACGTCGGCCTCACCCAGCGCTGCGACGGCGTGAAGAAGACGTTCTCCGGGACGACGGAGACCCTGTACGTCGACGGCACCTCGCCGACCTCGGTCAAGTCGACGATCACCGCCAAGCTCAAGCAGGACGGCTCCGTCGACCACGTGGTCACGCTCGGCGCGCCCATCGCGCTGATCGCCGTGCAGTCGGTGTCCGACGCGGGCAGCAAGGCCAAGATCGCCACCTTCGACCTGAACAAGGACCTGACCGGCGCCATCAGCAAGGGCACCATCGAGTTCGCCGTGGACCAGCAGCCCTACCTCCAGGGCTACCTCGCGGTCGACTCGCTGTGGCTCTACAAGAACAACGGCAACTACAGCGGCGGCGGCGAGCAGCCGGTGCTGACCGGCCCGGCCTTCGTCGACAAGTCCAACGTCGAGAAGGTCGCCCAGTTCGCCGCGAAGGGCACCCGGTGATCGGTATGAGTCAGCAGTCCGCGCCGGCGGTGGCGACACCGCCGGCCCCCGGCTCGCAGGAGAAGGACGGCCGCACCGCACAACGGCCGCTGGCCCTCAGGCTGCTGGCCCGGCCCGAGGTGGGCGTCTTCCTCGGTGCCGTCGCGGTCTACGTCTTCTTCCTGGTCGCGGCCCCGCCGGTGCGCGAGGCCAGTTCGATGGCGAACATCCTCTACCAGTCCTCGACCATCGGCATCATGGCCATCCCGGTCGCCCTGCTGATGATCGGCGGCGAGTTCGACCTCTCGGCCGGTGTCGCGGTGGTCACCTCGGCGCTGACCGCGAGCATGCTGGCCTACCAGCTGTCCATGAACGTGTGGGTCGGCGTGATCGCCGCGCTCGTCGTGTCGCTCGCCATCGGCGCCCTCAACGGCTGGCTGGTGGTCCGCACCGGACTGCCCAGCTTCCTGATCACCCTGGGCAGCTTCCTGATCCTCCAAGGGGTGAACCTCGCCGTGACCAAGCTGGTCACCGGCAACGTCGCCACCGACGACATCAGCAACATGGACGGCTTCAACCAGGTGAAGAGCATCTTCGCCTCGACCGTCACCATCGGCGGCGTCGACGTGAAGATCACCATCTTCTGGTGGCTGTTCTTCGCCGCCGTCGCCACCTGGGTCCTGCTGCGCACCAGGTACGGCAACTGGATCTTCGCGGTCGGCGGCAACAAGGACAGCGCCCGCGCGGTCGGCGTCCCGGTGAACTTCACCAAGATCTCGCTGTTCATGCTGGTCGGCTTCGGCGCCTGGTTCGTCGGCATGCACCAGCTGTTCTCCTTCAACACCGTGCAGTCCGGCGAGGGCGTCGGCCAGGAGCTGATCTACATCTCCGCCGCGGTGATCGGCGGCTGCCTGCTCACCGGCGGCGCCGGTTCGGCGATCGGCCCGGTCTTCGGCGCCTTCATGTTCGGCATGGTGCAGCAGGGCATCGTCTACGCCGGCTGGAACCCCGACTGGTTCAAGGCCTTCCTCGGCGTCATGCTGCTCGGCGCCGTCATGATCAACCTGTGGGTCCAGCGCACCGCGACCAGGAGGTGACCCGATGACAGACAACACAACCGGAACGCACGGTGCCATCCTCCAGGACACGGCGCCCACCGACGGCGGCCCGATCGTCGAACTGCGCTCCACGGGCAAGTCGTACGGAAACATCCGCGCCCTGCACGGCGTCGACCTCAAGGTCTTCGCCAACCAGGTGACCTGCGTCCTCGGCGACAACGGCGCCGGCAAGTCCACCCTCATCAAGATCATCTCGGGGTTGCACCAGCACACCGAGGGCGACCTCCTCGTGGATGGCGAGCCGGTGCGCTTCGCCAGCCCGCGCGACGCCCTCGACAAGGGCATCGCCACCGTCTACCAGGACCTCGCCACCGTCCCGCTGATGCCGGTGTGGCGCAACTTCTTCCTCGGCTCCGAGATGACCAAGGGCCCCTGGCCCCTGCGCCGTCTCGACATCGCCCGGATGAAGGAGACCGCCGACCGGGAACTGCGCAACATGGGCATCGTCCTGGACGACCTGGAGCAGCCCATCGGCACGCTCTCCGGCGGCCAGCGCCAGTGCGTGGCCATCGCCCGCGCCGTCTACTTCGGTGCCCGCGTCCTCATCCTCGACGAGCCGACCGCCGCCCTCGGCGTCAAGCAGTCCGGTGTCGTGCTGAAGTACATCGCCGCCGCCCGCGAACGCGGCCTGGGCGTCATCTTCATCACCCACAACCCGCACCACGCCTACATGGTCGGCGACCACTTCAGCGTGCTGCGCCTCGGCACCCTGGAACTCTCCGCCCGGCGCAGCGACATCACCCTCGAAGAGCTCACCAACCACATGGCGGGCGGTGCCGAGCTGGCCGCCCTCAAGCACGAGCTCTCCCAGGTCCGTGGCGTGGACACCGAGGAACTCCCGGAAGAGGAGGACCTCGGGGCCCCGGTGGCGAGCGGCCCCGAGAGCAAGGCCTGACGGGGCCGGTTCCCCGGCGCCGCCGGAGCCGACCGGCGCAGTGGGCCCACCTCGCCACGGGCACGCCGTCCGGGCCGCCCGTGGCCCCGGGAACGATGTGCGCACCGCCCGCCGGGTACCGGAACCGGCCCCGGCCCGGAGGCCGCGCAGCGACCGGGCGCGCGCCGGACACGCCGCTGCCCGTCGCGCGGCGCGGACCCCCCAGGTGCCCGCGGTCCTGCGGCGCCTGACACCTGACTGCCGCGTCCAGGGGCCGCGCGGAGAGATCCGCGCGGCCCCTCCACGTGCCCCGGCGGGTTCGGGAACACCCGCCGGGGCACGCGCGTTCTCCCGGCGAGGCAGGATCCGTTGCCACGACGGGGAGGACCGGCATGAGCCACGAGGAGACGGCGACCGAGGCGGGCCGGCGCCGGGAGCGGTTCGGCGCCCTGCCCGAGCGGATCCGCCCGGAGGACATGGTGGAGACCCGGCAGGCGGTCCCGCACGACCCGGACCGGGACAGGTACGACCCGGACGAGTTCGCCGTCCGCTACGGCCTCTGAGCGACCGGGACAAGACGACGGGGCGGCTCACCGGGACCGCGTGCTCGGTCCTGGTGGCCGCCCCGTCGCCGTGCGCGGCGTCAGGCTCCGCGCACCTCTGCGATCGTCACCGGACGGTGCTCGTGCAGAGACAGGGTGCAGGCCTCGGCGATCCAGCCCGCTTCCAGGGCGTCCTCGACCGTGCAGGGGGAGGTCCGGGTGCCGGCGACCACCTCGGTGAACGCGGTGAGTTCGGCACGGTAGGCGGCCGTGAACCGGTCCATGAAGAAGTCGTGCGGGGTGCCCGCGGGGAAGGTCACGCCGGGCTCGACCGAGCGCAGCGGGAGCTTGTCCTCCAGGCCGACCGCGATCGAGTCCTGGAAGCCGTGCAGCTCCATGCGGACGTCGTAACCCCGCGCGTTGTGCCGCGAGTTGGAGACCACCGCGATGGTGCCGTCGTCCAGCGTGAGGATCGCGCCGGTGGTGTCGGCGTCGCCCGCCTCCCTGATGTAGTCGGCACCCCGGTTGCCGCCGACCGCGTAGACCTCGGTGACCTCGCGGCTGGTCACCCAGCGGATGATGTCGAAGTCGTGCACGGAACAGTCCCGGAAGATGCCACCGGACGCGGCGACATAGGCGGCCGGGGGCGGCGCGGGGTCCAGGGTGGTGGAGCGCACGGTGTGCAGCTTGCCCAGTTCGCCCGCCTGCACCGCGGCGCGCGCGGCCACGAACCCGGCGTCGAAACGCCGGTTGTACCCGATCTGGATGGGCACGCCCCTGCCCTGGACGGCCTTGAGGACCTCGACGCCGTCGCTCATGTGCTTGGCGACGGGCTTCTCGCAGAAGACCGGGATGCCGGCCTCGACACCGGCCAGGATCAGGGCGGGGTGGGCGTCCGTGGCGGCGGCCACGACGATGCCGTCCACCCCGGCGGCGAGCAGCGCCTCGGGCGAGTCCACGACCTCGCCCCCGAACTTCTCGGCGGCGGCCTTCGCGGCGTCCGCGAACGGGTCGGTCAGGACGAGCGACTCGACGGCGTCGAGCCCGGAGAGGGTCTCGGCGTGGAAGGCGCCGATGCGGCCGAGGCCGAGGATTCCGATACGCATGGGGGTGTCACTCCTTGACTGCTGGATGGTGGGGCGCCGTCGAAAGGGGCGCGGGGCTGAGCGGGCGGCGGACTTCTAGCCGAGACCCCCCAGGACGTTCTGGTCCCAGTCGATCACCGACCCGGTGACCACTCCCGACCGCTCCGACAGCAGGAACACCACGAAGTCGGCGATCTCGTCCGGCTGCCCCAGCCTGCCCATCGGCACCTTGGCCGCGGCCTCCCTGAGCCAGTCGTCCCCCGCCCCGTGGAACGCCCGCTGCGTCGCGTCCTCCCCCTCCGTCGCCGTCCAGCCGATGTTCAGCCCGTTGATCCGCACCCGGTCCCACCGGTGCGCGTGCGCGGCGTTGCGGGTCAGGCCGATCAGACCGGCCTTCGCCGCGACGTACGGCGCGAGGAACGGCTGCCCGCCGTGCGCGTCGAACGTGATGATGTTGACGATCGTGCCCGGCGCCTTGCGCCCGACCATGTCGGCCACCGCCGCCTGCATCGCGAAGAACGGTCCCCTGAGGTTGATCGCGATGTGCTGGTCGAACAGCTCGGGCGTGGTGTCGAGGAGGGTGCCCCGGGACGTGAGCCCCGCCGCGTTGACCAGGCAGTCGATCCGGCCGAACGTGCCGGTCACCTCGGCCACCGAGGACCCGGCCTGCCCGGCGTCGGCGAGGTCGGCGCGCACGAACAGGGCCTTGCCGCCCGCGGCGGACAGTTCGGCCACCAGCGCCTCGCCGGGCTCCGGGCGGCGGCCGGTCACGGCCACCGTCGCGCCCTCACGGACCGCGGCCCGCGCGACGGCCGCGCCGACGCCCTGGCTGCCGCCGTTGACGAGGACGACCTTCTCGTCGAGAAGTCCCATGTGACGTCGCCCTTTCAGCTCTCGCGCCGGGCCGTGGCGGCCCGTAGTTCGTCCCGCAGCACCCGCGGCAGCCAGTCCTCCCGCAGCGCCCGCCGCACCAGGTCCGCCTGCGAGGGCGGAGCCATGCCGTCGACCGGCGGGTCACTGTCGAGGTTGGTCGGGAACGGATAGCCCTCGGCGCTCGCGGCGACCACGTGCTCCAGCCACGCCTCGCCCGCGCCCTCCGAGCGGCGCCGCCGCAGCGCCGGGTAGACCGCGTTGACCACCGCCTCCCGGTCCACGGTCTCCATGGGCCGCCCGAAGGCCGAGGACACCTGGAGCAGGTTGGCCGTCCGGCGCACGTCGAGGGTCCGGTTGGTGCCGGCCGCGTGGAACACCGCCGGGTTGAAGAACGCGGCGTCGCCCTTGGCGAGAGCCGGCTGCACGTGACGGGCCTTGAAGTAGGACTGGAACTCCGGCCGCCGCCAGGCCAGGTAGCCGGGCTCGTAGGTCTGGGAGTAGGGGAGGTACATGGTCGGTCCCGACTCCACCGGCATGTCGCAGTGCGCGACCGCGCCCTGCAGGGTGAGCACGGGGGAGAGGCGGTGCACATGCGCCGGATAGGCCTCGGCCTGCTCGTCGGAGAGGAAACCGAGGTGGTAGTCGCGGTGCGCGGTCTGCGCCGCGCCCCCGGGGTTCACCACGTTCACCTGGGAGGTGATCTGGTAGCCGGGGCCCAGCCAGGCCAGTGAGACCAGTGCCACGACGTCGTTGGCGTAGTAGTCGGCGAACGCCTCCGGGTCGTACAGCGCCGCCTTCTCCAGGGCGTTCCACACCCGCTCGTTGGCGCCCGGTCTCGCGAAGTGGTCGCCGGCCCGCGCGCCCGACTCGCGCTGCTCCGAGAGCAGCGCCTCGAACACCGCCGTGGCCCGGTCGACCACCCCCGGATCGGGGAACGCGCCCCTGAAGACGACGACACCGGGGCCGTCCGTCAGGGCGCGGACCAGTTCGGTCCGCAGCCCGTGCGGCGCCCCGTCGCCGCGCAGCCGCTCGCCGTCGTAGACGAGGACGTTGTCCACCACGGCCGAGGCGTGCGGGTAGTCGGCGGGGTCGGTGGTCCGTTCGACCAGGTCGCGGAAGGTGCCGAGGTCGCAGTCCTGCGACGACAGCCAGGGGCGGCCCTGTTCGGCTGCGAGGGACATCGACGTCCTGCTTTCGGTCACGGCCACGGCCACGGCCGGGGCCAGGGGCGCGGCCACGGGGGCGGCGGGGCTCTGCCATTCTTGTCAGTACAAACCCCTCGAACAATCAGCAGCGGGCCATCAAAAACCCCTCAAGGAGCCAGGCCGTGGGTCACCCTTTCCCCATCCGTGAGATCGCACGTCAGGCCGGGCTCAGCGAGGCCACCGTGGACCGGGTGCTGAACGGCAGGGGCGGGGTGCGGGAGAGCACCGAACGCGAGGTGCGGCAGGCGATCGCCGACCTGGACCGGCAGCGCACCCAGGTCCGGCTGGTCGGCCGTACCTTCATGGTCGACATCGTGATGCACGCGCCCGAGCGGTTCACCACCGCCGTGCGGGCCGCGCTGGAGGCGGAACTGCCGTCGCTGCACCCGGCGGTGGTGCGCTCCCGGTTCCACTTCCGGGAGACCGGGCCGGTCACGGACCTGGTGCAGACACTGGACCGGATCGCCAGGCGGGGCTCCCAGGGGGTGATCCTCAAGGCACCGGACGTCCCCGAGGTCACCGCCGCCGTCGGGCGGCTGCGGTCGGCGCAGATCCCGGTCGTCACCCTGGTCACCGACCTGCCCGCGAGCGGCCGGCTCGCGTACGTCGGCAGCGACAACCGCGCCGCGGGAGCCACCGCCGCCTATCTGACGGGCCAGTGGCTCGGCGACCGGCCGGGCAACGTCCTCACCAGCCTCAGCAGTGGCTTCTTCCGCAACGAGGAGGAGCGCGAGATGGGCTTCCGCAGCGTCATGCGGGCCACCCACCCCGAGCGCACCCTGGTGGAGATCGCCGAGGGCCAGGGCCTGGACGCCACCCAGTACGACCTGGTCCGCGCCGCCCTGGAACGCGACCCGGAGATCCGCGCCGTCTACTCGATCGGCGGCGGCAACATCGCCACCCTGCGCGCCTTCGCCGAACTGGGGCGGGAGTGCGCGGTGTTCATAGCCCACGACCTCGACCACGACAACACCCGCCTGCTGCGCGAGCACCGGCTGTCCGCCGTCCTCCACCACGACCTGCGCCACGACATGCGGGAGGCCTGCCACCTGGTGATGCGGGCCCAGGGCGCGCTGCCCCCGGCCGGCCCGACGCTGCCGTCGGCGATCCAGGTGGTCACGCCGTACAACATGCCCACGCCCCCGACCCGCTGAGCAACACCCTCACAGGGTCACCCTCAGAGGCTGATCGCGTACGCCTTGCGCAGCGTCTCGTGCACCGTCCACGTCGTCCGGTCGCCCGCGCGCAGCACGGCCAGGTCGCCGGGGCCCACCCGGAACGTCTCCCCGCCCTCGACCTCGATCGTCGCCGAGCCGCTGATCACGACGAACAGCTCGTCGGCCTCGGTGTCGGTGACCACCCCCGGGGTGATCTGCCAGATGCCGCGGACCTGCTTGCCGTCGGCCGACTCCCAGACCACCTTCCCGGTCACCTCGGGGGTGCCGGAGACGATCTGCGCCGGGTCCAGCGGCTCGGGTTCGAGTGCGGCGTCGGGGATGTGCAGGGCGAAGCTGGGCGTCGTCATACGCCGACCCTAGCGAGCCGGCCGGGCGCCGGACCGTGGACAGGGTGCCGGACATCGGGCCTGGTGGCAGGACACTTCGTCGGGCCGCCGGGCAGGGCGGGGGTGAGCCGTCCGGACTGGCGGGGGCGAGCCGCCCGGGTGATCGTGGAGAGCATGGCTGACCCGACGCCGGTCACGGCCCGGCCGCGTTCGCACGACACCCGTGAGGCGGTCCTGTTCGGCGGGGTCTACGGCGCCGTGCTCGCCTGCTCGATGGTTGCCGCGCTCACCCAGTACGGTCACACCTCCGCCGCCAGCCGCCGCTACGACGCCGTGTGGCTGCTGGTCACCGCCTGCGCGTCCGCGCTGGCCCACGGCTACGCCCACCACATCGCCGAGCGGGCCCCGCAGCGGCGCTGGGACCTGCCGCGCAGCCTGGCCGAGGAGTGGCCGCTGGTCGTCGCCGTGCTCCCCACGGTGCTCCTGCTCGCGGGCGCCGGCTGGGGCTGGTGGCCGGCCCAGGGGATCGAGTACCCGGCGTTCGTCCTGAACATCGTGATCCTGTTCGGCCTCGGGCTCGTCACCGCCCGCCGCTCACGGCGGAGTTGGTTCGCGGCCGTGCTCATCGGGGCGGTCGACGCGCTGCTGGGGGTGGTCGTGGTGGTCGCCAACGCGTTCATCAAGTAGACCCGCGACCGGATCTCGTTCCTGATCTCGTTCCTGATCTCGTTCCTTCGACGGTCAACGCGTTTACGATCACTCAAGGTCACTGTTCCTCCTCCAAGGAGCCGGCATGACAACCGAAGACGCGGTCACCACCGAGGCCGTCGAGAGCCTGCGGGGCACCGACGACCCCCGGCTGCGCGAACTGCTCAGCGCGCTCATCCGCCATTTGCACGCCTTCGCGAGCGAGACCCGGCTGACCCGCGACGAGTGGGAGGCGGCGATCGCGTTCCTCACCGCGACCGGGCAGACCTGCACGGACACCCGGCAGGAGTTCATCCTGCTCTCCGACGTGCTGGGCCTGTCCATGCTGGTCGAGAAGATCAACGGGCACCGTGCTCCCGGACGCACCGAGTCGACCGTCCTCGGGCCCTTCCACATGACCGAGTCCCCGGTGCGGGAGCTCGGCGCCGACATCGACCTCGTCGGCACCGGCGAACCCTGTGTGGTCAGCGGTGTCGTCCGCGCCGCCGACGGCACCCCGCTGCCCGGCGCGGTCCTGGACGTGTGGCAGGCCGACCCGCACGGCTTCTACGACGTGCAGCAGCCCGGGATCCAGCCGGCCGGCAACGGGCGGGGGCTGTTCACCGCGGACGCCGAGGGCCGCTTCTGGTTCCGTACCTGTGTGCCCAGCGCCTACCCGATCCCCACCGACGGCCCGGTGGGCGACCTGCTGAAGGCCACCGGACGGCACCCCTACCGGCCCGCCCACATCCACTTCATCGTCTCGGCCGACGGACACGAACCGGTCACCACGCACATCTTCGTCGCCGGCGGCGCGTACCTGGACTCGGACGCCGTGTTCGCGGTGAAGCCCAGCCTGGTCAAGGACTTCACCCCGACCGACGACCCGGCCCTGGCCGCGGAGTTCGACGTGGCCAACCCCTTCCGGCACGCCCGCTTCGACCTCGTGCTGGACCCCTCGTGAACCGCGGCGGCGAAGAGCCGGCCGCCGGGAACCCCGGTGCCGGCGACCCGGGCCTCGCCGATCCCGGCTTCGTGCACGAGACGTGGGCCGCGCGGGTGGTCTTCCGGGCCGGTGCCGCGCTCACCGCGACCGCCGAGGAGGCCCGGCGGCTGGGCCTGCGGCGGCTGCTGGTGCTCAGCGGCGAGCGGGGCGCGGACACCGCGCGGGCGGTCGCCGACTCGCTCGGCCCGGCCTGCGCGGGCCTGCACACGGGGGCCCGGATGCACGTCCCGGTGGCGGTCGCAGACCGGGGCGTCGAGGCGGCCCGGGCCGCGGGCGCCGACGGCTGCGTGGCGGTCGGCGGCGGCTCGGCCATCGGCCTCGGCAAGGCCATCGCCCTGCGCACCGGCCTCCCGCTGATCGCCGTGCCCTCCACCTACGCCGGTTCCGAGATGACCCCCGTCTGGGGCCTGACCGAGCACGGCGCCAAACGCACCGGCCGCGACCCCGTCGTCCTGCCGCGCAGCGTCGTGTACGACCCCGAACTCACCCTCTCCCTGCCCGTGCCGCTCTCGGTGACCAGCGGGATCAACGCCCTCGCCCACGCGGTCGAGGCGCTGTACGCCCCGGACGGCTCGCCGCTGGTCGCGCTGATGGCCGAGGAGGCGGCGGGGGCGATGGCGCACGCGCTGCCCGCGATCGCCGCCGCCCCGGACTCCCTGCCGGCCCGCTCCCGGGCCCTGTACGGCGCCTGGCTGTGCGGGGCCTGTCTCGGGGCCACCACCATGGGCCTGCACCACAAGCTCTGCCATGTCCTCGGGGGCACCTTCGGCCTGCCGCACGCCGAGACCCACACGGTGGTGCTGCCGTACGCCCTCGCCTTCAACGCGCCGGCGGCCCCGCGGGCGGTCACCGCCGTGCGCAGGGCGCTGGGCACGGACGACGCACCCGGCGCCGTGCGGGACCTGGGCGTGCACCTGGGAGCACCGCGTTCCCTCGCCGAACTCGGCCTGAAGGAGGCCGACTTGCCGGTGGCCGCCGCACAGGTGGCGGGTCAGGCGTACGCCAATCCGCGGCCGGTGACGGCCGCGGACGCGCTGGCCGTGCTGCGGGCGGCGTACGAGGGCAGGGCGCCGAGCGCCTGACGGGTGCTCAGCGCACCGTTCGTACGCCGTCCAGGGCGATGCCCATCACCCGGTCCCGCTGGGCCTCGTCCTCGAAGGCGGTGGCCGCGATGCCGGAGACCATGCGCAGCAGGTCGCCGATCTCCATGTCGGGCCGTACCACGCCCGCCTTCTGGGCTCTCTCCAGCAGCGGACCGCCGGCCGCGTACATCGACTCCCGGCAGGCGGAGAAGATCTCCGACTCGTCGTTGAGCGCCTCCCGCACCGCCCGCTTGGTGACCATGTAGCCGGTGAAGCGGTCCAGCCAGGACCGCAGGGCCTCCCACGGCTCCTGCCCGCCGAGTTCCACGGCGGCCCGGCACAGCGCGTTGACCTCGTCCGCGTAGACGCTCTCGAAGAGGTCGCGGCGGGTGGGGAAGTTCCGGTACAGGGTGCCGATGCCGACCCCCGCGCGGCGGGCGACGTCCTCCAGCGAGACGTCCGAACCGTGCTCGGCGAACGCCTCGCGGGCGGCCGTGATCAGCGCGTCGTAGTTGCGGGCCGCGTCCTTACGGTGGGGCCGCCGGGACGCGACGATCTCACTGACGGGGAACGGGGTGTCCGTCATTGCTGCCTCCCGTGCGACAGGACAGAACCGGAGGGAATCCTCGACTTCGGTTGAAACGGAGGGTCACCTCCGTTAGAGTGGAGGGGAACCTCCACTTTAGCAGGGCGGCCACCGCTGCCCCGATCCGTTCTCCCTCCGTTCCGATGTCGGAGAGGCTCCTTCATGCCCCGGAAGTCCACCCGCCTCACCTTCGCGGTCCTCGCGACCGGTGCCGGCGTGTTCTCCATGCTCCAGTCGCTGGTCGCGCCGGCCCTGCCGACCGTCCAGCACGCGATGCACACCTCGCAGTCCACCGCGACCTGGGTGATGACGGCGTATCTGCTGTCCGCCTCGGTCTTCACCCCGATACTCGGCCGGGTCGGCGACCTGACCGGCAAGAAGCGCAGTCTCGTCGCCGTGCTGCTCGCCGTCCTGGCCGGCTGTCTGCTCGCCGCCCTCGCGCCCGACATCGGCGTACTCATCGTCGCCCGGGTGGTCCAGGGCATCGGCGGCGCCCTGTTCCCGCTCTCCTTCGGCATCATCCGGGACGAGTTCGGCCCGGCCGAGGTCAGCGGCAGCATCAGCAACCTGTCCGCGGTGATCGCGGCCGGCGGTGGCGTCGGCATCGTGGCCGCCGGCCCGATCGTCTCGGCGCTGGACTACCGCTGGCTGTTCTGGATCCCGGTCGGCGTCGTCGCCGTGACGGTCCTGATCGCCGCCCGCTACGTCCCCGAGTCCCCCAAGCGCGCCCAGGGCAGCGTCAGTTGGCTCGGCGCCGGGCTGCTCTCCGCCTGGCTGGTGGCCCTGCTGCTGCCGCTGAGCCAGGCCGGCCGGTGGGGCTGGGGCTCGGCCAGGGTGCTCGGCCTGTTCGCCACGGCCGCCGTGCTGTTCGCCGTCTGGCTGCGCACCGAGGCCCGCTCCGCGACCCCGCTCATCGACCTGCGTGTGATGCGGCTCCCGGCCGTCTGGACCACCAACGCGGCGGCGCTGCTCTTCGGCGCCGGCATGTACGCGATCTGGTCCTTCCTGCCCGGCTTCGTCCAGACCCCGCCCACGGCCGGCTACGGCTTCGGGGCCACCGTCACCGAGTCCGGCCTGCTCATGCTGCCGATGCTGGTCGCCATGTTCCTCTCGGGCGTCGTCGGCGGCCGTCTCGAACCCCGCGTCGGCGCCAAGGCCCAGCTCACCGCCGGGGCCGCGCTGGGCGCGCTGGCCTGCGGATTCCTCACCCTCTGGCACGACGAGCGGTGGCAGATCGGCGTCGTCGCGGGGCTCTTCGGCCTCGGTATCGGACTGGCCTTCGCCTCCATGGCCAACCTCATCGTCGGCAGTGTCCCGCCCGAGCAGACCGGCGCCGCGACCGGCATGAACGCCAACATCCGAACCATCGGCGGCTCCATCGGCGCCGCGCTCACCAGCGTCCTGGTCACCGGCCGGCTCCAGCCCTCCGGGCTCCCGTACGCCTCCGGCTACACCCACGCCTGGGCACTGCTCACCCTGTTCTGCCTGACCGCCGCCGGGGCCGCGCTCCTGGTCCCGGTCCGGCGCGCGAGCCGGGTCACCGGCCCGGTCACGGACCGGCCGGCGGCGGCACCCGTACGCGTACGGTAGTGTTGACCTGCGTGATCACGCGGTAGCCACCGCGTGACCCCGCAGCGGGACGTGGCGCAGCTTGGTAGCGCACTTGACTGGGGGTCAAGGGGTCGCAGGTTCAAATCCTGTCGTCCCGACTGGAGACAGTCGCAGGTCAGGGCCGGTTTTGGATGCCTCCGAAACCGGCCCTTGATCATTTTTTGGGGACCAGGTGGGGACCGGCACCCCCGACCGGGGTCAGCGGGTCACCGCGGGCCGGTACGCGGGCCGCAGGCTTGTCGCCGGCGGCAGCGGTGCAGGCGCTTCCGTCTCCGACGTGGTGCGGAACGCCTCGATCACGTAGGCGGCGAAGCGTCGGGAGGCCGTGAGGCGGGCGGCACGCGGCGCGTCCTGGAGGCCGCGGTGGGCCATGAGCATGAGGATCAGGTCGTCGACGACGAAGCCGGGGCGGAGCCGGCCGGTCTCCTGGGCGCGCCGGGCCAGTTCGGCAACCGCGCGCAACGTCCGCTCCCGGTCGGCGGCGAAGTCCATGGCTTCGGGGAAGGCCGTCATGAAGGCGTCGGCGAATCCCCGGCTGTGCGCGTGGAGTTCGCAGGTCCGCTCGACCAGGATCCGGAATCCGTGCCACGGGTCAGGGGCCGCGAGGGCGTCGCGTACGGCGGCATGGCAGCTGCGCCGCTGCTCGGCGAAGGTCTCCGCAATCAGCGCCTGCTTGGTCGGGAAGTGCCGGTACAGCGTGGCGGGGCCGACGCCGGCCTGCCGGGCGACCTCGCGCAGGGGTGCGCCCAGGCCCTCCTCGCCGAACACCGCGCGGGCGGCGTCCAGGATGCGGGCGCGGTTGTCGCGGGCGTCGGAGCGCACGGTGTGAGGCAAACGGTCGGCCATGGGCTCTCACTTTAGCCAAGCGGACGGGGGCGTCCGTTACGGTCCGACGGCGGTGACGCCGCCCCGCTTTCGGTCGCAGCAGCTGCGACCCGTCCGTTCACCGGCCTGAGGAGCAGAGATGAAAGCCGTCGTGATCAGAGAGTTCGGAAGCCCTGACGGTCTGGAGGTCGTCGACGTGCCCGTGCCCGTACCTGCCCCGGGGCAGGTACGGATCACCGCGGAGGCGATCGGGGTGGGCGGCGTGGACGCCGTGATCCGCCGGGGAACGCTCGCCGCGTACGGCTTCAGGGAGGGCCATGTCCTCGGCAGCGAGGTGGCGGGAAGCGTCAGCGCGGTGGGGGAGGGGGTGGATGCCGCGTGGATGGGGCGGCGGGTGTGGGCGTTCACCGGCCTGTCCGGTGGGTACGCCGAGCAGGCCGTCGCCCCGGTCGAGGACGTTCTCTCGCTGCCCGACGGCCTGACCGGCACAGACGCGGTGACCCTCGGCGGCTCCGGTGTGGTCGCCCACTTCGCCCTGGACCGCGCTCGTTTCGCGACCGGCGAGACGGTGCTCGTGCGCGGCGCGGCGGGGAGCATCGGGATCACGGCCGTCCAGCTCGCGGCCGGGGGTGGTGCCGGCGCGGTGGCGGTCACCACCTCGTCGGCGAGCCGCGGCGCCCGACTGCGGGACCTGGGCGCGACCCATGTCCTGGACCGCTCCGGCGGGGCCGACCCGGACGCACCGTCAGGCTTCGACGTGGTGATCGACGTCGTGGCAGGTCCCGAGCTTCCCCTGTTCCTGGGCAAGTTGAACTCCAACGGGCGGTACGTGGCTGTCGGTGTGGTCGGCGGACAGCCGCCGACGGACTTCGGCATGCGCCTGATGACGGCCTTTCGCAGGTCGGTGTCGTTCGCCACCTTCAGCGCCGACACCGTGCCCGGCTCCGCCAGGCAGGCCGTGCGGTCGTCCCAGTTCGCCGATGCCGCACACGGGAACCTGCGCACGGTCGTGCACGAGGTGCTGCCCCTGGACCAGGCGGCGCAGGCCCACCGCGACATGGACGCCGGCAAGGTGTTCGGCAGGGCCGTGTTGACGCCCTGAGCATGAACAGCCGGGCCGTTCCTGGTGCTCTTACATTCTTGGACCGCCTTTCATTAAGGTGCGCCGGATGAACGCCTTCGCCACGGCACCCCACGGGCCGGACAGTCGGCCGACGGGCGGGAAGGGGGGAGCATGAGCGCGCGGCGGCGTCTGTCGGAAAGACGCGGCAACTGGGATGACGTGGTGCCTACGCAGGGTACGTGGACGGCGTTGCGGGTCGTCTCGAACTGCGCTGTGGTGTGCGCCATGGCCGGGATGATCATTCTGGCCGGTTGGGCGGGCTCGGTGGGCACCCCGCATGAGTGGCCCTGGTTGGGGTGGTCGGCCGGTGGGCTGGCGGCCGGCGGCTTCCTGGTGCAGGGGGTCATCGGCATGTTGATGAACCACACCGACCGGATCGAACGGCTCCTGGCGTATCAAAAGGTGCTGGAGAACCCTGGCCTCGCGGTGACCGGACCGTCCGCCACCAGCGGCCGGTACGGCTCGAAACCGGGGGTCCGTGACGCCGGTGGGGTTCGCGGCGGCGACGTCCCGAGCGGGTTCCGGCTGCTCTCGCCTCTCCACAGTCCGGTCCCTTTCCACGACCGGGACGAGGAGTTGGCGGAGCTGCGCCGATGGTGCACGACGGCCACGGACACGCATCCGGTGATGCTGCTCGCCGGCGAGAGCGGCGTCGGCAAGTCACGGCTGGCACTGGAACTCGCTCGGTCACTGGGTACGGAATGGACCGCGGGCCGGCTGATCGCCCCGAGTCCCGACTGGCTCGGTGTTCTCGACGGCCGTGGCAGACCGGCGCTGGTGATCGTGGACGAGGCCGATGTCCCCGCCCAGGTCAGCCCTGACCACTCATGGGTCCACCCCTACGTGGTGCCGCTGCTCACGAGCCTCGGCAAACGCCTGGGGGAGGCCGGTCCCACGTCGTCGCAGTCGCCGGAAAGGCCGGCAGTCCGCGTGCTGCTGATCACCCGTCACCAGGACGTGTTCCGGCGGACCCTGGCCCGCGAGCTGGAGCGCGAGGCCAAGGGCCGCTACCGGTACCTCGTGGAACGGACCCCGGTGCTCGTCCTGGAGCCACCCGCCCAGGACCGCGCCACCCTGGACGAGCGTTACCGTGAGGCGGTCGTCACCATGACCGCCGCGCTGGGAGACGCGGCGGCCCCGACGGCCCTCGACGGTCTCGACGGACCCACCCCCGCCCGCTCCGGTCAGAGCCCGCTGGATCTCCACGCCCAGGCCCTGGTCACCGCGCTGCACGGCGGCCCCGGCCCGGCCGAGCCCCGGCCTTTCGACGACATCGCGGACCTCCTGTTCGAACACGAGCGACGACACTGGCGGCACGCCGCAGCGGACTTCGCCGCGGCCGAAGGGAAGAAGGGGACTCCTTCCTACGCATCCGAGTTGTCTGCCCGCCCCGGCCTGCCCGACCACGTCATGCTGGGCATGCTCCTGTTCGGGCACTGGGAGCGGTCCGAGACCAGCGACGTCCTGGCAGGACTTCCGGAGTTCGCGGGGCTGTCGGAAGAAGAAGCCGAAGACCGGGCCTGGGGCTGGGCGTGGTGGGCCGAGGAGCTGCACGACGGGCGGACCCGCAAGGGCGCGGCCGAGTCCTGGATCGGGCCGGAGGTGTTCACCGACTGGTTTCTCACCACCCGGCTGCGGGCCGAGCCGGACCTCCTCACCGGCCTCCTGGTCGAGTCCCCTCATGGGAGAAGGGCCGAATACCTCGCCGTCCGCCTCTGCCGGGCGTGCGAACACTTCCCTGAGGCGGGGGAGGTCCTCCAGCGGTTCGTCGAGCACCAGGCGTACTCGTACGGCGAGGAAGCCGTGGCAGCCGCAGGTCTGCTGCGCCGGCCGGAGCTGGCCGATCCCTGGATCGCCGCGGGTCTGGAGGGCCTGGACGTGCCGGAGGGCGTGGACGGGTACTCCGCGGAGCTCAGGAAGAGCGCCTTGTTCTGGGTGCGTCAGCACACCTCACCTGAGCTGCTTCCCCTCACCTTCCAGGTCCTGGAAGCCAAGTGCGCGCGGATCGAGCGGCGGGAACGCGAACAGGAGGAGCGACAGCGCAGGGAGACACGCCGACGCCGCTCCTGTGGCCCATGCCAATGCCCCGGTCGCGGTCCTGACCGACGGCCGAACGGCCAGTGCAGGTGAGGCGGTGGCGGTCGCTTTCCGGGGGCGTCCGCAGACGCGGTCTTGCGGTGAGGGCCTACGGGCCGAGCAGGGGGGCTGATCATGTGGTCGACCGCTTCACGGCCGGTGTTCCGTCGCTTCGTCGGTGCGGTTACGGTCGGCGTGGCCTTGGCCACGACCTCAGGGTGCACCGTTCCCGTCGATGCCGTCGCCGGCATCTCCGTGACCGGCGACGGCCGTCTACTCGGCGTCATGATGGTCTGCGGACACCGGATCGACGGCGCGACCCTGTACGTGGACAGCGGCGACGTCGACCAGTCGGTCACGGTCGGTTCGTGGACCGCCGTCCGCCCTCTTGCGCCGGGTCTCGCCACCTGGACCCTCGATTCTCCAGATGCCGGCTGGACCGTCACCAGATCGCTCAGTCCGCTCGCCACCAAGGCCACGTACGCTCTCTACGGCTGGACCAAGGACAACTCGTGGTCGTCCAGCAGCGTCTCCTTCACTCCGAGCGACCGGGGCCGGCTCAGCCCAGGAAAAGTCCGCTACGACGAGATCTCGGACGATGGTGACGCATCCGCCGTCACCGTCCCCATGGCGGAGTTCAAAGCCAGGGCCTGCCAGAACAGGTAACCCCGCCGACACAAGGGACAAGATCTCGATCAGGTTCCGTAGCCAGGGTGCCGGAGGCGGGTGAAGGGCTGGTGTCGGGGGCGTTGGAGTGCGACGCTGGGGGCACCAGCCTGGTCTGGTGGGAGACCCCGCGCCGTCGGGCGGTCGCCGATGCGGTGGCCGGTGGTGGGTGCGGGTGGTCTTGCTCGGCTGTGAGCGGCCAGGGCGGCCGCGCGCTTGACGGCCTTCTTCCGGCAGCGGAAGCCGACCGTGATGGGCTTCGACCCGAACGGTGGTTTTTCCATGCAGTCTTTCTTCGACATGCGGATCAGTGATTCGCCCGGCCGGGTCGTGCTGACCGCGGCGGGGGAGCTGGACTTCACGGCCCGCTCGCAGGCCGCCCCGGTCATCGGTCCGCTCGTGCTCGCGGGCCGGGACCTCGTAGTCGACCTCACCCAGGTGACGTTCATGGACGCCGCCGGCCTGGGGATGCTCCTGCGCCTGTGCGACCGGGTGGTCGCGGGTGGCGGCGCCATGGAGCTGCGCGGGCTGCGGCCCGAGATCCGGCGCGTACTGGAACTGACCGGCACGGAAGGCCGGTTCCCGGAGCGGGCGGGGCCCGCGCACGGCACGACGGGACCTGCCCGGGGTGCCGCCTAGGCGCCGGCCGAAGGACGCCCTCCCGGCGCCCCGACCGCCCGTGGCCCTAGTCGAACTCGCTCGGCATCGGTGCCGGGGTCTTGCCGGAGAGCACGTCCTTGAGGCGCTGGGCGCCGTTCTGCACGGCCAGCGCGGTGCTGTCGTGGTCCACGGCGTCGAGGGCGCCGTTGGTGACGGCCGCCCCGGAGGCGCCGATCCGCAGCACCGCGACGTCCGTGACGTAGGTGACGGGCTGGCCGTCGCTGGTGCCCTGCACGGTCACCGTCAGCGCCTGCCGGGCGTCGCCCACGTTCGGGACCTGCGCCGACACGACCTGGATCGTCCGCTTGCTGCCGTCCTTGCCGGTGGCCGTGAACTGGTTGCACTTCTGCGGCAGCGTCTTCAGCCAGCCCAGTGTGGCGTTCAGGTTCGCCGAGCCGTAGTCCCCGACCTGGTAGAGCATCCGTGCGGTCTCCGAGGTGAAGCCGCGCAGCCCGGAGGCGCCCGTGGCGCGGCCGAGCAGGGTGTCGGAGTAGAGGCTGTCGAGCAGCCGCTGGCAGTCGGCGGCATCGGTCTTCGCGGTGAGGAAGCCGGCCACGTCGACCTTGCCGACCAGCATGGAGTTGCGCCAGGTCGCGGCGTCCGTCGCCAGCTGCCAGTTGTCCTCGATGTCGGCCGGTGTGATCAGCGCCGCCTGCGCGCCCGGCCCGGTGAGGGCGGCCGTCGCCGTCGGCGAGGCGGCGGAGCGCTCGGCGGCGGGCGAGACGACCGCGGCTCCGGAGTCGCCGCTCCCGCCCGAACAGGCCGCGACGGCGAGCAGGGACCCCGCCGCCAGGGCCGCGGCGAGCACACGCGCGGGTCGGGACGGACGGGTCATGGCGGCTGCCTCCTCGGGAACGCGGTTCGTCCCTCCACGCCACCATCCGGTCCGGCCGCCGACCACTCGCGCGTGCCATTCGGGTGAGCGGCCCGGGGGTGGCGGTGTCCCAGGCGTGGACGCCCTCTTGACGCCGCGCGGAGGCCGATCGACACTCCAGAGGGGAATCCTAGTGAAAAGGTAGGGAAAGATGGATCGGCTGCGCACGGTCACCGGCACACAGCGCCGAGATCGCCGTACGCCCTGGCCGTTCGCCCTGCTCTCCTCGCCGCTGCTCACCTCCCGGCTGCACATCGACCTGCTCCGGGTGTGCAGCGCCATCAGCCGCACCGGTTGACCGCGGCGCGCCGCCCTCCATGGCCCGGGCCGAACGGACGCCCCTTCCGCGGCCCGCCCCGACCGCCCGCCCGACGACCCCCTGCCCTGCCCGCCCGCCGTGACCGCCGACGCTCCGCCGCCCGCGCTCCGCGGCCCGGGCCGAGCACGGACGGTCGCGGCGGACACCGACGAACGCTTCCGCCGCGCGTACGTCCACGCGCCCGTAACCGGGGAGACGCATGTCCATCACTCCGCTCACCGCACTGCCGTCCGTCCGCACCGCCCCCGCCTTCCGGGGACGCATCGGACGGGACGCGCGCAGCGGCCACTACGCCGTGCCGGGCCGCTACCGGCTGTACCTCGCCACCGCCTGTCCCGACGGCCTCCGCATCGCCGTCGGCCACAGCCTGCTGGCCCTGGACGGCTGTTGTCCGGTCACCTTCCTGCCCGCGGTCCCGGACCGTCCCGACGGCAGCCACACGGCACTGCGCCCGCTGTACGAGGCCAGCGCCCATCGCTACTCGGGACCGGCCCTGGCGCCCGTGCTGAGCGACGACTGGTCGGGCCGGATCGTCTCCACCCACGGCCGGGACATCCTGCGCGACCTCGACCGCCACTTCGGCGACGGCGTCACGCGCCTGTACCCGTGCGGTGCCGAGGCCGAGATCGAGGCCGTCGAGCGGCTGTGCGCCGAGGACGTCGAGCAGGCCGCGCAGCGCGCCGGGCGGGAGGGCGGCGACCCACGGGCGCTGGAGACCCTGCTCGCCGCACTGGGCGAGCTGGAACACCGCCTGACCGGCGTCGAGTTCCTGGTCGGCGGTCGACTGACCGCAGCCGACGTCGAGTTGTGGGTGACCCTGGTGCAGCTGGACACCGTGCACCGCAACCACCTGGACGCCTCCGCCGTGCACCGCATCGCCGACCACCCGGTGCTGTGGGCCTACGCCCGGCGGCTGGCCGCGCACCCTGCCTTCGGCGCCCACCTCGACCTCGACGGCATCGCCCGCCGCCACCACGGCCGTTGCCAGGGACTGGAAGCCGCCGGCGCGGCCGTCCAGATCCTGGACTGGGCCGGGCATGCGGCGGACGCTTCCCGCAGGTGAGAGCAGTCCGAACCGTCCCGCCGACCGGACAGGCGTTGACATTCGTTCGGGCGGCTGCCTAACTTACGGACCAGAACGGTCAAGAGCGTCAGCATCAAGCCCTGGCTAGCTGACCGGCAACCCTCGCACCGCGGTGGGGTGCCCCAGGTGACGACCCGACCGAATGACGACGTTCGGTAAGCGCGCGGCCCACGGGCCACCAAGTGACAGGTGACGGACATGTACGCAGCTTCCAGCACGGCCCCGCGCCGCGCCCGGGGCTGCGTACAGCCGTACCCGAGCCCGCTCGTCGCCGACCGCGCCGTCGACCTGCTCCGTGTCAACAGCGCCCTGTGTAGCGCGTGTACCGCACCGGGCTGTGCCCGCTGCCGGGTCTGACCAGGCCTTTCCGCCCAGTCCGCCCAGCCCCGCAGCTTCGCGCCTCAGCGTTCCTGACGAAAGCACCGGCCGTCCGGTGTGACGCCGTCCGCCCAGCCCCCGTGTCCCGCGCGCCCCCGCGCCCGTGCCGTGCCCGAACACGGCCGGTGCCGCGTACCCGGTCGTGGGATCTCCGGGGTGTCCGACTCCGCCGGAGCCCGCCATGAGTGAACCCCCAGGCGCCACCCTCGCCCCCGAGGCGCCGTCCGCCGCCGACGAACCGTCAAAGCCCCTCGCAGCACAGCGCGTTCTGCCACTGCGCAAGCCAGGACGGTGGATCGCCACCGCCGTCGTCCTGGTCCTGGTCGCCCAGTTCGTCCACGGCCTGGTGACCAACCCCTTCTACCAGTGGGACCGCTGGGGCTACTGGTTCCTGCGGCCGACCATCCTCGACGGGCTGGTCATCACCCTCGAAGTCACCGCCTACAGCGCGGTGCTGGGCCTCCTCGGCGGCGTCCTGCTCGCGCTGGCCCGGCTCTCCAAGAGCCCGGTGCTGCGCGCGGTCAGCTGGACCTACGTGTGGGCGCTGCGCTCCATACCGCTCATCGTCGTCCTGCTCTTCCTCTACAACTTCAGCGCCCTGTACAAGACGTTGAGCGTCGGCGTCCCCTTCGGACCGGCCTTCTTCTCCTTCGACGAGTCCAAGCTCGCCACCGACATGGTCATCGCCGTCATCGGCCTCAGCCTCAACGAGGCGGCCTACGCGGCCGAAGTGGTCCGCGGCGGCATCCTCTCGGTGGACCAGGGCCAGCACGAGGCGGCCGCCGCGCTCGGACTGCCCAAGGGCTACCAGTTCCGGAGGATCGTCTTCCCACAGGCGCTCAGGTCGATCATCCCGAACTACGTCAACCAGCTCATCGGCCTCATCAAGAGCACCTCGCTGGTCTTCTACGTCTCCCTGCTCGACCTCTTCGGCACCGCACAGAGCATGGGCTCCACCTACCCCGGCGACATCGTGCCGCTGCTGCTGGTGGTCACCGTCTGGTACCTGATCCTCACCAGCGTCGTCTCCGTGATCCAGTTCTACGTCGAGCGGTACTACGCCCGGGGCGCCACCCGCTCCCTGCCGCCGACCCCCTCGCAGAAACTGCGGGCCGGCCTCGCCGACCTGCGCGCCCGCATCCGCCGGGAGGCCGCCGTATGAGCATCACCGACACCCTGGAGACGGCCCCCGCCGCCCTGGAGATCCACGACGTCCACAAGTGGTACGGCGCCCACCGCGTCCTCGACGGCGTCGACCTGACCATCCGGCCCGGCGAGGTCACCGTCATCCTCGGCCCGTCCGGCTCCGGCAAGTCCACGCTCCTGAGGGTCGTCAACCACCTGGAGAAGCCCGAGATCGGCTACGTCAGCATCAACGACGAGCTGATCGGGGTGAAACGGCAGGGCGAGAGGCTCAAGGAGCTGAGCGAGCGCGCCATCCTGGCCCAGCGCGGCCGGATCGGCTTCGTCTTCCAGAACTTCAACCTCTTCCCGCACCTGACCGTGCTGGACAACGTGGCCGCCGCCCCCGTCGCCACCGGGAAGCTGACCAAGCCCGAGGCCCAGGCGCTGGCCAAGGAACTGCTCGAACGCGTCGGCCTCGGCGAACGCGTCGGCGCCTACCCGCGGCAGCTGTCCGGCGGCCAGCAGCAGCGCGTCGCCATCGCCCGCGCCCTCGCCCTGCGCCCCGGCGTCATCCTCTTCGACGAGCCCACCTCCGCCCTCGACCCCGAGCTGGTCGGGGAGGTCCTCTCCGTCATCAAGGACCTGGCCACCAGCGGCACCACGCTCGTCATCGTCACCCACGAGATCGGTTTCGCCCGCGAGATCGCCGACCGGGTGGTCTTCATCGACGGCGGCAGGATCGTCGAACAGGGACCGCCCTCCGAGGTCCTCGACAAACCGCAACACGAGCGGACCAGGGACTTCCTCAGCAAGGTTCTCTGAACCGCATCACCCCAGACCTCCCCCCACGCCCTCACCCTCATCACCGGCACCGACAAGGAACGGCCATGTCTACCCACTTCACCCGACGCAGCCTGATCAGAGGCATCACCGCGGCCACCGCCGTCGCCTCCCTCGCCACCGGGCTCGCCGCCTGCGGGGGCGACAGCGACGCGGCCACCACCACCGACAACGCCAAGGCCGGGGAGGTCGTCGTGGGACGGGTCTCCAACGGCGCCGCCACCCAGACCACCATCAAGGTCTCCGAGGTCAAGTCCATCAGCGCGGAACTGCCCGCGGCCGTCCGCAAGAGCGGCAAGCTCGTGATCGGCGAGGGCGCCCTGCCCGCCGGCTTCCCGCCGCTGGCGTACGTCGGCAGCGACCAGAAGACCCTCACCGGCTCCGAACCCGACCTCGGCCGCCTGATCGCCGCCGTCTTCGGACTCCAGCCGGAGATCAAGAACTTCACCTGGGAGAACATGTTCGTCGGCATCGACAGCGGCAAGGTCGACGTGGCGCTCTCCAACGTCACCGACACCGAGGAGCGCAAGAAGAAGTACGAGTTCGCCTCCTACCGGCAGGACAACCTCGCCTTCATCGTGCCGAAGAAGAGCACCTGGAACTTCGACGGCAACTACGAGAACCTCGCGGGCAAGACGATCGCCGTCGGCTCCGGCACCAACCAGGAGAAGATCCTCCTGGAGTGGCAGGCGAAGCTGGCCAAGGAGGGCAAGAAGCTCACCGTCAAGTACTTCCAGGACAGCACCAGCACCTTCCTCGCCCTGAACAGCGGGAAGATCGACGCCTCCTTCGGCCCCAACCCCGGCTTCGCCTACCACAACAAGCAGACGGCGGGCACGCCCAACGCCACCCGCACCGCGGGCACCTACTCCGGCGCCGGTGCCGGCCTCCAGGGCCTGATCGCGGCCACCGCGAAGAAGGACAGCGGCCTCGCCAAGCCCCTCGCGGACGCCATCAACCACCTGATCAAGCACGGTCAGTACGCGCAGTGGCTCAAGGCCTACAACCTCTCCAACGAGGCCGTCGCCAAGTCCGAGGTCAGCCCGCCCGGACTGCCGCTCGACAACTCGTGACCGCCCGCACCAGCACGCCCGTCGGCTCACCGGGAAAGGATTCCGCCTCCGTGACCGTCCAGACCGGCTTCCGCGGAGGCGGGACCCCCCTCGCACCCGACACCACACCGCTCGACAACGCCGTCTGGTCCGCCCTCACCGGCCCGCACGCCCACCTCGCCGAGCGGGTCGGCGCGGCCGCCCGCTACCCGGACGACGTCTACGCCTGCGCGGCGCTCGCCGACGCCGCCGACCCGGCCGCCTGGGCCGACCTGCGCACGCTCGTCGGCCCCGGAACGACCGTGAGGATCAAGCCGGTCGAGCAGGCGCCGCCCGGCTGGGAGGTGGTCGGCGGCGGCCGGGGCGTCCAGTTCGTGGACACCGCGCTGCGGGCCGAGCCCGCCCCGGAGGCGGTACGGCTCGGCCCGGCCGACGTGCCCGAGATGCTGGACCTGGTCGCCCGCACCGGACCCGGCCCGTTCCGCACCCGGACCGTCGAGATGGGCAGCTATCTCGGCATCCGGTACCGGGGCCGGCTGATCGCCATGGCCGGGGAGAGGCTGCGGCTGCCCGGCTGGACCGAGATCAGCGCCGTCTGCACCGACCCGGAGCACCGGGGCCGGGGCCTGGCCACCCGTCTCGTCCGCGCGGTCGCCGCGGGCATCAGGGAACGCGGCCAGACCCCGTTCCTGCACGCGGCCCCCGACAACGCGACCGCCATCCGGCTCTACGAGTCGATCGGCTTCACCGAGCGCCTGCGCGGCCGCACCCTGCTGGTGCGCAGCCCGGGAACACCCACGGACACCCGGCTGTTGTGACTCATGACGAGATCTACGCGAAACCGGCCGGGGAGGTGCGGGACATGACACGTGTCGTCAGTCCCAGCCGCCGTACCGTCCTGTACGCCCGGCCGCACATCGACCTGCTGCGCGTGGCCGGCGCGCTCTGTTGCTCCTGACTTTCCTCCGCCGCGCCCCTCCCGTCCGGCGCGCCCTCTCACGGACCTCAGGAAGGCACCACTGTGTCCTCGAATCCCGCTTCCCACCTGCACCTCGCCGTCGCCCTCGACGGCACCGGCTGGCACCCCGCCTCCTGGCGCGAGCCGGTCGCCCGCCCCCGAGAGCTGTTCACCGCCGGATACTGGGCCGACCTGGTCGCCGAGGCCGAGCGCGGTCTCCTCGACTTCGTCACCATCGAGGACGGTCTCGGCCTGCAGTCCTCGTACTACGGCGAGCCGGACGGCCGCACCGACCAGGTCCGCGGCCGCCTCGACGCCGTGCTGATCGCGTCCCGCGTCGCACCCCTGTCCCGCCACATCGGCCTGGTGCCGACGGTGATCGCCACACACACCGAGCCGTTCCACATCTCCAAGGCGATCGCCACCCTGGACTACGTCAGCACCGGCCGCGCGGGGCTGCGGGTGCAGATCTCCGCCCGCCCGCACGAGGCGGACCACTTCGGCCGCCGCAGCTTCCCGCCGGTCGACCTGGCGGAACTGCGGTCCCCGGCCGGGCAGGAGCGGCTCACCGAGCACTTCGACGAGGCCGCCGACTACGTCGAGGTCGTCCGCCGCCTCTGGGACAGCTGGGAGGACGACGCGGAGATCCGGGACGCGGCCACCGGCCGTTTCATCGACCGGGACAAGCTGCACTACATCGACTTCGAGGGCGCCAAGTTCAGCGTCAAGGGCCCCTCCATCACCCCGCGCCCTCCCCAGGGCCAGCCGCTGGTCACCGCCCTCGGCCACCAGACCGTGCCGTACCGGCTGATCGCCCGGCAGGCCGACGTCGGTTACACCACCCCGCGCGACGCCGCCGACGCCCGCGCGATCCTCGCCGAGATCCGCGCCGAGCAGGAGGCCGCAGGACGGGCCGCCGACACCGTGCACGTCTTCGGCGACCTCGTGGTCTTCCTCGACGACGACCGGGCCGCGGCCGAGGCCCGCAAGGCGCGCCTCGACGCCCTCGACGGCGGGGCGTACACCAGCGACGCGCGGATCTTCACCGGTGCGGCCGCCGAACTCGCCGACCTCCTGGAGGAGTTCGCCGCCGCGGGCCTCAGCGGCTTCCGGCTCCGGCCCGCCGTCCTCGGCCACGACCTGCCGCGCATCACCCAGGACCTGGTGCCCGAACTCCAGCGCCGCGGCCGCTTCCGCACCGCCTACGAGGCCGACACCCTGCGCGGCCTGCTCGGGCTCGCCCGCCCCGCCAACCGCTACGCCGCCGCCACCGCCTGAGCCGGAAGGACCGCACCCCTCATGAGCAAGCCGCTGAAGCAGATCCACCTGGCCGCACACTTCCCCGGGGTCAACAACACCACGGTGTGGAGCGACCCGGCCGCCGGCAGCCACATCGAGTTCAGCTCCTTCACGCACTTCGCGCGGACCGCCGAACGCGCCAGGTTCGACTTCCTGTTCCTCGCCGAGGGCCTGCGCCTGCGCGAACAGGGCGGCAAGATATACGACCTGGACGTCGTCGGGCGCCCCGACACCTTCACGATCCTCGCCGCGCTGGCCGCCGTCACCGAGCACCTCGGTCTGACCGGCACCATCAACTCCACCTTCAACGAGCCCTACGAGGTGGCCCGCCAGTTCGCCAGCCTCGACCACCTCTCCGGCGGCCGGGCCGCCTGGAACGTGGTCACCTCCTGGGACGCCTTCACCGGCGAGAACTTCCGCCGCGGCGGCTTCCTGCCGCAGGAGGAGCGCTACTCCCGCGCCAAGGAGTTCCTCGCCACCGCGAACGAACTCTTCGACTCCTGGCACGGCGACGAGATCCTCGCCGACCAGGCCACCGGTACCTTCCTGAGTGACGCGAAGGCAGGCTCCTTCGTGCACAAGGGCCCCCAGTTCGACATCCACGGCCAGTTCAACGTGCCGCGCTCCCCGCAGGGCCGCCCGGTGATCTTCCAGGCCGGCGAGTCCGACGAGGGCCGCGAGTTCGCCGCGTCCGGCGCCGACGCGATCTTCAGCCGGTACGCCACCCTCGAAGCCGGGCAGGCCTTCTACACCGACGTGAAGTCCCGCCTCGCCACGTACGGCCGCCGCCCCGACGAACTCCTGATCCTGCCCGCCGCCAGCTTCGTCCTCGGCGACACCGACGAGGAGGCGGAGGAGATCGCCCACCAGGTGCGCCGCCAGCAGGTCAGCGGGGCGACGGCCCTCAAGCACCTGGAGTTCGTCTGGAACCGGGACCTGTCGTCGTACGACCCGGAGGGCCCGCTGCCCGACGTCGACCCGCTGGTGGGCGAGGAGCACATCTCGCGGGGCCGCGCGCAGGTCCGGATGTACCGCGACCCGATCGCCATCGCCCGTGAGTGGCGGGAGCTGGCCGAGGCCAACAAGTGGTCCATCCGCGACCTGGTGATCAACACCGGCAACCGGCAGACCTTCGTCGGCTCCCCGGCCACGGTCGCCCGCACGATCAACGACTTCGTGCAGGCGGACGTCTCCGACGGCTTCATCCTGGTCCCGCACATCACCCCCGGCGGCCTCGACGCGTTCGCCGACACGGTGGTCCCGCTCCTCCAGGAACGGGGCGTGTACCGCACCGAGTACGAGGGCACCACCCTGCGCGACCACCTCGGCCTCGCCCACCCGGACGGGAAGCGCACCGAACGGGCCGCGTCGTGAAGTTCCTCGCGATCACCCTGATCGTGCACCGCCCGGACCCGGTCACCGGCGTCCGGAAACCGACCCACGACCGGTTCCGGGAGGTCCTCGACAACGCCGTGCTCGCCGAGGAACTCGGCTTCGACGGCTTCGGGGTGGGGGAGCGGCACGAGCGGCCGTTCATCTCCTCCTCCCCGACCGTCGTGCTCAGCCACGTCGCCGCGCTCACCCGCCGGATCCGGCTCTTCACGGCCGTCACCACGCTCAGCCTGCTGGACCCGGTCCGGGCCTACGAGGACTACGCCACCCTCGACCACCTCTCCGAGGGCCGCCTCGACCTGATCATCGGCAAGGGCAACGGATCCGCCCAGCGCGACCTGTTCCACGTCACCCCCGACGACCAGTGGGACCGCAACGCCGAGAGCTACGAGGTGTTCCGGCGGCTCTGGCGGCAGGACAAGGTCACCGCGGACACGCGTTTCCGCCCGCCGCTGACGGACGCCGAGGTCTGGCCGCGCCCCTACCAGCGACCCGTCCGGGTCTGGCACGGCAGTGCCACCAGCAAGGAGTCCGTGGACCTCGCCGCACGCCACGGCGACCCGCTGTTCTCCGCGAACGTCACCCACCCCGTCGAGCCGTACGCCGAGTTGATCCGGTACTACCGGGAGCGCTGGGAGCACTACGGCCACGACCCGGCGGACATCGCGGTCGGCGCGGGGACGGCGGGTGTCTGCGTGGCACCCACCTCCCAGGAGGCGCTCGCCGCCTACCGCCCGGTCTTCGAAGCCAACCTGGCCTTCTTCAAGAAGGCCGGGCTGCCGGTGGTCTTCGAGACACTGGAGGACTTCGCCGAGCGCAGCTCGGCCCTGATCGGCAGCCCCCAGCAGATCGTCGACAAGGTGCACCGCTACCACGAGCGGTTCGGGCACACCGTGGTCCACCTGCACGCGGACGCGAGCGGCCTCACCGACACCCAGCACCGCGACTCCCTCGAACTCTTCCAGTCGGCGGTCGCGCCGGTCCTGCGCAAGGACATCCCCGACCCGCCCTTCGACTGGGGCCCGGTCCTGCCCGCCGAGGAGGCGACCCGTGTCTGACATCCCCCTCGGCGTCCTCGACCTCGTCCCGATCTCCTCCGGTTCGACGGCCGCCGACGCCCTGCGCAACTCCGTCGACCTGGCCCGGCGGACCGAACAACTCGGCTACGCCCGGTACTGGTTCGCCGAGCACCACCTCAACCCGGGGGTCGCCGGTACGTCCCCCGCGGTCGTCCTCGCACTCACCGCCGCCGCGACCTCCACGATCCGGCTCGGTTCCGGCGCCGTCCAGCTCGGTCACCGCACCGCCCTGTCCACGGTGGAGGAGTTCGGTCTGCTCGACGCGGTCCACCCCGGCCGCTTCGACCTGGGCCTCGGCCGCTCCGGCGGCCGCCCGCCGGGCGGGGAGACGGCCCCGCCGACGACGACCCCGGTGGTGGACGGCCGCGCCCCCAACGGCCTCCTGATCCCGCCCCGCTTCTCCTTCGAACGCCTCCTCGGCTCACCCCGCGTCGCCCTCCAGCGCACGCTGCTCCTGCTGCCCGGCGCCGAGCCCCAGGACTACACCGAGCAGATCGACGACGTCCTCGCCCTGCTGGCCGGCACCTACCGCTCCCCGGAGGGCGCCGCGGCGCACGTCGTGCCGGGCGAGGGGGCCGAGGTCGAGGTGTGGATCCTCGGCAGCAGCGGCGGCCAGAGCGCTCGGACGGCCGGCGCCCGAGGCCTCAGGTTCGCGGCGAACTACCACGTCAGCCCGGCCACGGTCCTGGAGGCGGTGGACGGCTACCGGTCCTTCTTCGAGCCCTCCGAGACCCTCGACAAGCCCTACGTCAGCGTCTCCGCCGACGTCGTCGTCGCCGAGGACGACGCCACCGCCCGCGAACTCGCCACCGGCTACGGCCTGTGGGTGCGCAGCATCCGCACCGCCGAGGGCGCGATCCCGTTCCCGACCCCCGACGAGGCTCGCGCCCACGCCTGGAGCGACGAGGACCGCGAACTGGTCAAGGACCGCCTCGACACCCAGTTCGTCGGCTCGCCCGGCCGGGTCGCCGACCAGCTGGCCCAGCTCCAGGAGGCCACCGGCGCCGACGAGTTGCTCATCACGACGATCACCCACGACCACGCCGACCGGGTCCGCTCGTACGAACTGCTGGCCGAGGAGTGGCGCCGGCGTTGACCCCGCCGGGAGCGGCACGGCACCGCCTCCCGGATGCGGCCGGCCGAGGCACGTATCCCTCCCCCGAAGGCTACGTGCCTCGACCGCTTCCCCCCGGCGCCGGACCGTGGTCCGGCCTCCGCGTCGCCGCCGTGTGCCGGTTCACCAGCACATGGCCGCTGTCTCTCCCGACCCCCATGTCGAATGGAGACGTACGCGGACGACGTAGTGGCGGCCCCTGACGAGCCGCACCCTGATCCTGGCGTTGTGCGCGGTGCCCCCGTCGTCGTGGCCGGCGAGGTAGCGCGGTTCCCCGTCGCGCTCCTCGAAGACCACCACGACACAGTCGCTCTCCCCGAAGGTGCCCACGCTGTAGACGCGGGTCTCCGGCGGCTCCACGGCGAAGTCCCGCTGCTCCCCGGGGCCGAGGCCGAGCGGTGCCGAGCGGAACGGCACCAGTGGCGCCGGTGCCTGGGCGGGCGGGTACCAGCGGAGCGCGAACTCCTTGTCCGCCGGGGACAGCGAGCCGGACGGGTACAGCCCGTTGTGGTACTGCTCCGGCTCCAGGATCAGACCCGGCCCGAAGGGGAACTGCATCACCGACTGCGGGTCCCAGACCGAGCCGTTGGCCTCGGCCGCGTCCAGCCGGTGCAGGATGTCGCGGTCCGTGCGGTCCCGGCTCCAGTGGTTCGGCGGTCCGGCGAGGTCGGCGTAGACCGCCTCGTCGTCCCAGTGGACGCCCGCGAACGGGTTCTGGTGCTCGTGCCGCATGCCGAGCGCGTGCCCGATCTCGTGCAGCGCCGTCCACCGGCCGTCGGGCTCCGTCAGGTCCCAGCCCAGGTTCATGGTGCGCTCGCCCAGACCGACCGAGAGCGCGTCCCGGCCGATCACCGACCAGGAGCCGTCACCCTGCTGGAAGCCGATCCGCAGCTCCGCCTCCGAGCGGTCCCCGACCTCGGCGAACGTCACCCCGATCCCGAGGTCCTGCCACTCCTGGAAGCAGCTGCGCAGCACGTCCCGCTGCTCCTCGGCACCGGCCCACGGCACCCGCCGGGTCCGACCGGTCCCCGGGACCGGGATCACCGAGGCGTCGGTGTCCGCGTCCAGGAAGCAGTAGTGCAGAACCGTGCCGTTGACCCACATCCGCCGCCCGGCGACGAGCGCACCGAGCCGCTCGGCGGTCAGTCCCGGCGCGAGGGCCGGGGCCGACTGCCGCGGAAGCGAGCAGTAGCGTCGGTTCATGCGCCCAGCGTGCCGGGCCGCCGCACCGGCCGCCTGAGTCGGCGGCTACTCAAGTCCGCCTGTATCAAAGCTGAGCAACGCGACTCGTACTGGTGTGACGACTTACGAACAGGACGCGCGGACCCTCGAACTGCCCTGGCCGTTCACCGGCCGGGAGGACGAACTGGAGCTGGTCGGGCGGTCGTCGGTGGCCGGCCGGCAGGGTGTCGTGGTGACCGGGCCGCACGGTGTCGGCAAGACCCGGCTGATCACCGAGGCCGTACGGGGCGTGGACTGCGTCCGGGTGACCGGCACCCCTGAGACCAGCACCCTCCCGTTCGCCGCGTTCGCGCACCTGCTCCCCGACGGGGTCTCGCTGTCCGGCGCGGTGCGCCGGCTCTCCGGGGTGCGGCTCCTGGTCGTCGACGACGCCCACCTCCTCGACGAGGGCTCCGCCGCCGTCGTCCACCAGCTCGCCGTGCACGGCCGTACCCGGCTGCTGGTGGCCGCCGCCGACCGGGCTCCGGTGCGCGGCGCGGTGGCCCGGCTGTGGACCGGCGAACTCCTCACCCACCTCGCGCTGGAGCCGCTGCCGTACGACGAGACCGCCCACCTGCTCGCCGGAAGCGGTCTGGAGCCGCTCACCGTGCGCCGGCTGCACCGGGTGTGCCGGGGCGATCTGCGGCTGCTGCGCGACCTGCAGGGCGCGCTGCGCGAGGCCGGCGCGCTGACCCGCGTACCGGACACCGGGGAGTGGGCCTGGCGCGGCCCGCTGCCGCTCACCGCGACCGTACGGGACCGGATCGGGCCCCTGCTGGAACACCGGGAGCCGGGCGAGCGTGAGGCACTCGAACGCCTCGCCTTCGCCGAGCCGCTGCCGCGCCACCTCGACGACGGGCTCGATGCCGGGGTCCTCGAACGCCTGGAGACGGCCGGCCTGATCCACGTCGACGAGCGGGGCGCGGTCCGCCTCGCCCACCCCCTGCACGGCCCCGCCCTGCGCGCCGCGGCGGGCCGGCTGCGGGCCCGCCGGCTGGCCCGCGGCGCCGACCGCTGCGGGCCGGCCCTGAAGGAGGAGCAGCAGCTGCTGGAGGAGCGCGTCGAGCAACTGGACGTACGGGAGGTGCCGGCCCCGGTGGGGGAGTGGCTGGCCGCGGGAGACCTGCCCGTACCGGCCGGGTACGCGGCGGTGCGTGCCCGGTACTCGCGGCTTCGGGGGGAGCTGCGAGAGGCGGCGGCGTGGGCGAGGGAGGGGCTGCGGGGGGCGCCGGGCGACGCCTCCTGCCGTACCGAACTCGCCCGCGCCGCCGCCGAGTCGGGGGAAGCTGCCGTAGTGCGCGGGGACGGGGGTCTCGCGCACTACGGCGCCGTACGGCGGGGGGAGCCCGAGCGGGCCGTGGGGCGGCTGCACGGCGTGCTCGCGCGGCACGCGGAGGCCCTCGCCCGCGGCGACGGGCCCGGCCTGGACCGGGCCGCCGAGGCCCTGGCGGAGCGCGGGTTGCTGCTGTTCGCGGCGGAGGCCCACGCGCAGGCCGTCCGCGCCCACCGCGACCCGCGCGCGGCCCGTGTGTCCCGCACCCGCGCCCTGGCCCTCGCCCGCCGCTGCCAGGGCGCCCGCACCCCGGCCCTGTCCGGCCTGGTCCTCGGTGAACTCACCGCCCGGCAGCGGCAGATCGTCACCCTCGCCGCCGCGGGCCTGAGCAACCGGCAGATCGCCGAACGGCTGACCCTGTCCGTACGGACCGTGGGCAACCACCTCTACGGCGCCTACACCCGCCTCGGCGCGAGCGACCGCACGGACCTGCCGTGGCTGCTGGAGCAGCCGGACGCGCGGTCGGCGTGAGGAAGCCGCCGGCGCGGGCCGCTGTGGGACCCGACCCTCTCAGGCCGCCCCGAACGCCGCGAACGCCCATCCCGTCGCCTGGTGGACCGCGTCGGCCGGCAGGGCGGCCCGTGCGTCGCGCAGCGCCTCCGCCAACGACAGCCCGGCGCCGAGCCCCTTGTGCAGGGCCAGCATGAGGGGCACCACCGCCGCGTCGTTGACGGGCGCGCTGCTCGCCACCACCCCGGCCGTGCCCAGCGGCAGCAACGCCGTGACCAGACCGAGTAGTTCGTCGGCGCCGACCGAGGCGAGGCGGGCCGTGTCGCAGCTGGAGAGGATGATCCGGTAGGGGCTGCGGGCGAGGCGCTCGAAGTCGTGCACGATCAGCGGTCCGTCGGCCATGAGCAGGGACGAGAACAGCGGGCTGTCCGCACGGAAGGTGCCGTGCGCCGCGATGTGCGCGAGGGCGGCCCCGTCCAGCTCGGCCAGCACCCGGGGCACCTGGGCGTCGTCCTGCTCCAGGACCCGCGCCGTCGGGTACCGGCTCGCCACCTCCGGCACCTCCGCGCCCCCGGTCGCCAGTCCGGGCCCGCGGACCAGTACCTGCCGGCCGCCCGGCGGCGGCTCGGTCTCCCGGGCCCGCAGCCAGCTCCCCGCCGACGGCGACACACTGAGCACCCGCTCCCGCAGACCGGGCAGCAGCGCCCACGGCACCCGGTGCAGGGCGCCCGGCGGGACGATCACCACGGGACCGGCGCCGAGCTGGTCCGCCGCCGCCCCCAGCAGCAGCTCCTCCAGGCGCCGCCCGGACGCCTCGACCACCGCCAGCCGCCCCTCCGCCCCCGGATGCGCGAGCCGCCGCAGGCTCGCCTGGACGTGCTCCGCCTCGGCGACCGCCTCCGCCAGCGGACCGCCCGCGAAGCGCCGTACCCGGCCCCGGCCGCACAGCAGCACCTGCACCCGGCCGTCCACGACGGCGAGTTCGACCAGCCGGGTGTCGCCGAGCCGGTCGAGCAGCCGGGCCGGGTCGAACCGGGCGCCCTCGCCCGGAGCGGCACCGCGGATGTGGTGGGTGCGGGAGCGGATCTCCCGTTCCAGGCGCCGCTGTTCCCGCTCCAGCGCGGGCACCGGGCGGCGCTCCCGGCGGGCCTGCTCCGCGCGGGACGCGATCTCCCGGAACGCGGTCAGCGAACTGAGCAGCGCCGGGTCGGCGGGCGGCCGGGTCGGGGGAGCGGACAGGACGGTGGCCCGCCAGCGTTCGCTCCACTTGAGGAGCCGGCGCGGACCGCCGTGCGCGAGGCTCGCCTGCTGCGCCAGCGCGGCCAGTTCCGCGCCCTGCGCGGTGGCCCGGGCCCGCAGCTCCGAGGCGCCCAGCGTCATCCGGTGGTCGTCGAGGACGTCCAGGCCCCGCCGGCACGCCTCCAGCACCCCCCGGCCCGAGCCCGCCGCCCGGGCGCGCAGCGCCTGGGCCGCCCAGCCGGTCATCCGGGCCAGCGGCGGACCGGCGTGCCTGCTGCGCGCGGCCACCGCGAGATGCCGTTCCGCGTCCGCCGTCCACCCCAGCGCCAGCGCGATCCGCCCGGCCAGCAGCGAGGCCTCCGGCGCCGCGGGCGCACCGAAGGACGCCAGCCGGTCGGCGACCCCCGCCGCCTCCTGCACCAGCCGCCCGGACGCGGCCCCGCCGGCCACCCGCGCCTCGATCAGCTCCAGCCGGGCATGCGTCTCCCACCAACTGCGCCGCTGCCCCGAGAACAGCCGCACCGCGACGGCCGCACGGGCGACCGCGGTCACCGTGTCCCCGGCCGACCGGGCGGCCCGGGCGGCGGCCAGCAGCAGCTCGGCCTTGCGGGTGGACTGCCCGCCGAGCCGGTCCAGGGTCGCGATCGCCGCGTCCGCCTCGGCCAGTGCCTCCGGCGCCAGCCCCGCCGCCATCAGCACCTCGCAGCGCGCGATGTACAGCATGAACGGCGGGGTGCCCAGCTCGGTGTACCGCTGCTCGGCCTCGGCGAGCAGCCGCAGCGCCGCCGGGACGTCCCCGGAGCGGAACGCGGCCAGCCCCCGGCTCTCCACGGCGACCGCCTTGTCGTGCTCCTGGCCCGTCGTCTCCCACAGCAGCTCCGCCGCGGTGAAGTCCGCGTCCGCCCGGTCCACCGCCCCCAGGGCCAGGTGCACCGTGGCCCGCACGCTCAGCGCCCGCGCGGTCCAGATGACGTCGTCGGCCTGCCGCAGCGCCGGGATCGCCCTGCGTACGTCCTCCAGGGCCTCCTTGTGCCGGCCCAGCACCCAGCACGCGTACGCCCGCCGGTACAGCACCCGCGCCCGGGTGTGCCCGTTGCTCCGGGCCACCCCGCGCTCGATCGCGGCCAGCCCCTGCCGGGTGCGCCCCGCATGCACCAACGCGACCCCGAGGGTGCCGAGGACATCCGCCTCGCGCTCCGCGCAGTCCGCGCGGGCCGCGAAGTCACGGGCCCGGCGCAGATGGTCGAGGGCGACCCCCAGGTCGCCGAAGTCCCGTTGCCAGATGCCGATGACCTGGTGCGCCACGGACGCGTCGAGCGGCGGCGGACCGGACCTGAGGACCTGTTCCGCCCGTGCCAGGGCCTCGCCGGGGGCGGCGAACACCATCGGCAGCAGTTCCGTCACCGCATCGCTTCGCGCAGTCACTTTCCGGATGGTAGTGGCCTGGGCAGACATGCCCCACATGTTTGACGCTGTATCAATCGGCGGCAAGGCGACTCTGACTGGAGAACGCCGTTTCACGGGGGAGGACAAGTCATGGCACCTCAGCGGTTCCAGGAGCAGTTCGATCACATCCAGCGCTCCATGCCGGACGTTCCACTGGCGATGGGGCCGGAGGACTCCGCCGAGTTCCTGTACGAGAAGGGGGTCGTGCTCGCCCGCGACGGGGCGGAGGCCCGGGTCGTCGAGGACACCGTGCGCGCCCACTTCACCGCGACCGCCGGACTGGTCGCCGACCACGTCGCCAGGACCGGGCCCGAGCGCAACCGCACCGGGGTCACCCGGATCCGGGTCGGTGACCCGAACCACGGCGACCACACGGCGGACCCCGCGGTCGGCCACGCGCTGCGCGCCCTGCGGGAGGCGGAGGACCGCACCGGGCGCCGGATGGTCAGCCGCAACCACGTGGTCGCCACCACGAACGCCAACTCCTGCAACCCCTGCGAACCCCTGCCGGCCCTGCTCACCCGGACGCCCAACCCGGGGGCCGCACCGGGCGGTCACGACCCCGACACCGCGGTCCGCGTCCTGGTGATCGACACCGGCCTGGTGCACGACTACCGCTCCTACCCGCTGCTCGCCCACGCCCAGGGCGACCCGCAGATCGCCGAGACCGACGCCGCAGGAGTCCTCCAGCAGTACGTCGGCCACGGCACGTTCATCGCCGGCCTCATCGCCGCCGTCGCCCCCAACACGGACATCACCGTCACCAACACCATGAACGACGTGGGTGCCATCCTGGAGTCCGAGTTCGGCGGCAAGCTCTTCGAGGCGGTCGACCGGCACGGCTGGCCGGACATCATCAGCCTCTCCGCCGGCACCTCGAACGGCACCGCCGACGGACTGCTCGGCGTCGAGGCCTTCATGCAGGCCCTGCGCGACCAGCCCACCCTGCTCGTCGCGGCGGCCGGCAACAACGGCAGTGAGAACTCCTTCTGGCCCGCCGCCTGCGCGGATCTCACCGGCTACGAGGACACCGTCCTGTCGGTGGGTGCGCTGCGCAGCGACGGCGTGTCCGGCGCCTGCTTCACCAACCACGGCGACTGGGTCAAGGTCTACGCCCCCGGCGAGCTGCTCACCGGCCCGCTGGCCGGCTTCGACGCGCCCGTGCCGTACGTCTACCAGCACACCACCTACGAGGCCTGCCGGTTCGGCTTCACCTACGCCTGCACCTGCCAGTACCCGCGCCACACCGGCGTGCTGACCGACACCGGGACGACCGGCCCCGGCAAACCCGACCAAGTGATGTTCGAAGGATTCGCACAGTGGAGTGGAACATCGTTCGCCACCCCCGTGGTCGCCGGCCTCGTCGCCGACTGGATGACCACCTACCAGGAGACCGACCCGCGCGCCGCGCGGGCCCGGCTGCTCGCGGCCGCCACGGAGCGGGCCGAGGTGCGCGGGGCGCAGGTCCCGGCGCTCCGCCCGGCCACCTGGCAGCCGGTTCCGGTCGTCCAACTGGCCGCCTCGGCCTGAGTTCCGGAGCACACCCCTCCACGGCGTACGATGACTTGCCGTACACGAGGGGTGGGACCGTGGACCGAGCAGAGGTCGGCGCGCTGGTCCAGGCCGCCGTCGACGGTGACGCGGCGGCCTGGAAGGCGCTCGTGGAAGGGCTGAGCCCGCTGGTGTGGTCCGTGGTGCGCGCGCACCGGCTCTCCGACGCCGACGGGCACGAGGTGTACCAGACGGTGTGGTTCCGGTTCGCCCAGCACCTGGGCCGCATCCGGGAACCCGACAAGGCCGGTGCGTGGCTGGCCAGTACGGCCCGCAACGAATGCCTGAAGGTGATCCGGGGGCTGGCCCGGCTGATGCCGACCGACGACCCGCAGGTCCTGGACCGGATCAGCGAGGATCGCACGCCCGAGCAGTCGCTGATCGACGCCGAGGACCGGGCGGCCGAGGCCGAGCGGATCCGCCTGCTCTGGCAGGAGCTGGAAGAACTCGGCGACCGGTGCAGGCAGTTGCTGCGTGTCCTGATGGCCTCGCCGCCGCCCAGCTATGTCGAGGTGTCCGTGGCGCTGGGCATCGCGGTGGGCAGCATCGGCCCGCTGCGCCAGCGCTGCCTGCGCCGGCTGCGGGCCCGGCTCGACGCGAGGGGTGCGGCGTGAACGACCTGTTCCCGGACGAAGACGGCCAGGACGACACCGGGTTCGACGCGGACGCGCTGGAGGAGGAGCTGCGCCAGGCGGCCGCCGTGCTCGACCCGCTCCCGGCCGGCCTGCTGCAAACGGCCATGGACGCCTACGCCTTGCACGATCTCGACGCCCGGATCGCCGAGCTGACCTTCGACTCGCTCGTCGACGCCGTCCCGGTCAGAGGGGTCGAGGACCCGCCCCGGATGCTGACCTTCCGGGCGGGCGGACTCACCGTGGACGTCGAGCTCACCGGCGAAGGACTGCTCGGCCAGGTGCTGCCACCGCAGTCCGCCCGAGTCGAGGTGCTGGGCGGCCCGGCGGCCGGGCACCCGCTCACCGCCGACGGCATGGGGCGGTTCGCCGTCGACACCCCGCCCGCCGGGCCGTTCGCGCTGCGGCTGCGGGCCGGAGGGGAAGTGATCGTCACGGAGTGGCTGCGGGCCTGAGGGGTCCGGGCCCGGTCACCAGGTGACGGGCAGGGTCCGCGGCCCGCGGATCATCGTCCTGCGACGCCACCGCACGTCCTCGGCCGGCACCGCGAGCCGCAGCCCCGGCAACCGGTCGAGCAGGGTGTCGACCAGCAGTTCGGTCTGGAGACGGGCCAGGACCGCGCCCGTGCAGTGGTGCGGGCCGTGGCCGAAGGCGAGATGCGGGTTGGGCTCGCGGTCCGGGACGATGCGGTCCGGGTCCGGGAAGACGGCCGGGTCACGGTTGGCGGCGAGGTAGGAGACGTACACCGGATCGCCGGCCGCGATCCGGGTGCCGTCGGCCAGCTCGACGTCCTCCAGGGCGATCCGGGCCAGCCCGACGGTGCTGCGGTGCGGGATCCAGCGCAGCAGTTCGTCCAGGACCGGACCGCGCTCCGCCGGCCGCTCCCGCAGCCGTGCCATCAGCTCCGGCCGGGTGAGCATCAAAAACAGCATCTGGCCGCAGTTGTGGGTCACCGCCTCGCCGCCGATCTGCAGCGGGCCGGCCAGTCCCACGGCCTCCTCCGCCTCGATCTCGCCCCGCGCCACGGCGGCCCCGAGCAGCGCGTACACGTCGTCGCCGGTGCTGCCCGAGCGCGCCCGCACCGTCTCGCCGATCCACCCGTACAGCCCCCGCTTGGCCGCCTCCGCGGCCTCGGCGCCGCCCGAGGTGGAGATGATCTGCCGGGTCCAGGCGTGCACCCGCTCCCGGTCCGCCTCCGGTACCCCCATCACCTCGCTGACGACGGTGATCGGAAACGGCTCCAGAACCCGCGCGACCAGGTCGGCAGGCGGCCCGTCCCGCACCATCCCGTCGACCAGCCCGTCGAGGAGCTGCTGGGCCCGGGGCCGCAGCCGCTTCGTCGCGGCGACCGTGAAGGCGCCGGCGACCGGCTTGCGCAGCCGGTTGTGATCGGGCTGGTCGGCCCAGGCCAGCGAGCCGGGACGCGGCGCGAAGTGCGGGGCGAGCCGGGTCACCTGCCGCCGGGTGACCTCCGCGCGGCTGAACCTCGGGTCGTTGGTGACGGTCCTGACGTCCTCGTACCGGGTGGCGAGCCACGCCCAGCCCGTGCCGAACGGCAGCCGGATCCGCGTAACGGGACCCTCGGCCATCAGGGCGGCGAGGACCGGGTCGAACTCCGTCCCCGCCAGCTCCAGCGCGGGCCACTCCCGCACCGGCGGCGCGGCCCCGCGCCAGGCCGCGGCCGCCTCGGGACAGACGGGCGGGCGGGCGGTCGTCTCCGTGGGCGTGGGCGCGGTCGTCTCCGTGGTCATGCCTCCACGGTCGTACGGCCCCCACCGGGTGTCCTGCGGGAGTGCTCCAGCCGGATGGGCAGCGCGCCGGCCGCCGCGGGCTCAGGAGCCGAGGGAGTCCACCAGCGCGGCGAGCGCGGTGGCGAGCCGCCCCAGACCCGCACCGGCCGGACCGCCCGGCTCGGTCATGTACAGGTCCCGGCGGATCTCCACCATCAGCGCGCAGACCCGTGCATCCGTCCCGTAGTACTCCAGCGGTACGTAGGTCCCGCCGAACGGACTGTCCAGCCCCGTCTCCCCGCATCCCGCGAACGCCCGGCGCGCGGCCCGCGTCAGCTCCCCGGGCGTGTGGAAGCGGTCCGTCCCCAGGCACACCGGTGGCCGCGGCCCCGCCCCGTGCAGTTCGTAGGGCAGCGCCCGGCTCGGATAGGAGTGCACGTCGATCACCACCGCCCGCCCGGTCGCGGCGAGCCGCCCGGCCACCGCTCGCGTCATGGCCTCCGCGTACGGCCGGAAGTACCGCGCGACCAACGGCTCGGGGTCGAACCCGTCGGCCCGCAGCACCTCCCGGTGCGTGGTCCGCGTGTACACCGCCCCCATCCCGACGGCGAGCATCTCCTCCCGTTCGTCGGGGAACCGCTCCGGGTCCACGACGAGACGCGACAGCCGGTTGACGAACCGCCAGGGGGTGACGCCCGCCAGCGCGGCCGCCGCCTCCGCCAGCTCGGCCGTGTGCGCGTCCGTGATGTGGTCCAACTCCCGCTCCAGGGCGGCGTCGTCGAGTTCGATCCCGGCCCTGACCGCGGCGGGAACCGTCCGCGCCGAGTGCGGCACGTGCAGGAGCACCGGCGACTCGTCGGCGCCCGGCAGGAGTTCGTACGGCGGCTGGGACACGGGCGGCTCCGGGCATCGGTGCGGACGGCGAGGAGGATCAAGGTGCCACACCGACGCCGACCGGACCACTCAGCCGAGCAACTCCCGCACCAGCGCGCCCACCTGGCCGGTCTCGATCAGGAAGCCGTCGTGGCCGTACGGCGACTCGATCACCCGGAGCCGGTCGGCGGACGGGATCAGCGCCGCCAGCTCGTCCTGCTGGGCCGGGGGATACAGCCGGTCGGAGTCCACGCCCGCGACCAGGGTGCGGGCCGTGACCCGGCCGAGGGCTCCGCGCAGCCCGCCCCGCCCGCGGCCGACGTCATGGGCGTTCATGGCCTGCGAGAGCACCACGTAGCTGCCCGCGTCGAAGCGCCGCGTCAGCTTGGCGGCGTGGTGGTCGAGATAGGACTCGACCTGGTAGCGGCCCCCGTGGAAGGGGTCCTCGGCGCCCTGCGGGGCGCGGCCGAAGCGGGCCTGGAGCTCGGCCTCGCTCCGGTAGGTGACATGGGCGATCCGACGGGCCAGGCCAAGGCCCGTGTGCGGGGCGCGGCCCGTGCCGTGGTAGTCGCCGCCGAGCCAGTCGGGATCGGCACGGATCGCGGCGAGCTGGGCGTTGGTCCAGGCGATCTGCTCGGCACCGGTCGCCGCCGTGGTGGCGAGCAGCAGCAGGGCGCCCACCCGCTCCGGGTACGACACCGCCCATTCCGCGGCCCGCATCCCGCCCATGGAGCCGCCGACGACCAGCGCCCACCGCGCGACACCCAGCGCGTCGGCGAGCCCGGCCTCCGCCGCGACCTGGTCGCGCTGGGTCAGGAAGGGGAAGGCACCGCCCCACGGCCCGCGCCCCCCGGCCCGCGGGGAGGCCGGCCCCGTACTGCCCTGGCAGCCGCCCAGCACGTTCGGGGCGACGACGAACCAGCGGTCGGTGTCCAGGGCCAGGCCCGGCCCGACCAGGCCGTCCCACCAGCCCGGCGTGGGATGCCCCGGTCCGGCGGGACCGGCGACATGGCTGTCACCGGTGAGCGCGTGCAGGACGAGCACGGCGTTGGAGGCGTCCGGGGCGAGCCGACCCCAGGTCTCGAACGCCAGCCGCACGCCGGGGAGTTCCCCGCCGGCCTCCAGCGGCAGCGGGCGCTGCGCGGCATGCCACCGGCGCCGGCCGGGAGGGTCCCCCTCCCGCCAGGCCCCGAGGACTGGCGGAAGGGGAACCGCGGGACGGGGCACGGCGCTCAGGACGCCGCGCCCTTGGCGGCGCGGAAGCCGGCCTCCAGGTCGGCCTTGAGATCGGCGAGGTTCTCGATGCCGACCGACAGCCGCACCAGGCCCGGCGCGGTCCCCGTCGCCGTCAACTGCTCCCCGTCCAGCTGGCTGTGGGTGGTGGACGCGGGGTGGATGATCAGGCTGCGGACGTCGCCGATGTTGGCGAGATGGCTGAACAGCTCGACCGCGTCCACGAACCGCTTGCCCGCCTCGATGCCGTCCCGCAGTTCGAAGGAGACGATCGCACCGGCGCCGTTCGGCAGGTAGGTCCGCCCCGCCTCGTACCAGGGGCTGGACGGCAGGCCCGGATAGTGGACGGCGGCGACCTCGTCGCGCTGTTCCAGCCACTCGGCGAGCGCCTGGGCGTTGGCCGAGTGCCGCTCCAGCCGCAGGCTGAGCGTCTCCACGCCCTGGAGCAGCAGGAACGCCGAGTGCGGGGAGAGCGCCGGGCCGAGGTCGCGCAGCAGCTGCACCCGCAGCTTGATCGCGTATGCGCCCGGGCCGAGCGCCGGCCAGTACCGCAGGCCGTGGTAGCTGGGGTCGGGCTCGGTGAAGTCCGGGAAGCGGTCGGAGTGGGCGCCGAAGTCGAAGGTGCCGCCGTCCACGACCACACCGGCGATCGCCGTGCCGTGCCCGCCGAGGAACTTGGTCGCCGAGTGCACCACGATGTCCGCGCCGTGCTCCAGGGGCCGCAGGAGGTAGGGAGTCGGGACCGTGTTGTCCACGATCAGGGGCACCCCCGCCGCGTGCGCCACGTCCGCGACCGCCCGTACGTCGAGGACGTTGCCGCGCGGATTGCCCAGCGTCTCCGCGAACAGCGCCTTGGTGTTCGGGCGGATCGCGGCCCGCCAGGCCTCGGCGTCGTCCGGGTCGTCCACGAAGGACACCTCGATGCCGAACCTGGGCAGCGTGTGCCGGAACAGGTTGTAGGTGCCGCCGTACAGGGACGTGCTGGACACGATGTGGTCGCCCGCGCCCGCCAGTGTCAGGATCGCCAGGGTCTCCGCGGCCTGCCCGGAGGCCAGCGCCACCGCCGCGACCCCGCCCTCCAGGGCGGCGATCCGCTGTTCGAAGACGTCCTGGGTGGGGTTGTGGATCCGGGTGTAGATGTTGCCGGGCTCGGCGAGCGCGAACAGGTCGGCGGCGTGCTGTGTGTCCCGGAAGACGAACGATGTCGTCTGGTAGATCGGCGTCGCGCGGGCGCCGGTCGTCGGGTCGGGCACGGCTCCGGCGTGGATCTGCCGGGTCTCGAACGACCAGGCCGAGGTGTCGGGCCCGGCGGGCTGCTCCTCGGGTGTGTGACCGGCGGTGACGGAGTCGATGGGCTGGCTCATGGTGCTGCTCCTCGTGCGGGAAGGCATGACGGCGTGCGCGTACGGGCACGCGTCGGCGGAACGGAGGGCGGGGGCGGGGGCCGGGCCGGAGCGTCAGCTCACGGCGGGACACCCCATGGTGGTGACACGCACGAAGTCCACGTGGCGTCGGCTCACAAGCACCGTCATGCGCCGAGCGAACCACAGCGGATCCGGACGGACCAGACACCCGGCGCGCGTGACATGCAGACTTCACGAACGGGATACACACCGCCGGCCGCGGTGGTGGGCAGAGGCAGGCTCGCGGGATGACGCGGTGACACGTCGGCCGGGAGGAGCGAAGCCCGGTGCGGTCGGCCGCATGGCGGAGGGGCCGCGGTGCGGTCAGCCGTTGCCGGGGCGGGCGAGGTGGTGGGGCCCTTGGCCGGGGCCGGGGCCGGGGCCGGGGGGCGGCCGCTGTGGCGGGGGCGGCCGCGGTGGTGGTCGGGGGCGGATCGTGTGGCGGGATGGCGGCGGTGGCGTATCGGCGGGTCGCGTGGCAGAGAAGCCGCGGGTCGGTGCGCCGCTGCCTCGGCGGGCGACCCGGTGGGGGCACCTCCGGCCGCAGGCGGGGGGCGTCGGCGACCGGCGACAGCGCCGCAGGGGAGCCCGGACAGGGCTCCGCCCCGGCAGGCGGGGCCTGCCGGGGCGGAGACTTCGGGTGTGCGGAGGCGGCTTCGGCTCAGAGGGCCGCGAGCGCCGCGTTCCAGGTCGCCGACGGGCGCATGACCGCGTCCGCCTTGGCCTTCTCCGGCTGGTAGTAGCCGCCGATGTCGGCGGGCGAGCCCTGGACGGCGTTCAGCTCGTCGACGATCTTCTGCTCGTTGGCGGTGAGCGTCTCGGCGAGCGGCGCGAACGCCTTGGCGAGCTCCGCGTCCTCGGTCTGCTTCGCCAGCTCCTGCGCCCAGAACAGGGACAGGTAGAAGTGGCTGCCGCGGTTGTCGATGCCGCCGACGCGACGGGTCGGGGACTTGTCCTCGTTGAGGAAGGTCGCCGTGGCCCGGTCGAGGGTGTCGGCCAGCACCTTGGCGCGGGCGTTGCCGGTGAACTCGGCGTACTGCTCGAAGGACGGCACCAGGGCGAAGAACTCGCCGAGCGAGTCCCAGCGCAGGTAGTTCTCCTTGACCAGCTGCTGGACGTGCTTGGGAGCGGAGCCGCCGGCACCGGTCTCGAACAGGCCGCCGCCCGCCATCAGCGGGACGACCGAGAGCATCTTGGCGCTGGTGCCCAGCTCCAGGATCGGGAAGAGGTCGGTCAGGTAGTCACGGAGCACGTTGCCGGTGACGGAGATGGTGTTCTCGCCGCGGCGGATGCGCTCCACCGACAGCTTGGTGGCCTCCACCGGGGACAGGACGCGGATGTCCAGGCCCTCGGTGTCGTGCTCCGACAGGTACTGCTCGACCTTGGCGATCAGGTTCGCGTCGTGGGCGCGGCCCTCGTCCAGCCAGAAGACGGCCGGGTCGCCGGTGGCGCGGGCGCGGGTGACGGCCAGCTTCACCCAGTCCTTGATCGGCGCGTCCTTGGTCTGGCAGGCGCGGAAGATGTCACCCGCGGCGACCGGCTGCTCGATCAGCGCGTTGCCGGCGGCGTCGACCACGCGGACCGTGCCGGCGGCGGCGATCTCGAAGGTCTTGTCGTGGGAGCCGTACTCCTCGGCCTTCTGCGCCATCAGGCCCACGTTCGGCACCGAGCCCATGGTGGACGGGTCGAAGGCGCCGTTGGCCCGGCAGTCCTCGATCACGGCCTGGTAGACACCGGCGTAGGAGGAGTCCGGGATGACCGCGAGGGTGTCGGCCTCCTGGCCGTCCGGGCCCCACATGTGGCCGGAGGTGCGGATCATGGCCGGCATCGAGGCGTCGATGATGACGTCCGAGGGGACGTGCAGGTTGGTGATGCCCTTGTCGGAGTCGACCATCGCGAGGGCCGGGCCCTCGGCGATCTCGGCGTCGAAGGAGGCCTTGATCTCGGCGCCCTCCGGCAGGTTCTCCAGGCCCTTGTAGATGCCGCCCAGGCCGTCGTTCGGGGACAGTCCGGCCGCCTTCAGGGTCTGGCCGTACTGCGCGAACGTCTTCGGGAAGAAGGCGCGCACCACGTGACCGAAGATGATCGGGTCGGAGACCTTCATCATCGTGGCCTTCAGGTGCACGGAGAACAGCACGCCCTCCTGCTTGGCGCGGGCGATCTGCGCGGCCAGGAAGTCGTTGAGCTGCGCGACGTGCAGCACGGAGGCGTCGACGACCTCGCCCTCCAGGACCGGTACGGAGTCCTTGAGGACGGTGGTGGTGCCGTCCTCGGCGACCAGCTCGATCCTCAGCTCGCCGGCCTCGGAGATCACCACGGACTTCTCGGTGGAGCGGAAGTCGTTCTCGCCCATGGTGGCCACGTCGGTCTTGGACTCGGGGGTCCAGGCGCCCATGCGGTGCGGGTGGGTCTTGGCGTAGTTCTTGACCGAGGCGGGCGCGCGGCGGTCCGAGTTGCCCTCACGCAGGACCGGGTTCACGGCGGAACCCTTGACCTTGTCGTAGCGGGCGCGGATCTCGCGCTCCTCGTCGGTCTTCGGGTCGTCCGGGTAGTCCGGCAGCGCGTAGCCCTTGCCCTGGAGCTCGGCGACCGCGGCCTTCAGTTGCGGGATCGACGCCGAGATGTTCGGCAGCTTGACGATGTTGGCCTCGGGCGTCTTTGCCAGGTCGCCCAGCTCGGCCAGCGCGTCCGGGATGCGCTGGTCCTCGTTCAGGTACTCCGGGAAGTGCGCGATGATGCGCCCGGCCAGCGAGATGTCACGGGTGTCCACGGCGACACCGGCCTGCGAGGCGTACGCCTGGACCACCGGCAGGAACGAATGCGTCGCCAGGGCCGGGGCCTCGTCTGTGTAGGTGTAGATGATGGTCGAGTCAGTCACCGGGTGCTCCGCTCCACGTCTGCAACATTGCTCGACATCAAGATATCTCGTGACCGACCCGCGTTCGACAGGGGTCCGCGACTCGGAAGATCTGTCTGTCGTACCGCAGGCAACCGAATCGCTCACAACGGTGGTCAACAGGACGAGCCACCACCACCGGCCGGCGGACGGACCGACCACCCGTCCGCCCGAGCGAAACCCGAGTGAAAACCGACCATGAGATACCGCACCAGAGTGACGGCCCCGGCGGCCGCCCTGCTCGGCACGGCGACCGTCCTGGCCACGGGGGCCCCGGCCCTCGCGCGTCCCTTCTCCGCGGGGGAGAAGAGGGGCGCCGCGAGGGCCGGGGGCGAGACGCCGGCCCCGGGCCCCGAGACCCTCGGGGACCCCGTCTACCCGGCCCTCGGCAACGACGGCTACCGCGTCCTCGCCTACCATCTCGACCTCGCCTACGACGCCACGACCCGCCTCGTCACCGGCACCGCGACCCTGCGCGTCCGCACCACCGGGAACCTGTCCCGGCTCTCCCTGGACGCCCTCGGCCTGGACATATCCGCCGTGCGCGTCGACGACCGGGCCGCCGCCTTCGAGCAGGCGGACGAGAAGCTGCGGATCACCCCGGTCCGGCCGCTGCGCGCGTGCGACGACGTCACGGTGTGCGTGACCTACTCGGCCGACCCGCGCCGCGCCCTCCCGCACACCGCCTGGGTGCCCACCCCCGACGGCTTCGCGATCTGCCCGCAGCCGGACTCCGCGCACACCGTCTTCCCGTGCAACGACCACCCGTCGGACAAGGCCGACTTCACCTTCCGCATCACCGTCCCCAGTGGCCTGCGCGGTGTCGCGAACGGCCTGCTCACCTGCGTCGAGGACCTCCCCGGCGACCGGACAGCCTACTCGTACCGCTCCCGCTCGCCGATGGCCACCGAACTCGTCCAGATCACCGTCGGCGACTACGTGGTCCGGGACCGGCAGGGCCCGCACGGACTGCCGCTGCGGGACGTCGTCCCCGCCGCCCGGGCCGCCGCCCTGGAGCCGGCGCTCGCCCTCACCCCGGGGCAGGTGGCCTGGCTGGAGGACCGGCTCGGCATCGCCTTCCCGTTCGAGACCTACGGCCTGCTGCCCTGCAACTCCGACGACCCGGACGCCTTCGACTTCACCGGCCTGGAGACCCAGACCCTCACCCTCTACAAGCCGGACTTCCTGCTCCAGCAGGAGCCGAGGATCGGCTCGCACATGATGCACGAGCTGGTCCACTCCTACTTCGGCAACCTGGTCTCGCCCGCCACCTGGGCCGACCTGTGGCTGAACGAGGGCCACGCCGACTTCTACGGGCTGCTCTACCGCTACGAGCGCGGCTGGCCGGACTCCCTGGGCCTCACCACCATGGAGGCCCGGATGAAGGACACCTACGCCCGCGGCGACCAGTGGCGCCACGACTCCGGGCCGGTGGCCGCCCCGAACGCGGTCGACCTCTTCGACAGCCAGCGCTACCTCGGCGGCGTCCTGACCCTGTACGCCTTCCGCGAGCTGGTCGGCGAGGACGTCTTCCACGCCGTCGAGCGCACCTTCCTGGAACGCTTCCGCCGCCGCTCGGCCTCGACGGCGGACTACATCGCCGTGGCCTCGGAGGTCTCCGGCCAGGACCGGTCCGGTTTCCTGCGCGACTGGCTCTACGGCACGACGACCCCGCGGATGCCCGGCCACCCGGACTGGACGGTCACCCCCGTGACCCCCGCCCCGGCCACCCCGCACAGCCTGCGCGGCGGCCACCACCACGACAACTCGGCGACGTTCTGATCAGCCGTGGCGGGCGGAGCCGGACCCGGCTCCGCCCGCCACCTCGCGCTCGATCCACCGGCAGATCACGTCCACCACGTACACGTGCTCCGCGCGGCTCAGTTCCCGGCCCCGGGGAATCCCGTGCCAGCGCTGGAGGCATCCCCGGCAGCACGTGGCGGTGGCATGCTGGGCGACGAACACCGGGTGCCCCCGGTACGGCGTCTGCTTGCCGTCCTTGACCGGCGCGGCCGGGGCCAGCCGCCGGGCGACCAGGTCGTAGGCGTGCCACCGTACGGTCGCCGCGCCCTTGAGCTCGGCGGTGGCCAGATCCCGCCCGCGCAGGTGGAACCTGGCCCCGAAGGGCCGGCAGCGCGCGATGTCGTCGAGCCGCCGGTCGAGGGCCGGGCCGCTGGGAAGGGGACCGGAAAGGTTCGGGGGAACGGTCATGACGATCCGATGATACGTCCGGTCCCCGACGGTATCGGCGGCCGGTGGCCCGGGGTACGAGGCCCTCACGACGGGCGCGGTCCCCGCGCCTTCCGCGGCAGGTCAGCCCCCCGGCGCCCCCATGGTCCTACGGCAGGTCCCGCCCCGCCCGCTGTTGCGGTATCACCACCGCCCCCTGCTGGAGCGCCACCGTGCGGGCCGGGGCCGGGATGCGGATGCCCTCCTCGCGGTAGCGGCGGTGCAGGCGCTTGATGAACTCGTGCTTGATCCGGAACTGGTCGCTGAACTCGCCGACCCCGAGGATCACCGTGAAACCGATCCGCGAGTCGCCGAACGTGTGGAAGCGGATGGCCGGTTCGTGCTCCGGGACCGCTCCGGTGATCTCGGTCATCGTCTCCGCGATGACCTCGTGCGTGACGCGCTCGACGTGGTCCAGATCGCTGTCGTAGGCCACGCCCACCTGCACCAGGATCGTCAACCGCTGCTCGGGGCGCGTGTAGTTGGTCATGTTGGTCTTCGCCAGCTGGCCGTTGGGGATGACCACCAGGTTGTTGGAGAGCTGACGGACGGTCGTCTGACGCCAGTTGATGTCCACGACATACCCCTCCTCACCGCTGCTCAGCTGGATGTAGTCACCCGGCTGGACGGTCTTGGAGGCGAGGATGTGGATGCCCGCGAAGAGGTTGGCGAGGGTGTCCTGGAGCGCCAGCGCGACCGCGAGACCGCCCACGCCCAGGGCGGTGAGCAGCGGCGCTATGGAGATGCCCAACGTCTGCAGCACCACCAGGAAACCGATCGCGAGGACCAGCACCCGGGTGATGTTCACGAAGATCGTGGCCGATCCCGCGACCCCGGAGCGGGACTGCGTGACCGACTGCACGAGCCCGGCGATCACCCGTGCCGCCGACACCGTCACCGCGAAGATCAGCAGCACCTGAAGGCACTGGTTGGTGTGGTGCTGGACCGTCTTCGTCAGCGGCAGCACCGCCGTCGCGGCCGCCGCGCCGCCCGCGAGCGCCGCCCACGGGACCACCGTGCGCAGCGCGTCCACGACGACGTCGTCACCGCTCCAGCGGGTCCGCTTGGCGTGCTTCGCCAGCCAGCGCAGCAGCCCGCGCGACAGAAACGCCAGCAACAGACCCGCGGCCAGCGCGATCGAGGCCAGGACCAGGTCGTCGACGGTGAGCGCTCGGTTCACCGGTTACCTCCGTTCGGTAGTGCAACCGCTCATCCTGCCGCATCCGCACAGAGGTTCACACCGACACCGGCTCAGACCGGCCCCGCCGCGGGGCAGTTGAAAAGCCGCCGGTCAGATGACCTTCAGTCGCACCAACGCCCCCAGGGTCAGCGCTCCCGGCAGCAACGGCACCCATACGGTGATGATCCGGTACGCCAGCACCACCGCCGTGACCACCGCCACCGGGCCGCCCGCCGCCACCAGCGCCACGATCAGCGCCGCCTCCACCGAACCCAGGCCGCCCGGCGTGGGGATCAGCGCGACCGCGACCGTGGCCGCCAGGTAGGCCAGCGCCATGTGGGCGGGCGGCACCCGAAGACCCAGCGCCTGCCCCACCGCCACCAGGCCCACCGCCTGGAGCGCGGGGAACGCCAGCGAACCGCCCCACAGCGCCAGCGCCCGCGACGGACGCGTGTGCACCGACCGGGCCTCGCTCAGCGCGGTGCGCACGAACCGGAACACCGGCTCGCGCACCCGTCGGGTGCCGAACAGCACGCCCAGGGCCGCGGCCGACAGCGCGCAGACGGCGGCCAGCACCGGGCCGGCGTCCCCGGCGGGAAGCAGGCCGTCCAGCCGCAGCGCGTCGGGGAAGGCGAAGAAGAGGGCGGCCATCAGCCCCACCCGGGCCACCGACTCGGCGAGCAGATACAGGGCGAGCGCGGCCGAGGAGGTGGCGAGCGGCACCCCGCACACGGTCATGAACCGCAGGTTGACCGCGCCCGAGCCAAGACCCGTCGGCAGCAGGTGGTTGGCCGAGCCGGCCGCGAGCTGGGTCGCCAGCAGCCGCCAGCGCGGCAGCGGCTGGATCACCGCGCCCTGCCGGGTGAAGGCCGCGGCCACCCAGGTCAGGCAGGTGGCGCCGGCGGCCGCCAGCAGCCACGGCCAGGAGGCGGACCGCAACTGGCCGAAGCCCTCGACGAGGACCGGCCAGTGCTGCACCGCGACGACCGCGACGAGCACGAGCGGTACCAGGGTGAGGACGTGCCGCACCGGGACGCGGCGGACGAGCCGGGGGAGGCGGCTCTCACGGAAGCCGGGGATTCTTTCCGCTGTCACACCCCGAGAGGTTCTCCGCGCCGCCCCAACGCTGGGTGGCGGAAGAGGAGACGGCGGATGACGGCCGGGATGCGGCTGGGGTTGCTCCGTACGGGGGGCCGGCGGGCGCACCTTGACCTCAACGAACCTTGAGGTTCTACGTTCTCCCCCATGAGTATGGAGACCACCGCCTGGATGCAGCTGCACAGCGTGATGACCGCCCAGCAGGAGCGGCGCCCGTTCGACCGGGCCACGCTGCGCCGCATCGCCGCCTTCGCCCGCCCGCACCGCGCGGGCATAGTCCGTTTCGTCCTGCTCGGGGTGGTGACCGCCCTGCTCGCCGTCGCGACCCCCGTGCTCGCCGGGCATGTCGTCGACGCGATCGTGTCGGGGCGCGACGCCGGCACGGTCGTACGGCTGTCGCTGCTGATCGCGCTGGCCGCGGTCGCGGAGGCGGCGCTCGGAGTGCTCGGGCGGCGGCTCTCGGCGACGCTCGGCGAGGGACTCATCCTCGACCTGCGCACGGCCGTGTTCGATCACGTGCAGCGCATGCCCGTGGCGTTCTTCACCCGCACCCGTACGGGAGCGCTGGTCAGCCGACTCAACAACGACGTGATCGGCGCCCAGCGCGCCTTCGCGGGCACCCTCTCCGGAGTGGTCAGCAACCTGGTCACCCTGGTGCTCACGCTCGTGGTCATGCTCACCCTGTCCTGGCAGATCACCCTGCTCGCGCTGGTGCTGCTGCCGCTGTTCGTGGTGCCCGCCCGCCGGATGGGCGGCCGGATGGCCCGCATGCAGCGCGAGGCCGCCGCCCTCAACGCCGACATGGGCACCCGGATGACCGAGCGGTTCTCCGCCCCGGGCGCCACCCTGATCAAGCTCTTCGGCCGGCCCGAGGAGGAGTCCGCCGAGTTCACGGCGCGCGCCGCCCGGGTCCGGGACATCGGGGTGCGCACCGCCACCGCCCAGTCGGTGTTCATGACCGCGCTGACCCTGGTCTCCTCGCTGGCCCTCGCCCTGGTCTACGGCCTCGGCGGCTGGTTCGCGCTGCGCGGCACCCTGCAGGCGGGTGCCGTCGTCTCCCTCGCCCTGCTGCTGACCCGCCTGTACGCCCCGCTCACCGCGCTCGCCGGCGCCCGCGTCGAGGTGATGAGCGCACTGGTCAGCTTCGAGCGGGTCTTCGAAGTGCTCGACCTGAAGCCCCTGATCGAGGAGAAACCGGACGCCCGCGAGGTCCCCGAGGGCCCGGTCGCCGTCGAGTTCGACGACGTCCGGTTCGCCTACCCGGCCGCCGACCAGGTCTCCCTCGCGTCACTCGAAGAGGTCGCGGTCCTCGACTCGCGCGGCGGCGCCGACGTCCTGCACGGCGTCTCCTTCCGCGCCGAACCCGGCCAGACCGTCGCCCTGGTGGGTTCCTCCGGCGCCGGCAAGTCCACCATCGCCCAGCTGCTGCCCCGCCTGTACGACGTCGACGGGGGCGCCGTCCGCGTCGGCGGCGTGGACGTCCGCGACCTGACCGCGGGCTCGCTGCGCGCCACCCTCGGCATGGTCACCCAGGACGGCCACCTCTTCCACGACACGGTCCGCGCCAACCTGCTGCTCGCCCGGCCCGCGGCCACCGACGACGAACTGTGGGAGGCCCTCGGCCGCGCCCGCCTGGACGAGGTCGTACGGTCCCTGCCCGACGGCCTGGACACGGTGGTCGGCGAGCGCGGTTACCGGCTCTCCGGCGGGGAGCGCCAGCGCATGACCATCGCCCGGCTGCTGCTGGCCCGCCAGCGCGTCGTCATCCTCGACGAGGCCACCGCCCACCTCGACAACACCTCGGAGGCGGCCGTCCAGGAGGCGCTCACCGAGGCCCTGGAAGGGCGTACGGCCGTGGTCATCGCGCACCGGCTGTCGACGGTGCGGTCCGCCGACCAGATCCTGGTGGTGGAGGCCGGGCGGATCGTGGAGCGGGGAACCCACGAGTCGTTGCTGGCGGCGGAGGGACGGTACGCGGAGCTGTACCGGACGCAGTTCGCGCAGGCGCCGACGGTCTGAGCCGCGGGTGGTGGTAGGTGTGGGTCGGCGTGACCTGGATACCTGGAGCAGGCGGCGGCACACCCCGTCGGGAAGACAGGCACGCCATGGACAGTGACATCCAGCGCTCCGAGACCACCCTCCGGGTCAACGGCAAACCCCACACCCTGCTCCTCGACCACCGGCGCGTCCTGCTGGACGTGCTCCGCGAGGACCTGGACCTGACCGGCGCCAAGAAGGGCTGCGACCACGGCCAGTGCGGCGCCTGCACCGTGCTGGCCGACGGACGCCGGGTGAACAGCTGCCTGCTGCTCGCCGTGTCCCTCGACGGCAGCGAGATCACCACCGTCGAAGGTCTGTCCGCCGACGGCGAGGCCCCGCACCCGCTGCAACGGGCGTTCCTCGACCGCGACGCCTTCCAGTGCGGCTACTGCACCCCCGGCCAGCTCTGCTCCGCCCTGGGCGTGCTCGCCGAGGCCGCCGCCGGGCACCCCTCGCACGTCACCGACCCGGCGGCGCCGTCCGGCCGGCCGGTACCCCTGGACCGGACCGAGATCCGCGAGCGGCTCAGCGGCAACCTGTGCCGGTGCGGGGCCTACCCCCGGATCGTCGACGCGGTGCGGGACGTGATCCCGTGAGGTCCTTCGACTACGTCCGCGCCCGCACCCCCGAGGAGGCCGTCGAGGCCTTCACCGACCGCCCCGGCGCCCGCTACCTGGCCGGCGGCACCAACCTCGTCGACCTGATGAAGCTCGGCGTCGAACGGCCCACCGCCCTGATCGACGTCAGCCGCCTCCCCCTGGACGGGGTGACGGAACTGCCCGACGGGACCCTGCGGGCCGGCGCCACCGTCCGCAACAGCGACCTCGCCGCCCACCCCCTGGTCCGCGACCGCTACCCGGTGCTGTCCCAGGCGCTGCTCGCCGGCGCCTCGGGCCAGCTGCGCAACGTCGCCACGACCGGCGGCAACCTCCTCCAGCGCACCCGCTGCAGCTACTTCCAGGACCCCGGCAAGCCCTGCAACAAACGCGAACCGGGCAGCGGCTGCGGCGCCCTGGACGGCGTCCACCGCGACCACGCCGTCCTCGGCACCTCCCCGCACTGCATCGCCACCCACCCCTCCGACATGGCCGTCGCCCTCGCCGCCCTGGGCGCCCGCATCGAGCTGTACGGCCCCGAGGGCGCCCGCACCGTCGAGGCGACCGACTTCCACCGGCTGCCCGAGGAACACCCCGAGCGCGACACCGAGATCCGCCCCGGCGAACTGATCACCGGGGTGCTGCTGCCCGCCGCCGCGGCCGGCGTGCCCTCGGCCTACCGCAAGGCCCGCGACCGGGCGTCGTACGCCTTCGCCCTCGCCTCCGTCGCCGTCGTGCTCCGGGTCGCCGACGGGCAGGTCGCACAGGTGGGCCTGGCCTTCGGCGGGCTCGCCCACCGCCCCTGGCGGGCCCGGGTCGCGGAGGCGGCCCTGCTGGGCGAGGCGGCCACCCCGGCGGTGTTCGCGAGCGCCGTCGACCTGGAACTCGCCGCCGCCCGCCCGCTGCCGGACAACGCCTACAAACTGCCCCTCGCCCGCAACCTCGCCCTCGACGTGCTGGCCCGGCTCACCCCGGCGCCCGCCCCGCTCCCACCCCGGAGGTAGCCATGGCCCGCACCGCCCTCGGCGACCCGGCCGAGCGCCGGGAAGGGCTCGCCAAGGTCAAAGGCGCCGCCCGCTACGCCGCCGAGCACCCCCTGCCCGGCCGCGTGCACGCCCGGGCCGTCCCCGCCTCCGTGATCCGCGGCCGGATCACCGCCTTCGACACCGGACCCGCCCGCGCCGTCCCCGGCGTGCTCACCGTCCTCACCCACGAGAACGCCCCGCGCCTGGCCGAACCCGACGACGCCACCCTCGCCCTGCTCCAGGGTCCCGACGTACCGCACCGCGGCTGGTGCGTCGCCCTGGTCGTCGCCGAGACCCCCGAGGCGGCCCGGGCCGGCGCCGACGCCGTCCAGGTCGGCTACGAGACCGCCGACCACGACGTGGTGCTCGTCCCCGGCCACCCCGCCACCCGTGAACCCGACGAGGCCAACGGCGGCCAGCCCGCCCGCCACCGGCACGGCGAGCCGGAGTCCGCCTTCGCCCGGTCCGCCGTCCGGGTGGACGTCACCTACCGCACCGAGCCCCTGCACAACCACCCGATGGAACCCCACGCCAGCACCGCCCTCTGGGACCGCGGCCGGCTGACCGTGTACACCTCCAGCCAGGGCACCAGCGACGTCCGCAGCGTGCTGGCCGGGCTGTTCGCGCTGCCCGTCGACCGGGTCACCGTACGCGCCGAGCACGTCGGCGGCGGCTTCGGCTCCAAGGGTTCCGCGCGACCGGACGTGGTCCTCGCCGCCATGGCCGCCCGCCACACCGGCCGGCCCGTCACCGTGGCCTGGCCGCGCCGCGGCATGCCCACGGCGGTCGGCCACCGCGCCCCGACCCTCAACCGGCTGCGGCTGGGCGCCACCTCGGACGGGAAACTGACCGCCCTCCTGCACGACGTGACCACCCACACCTCGCCGGTCAGGTCGTACGTCGAACTGGCGGGCACCACCTCGGGCGTCATGTACGCCACGCCGAACCTGGCCATCGCCCACCACGTCGTCCCGCTGGACGTGCCCAGCCCGTCCTGGATGCGCGCCCCGGGTGAGGCGACCGGGATGTACGCCCTGGAATCGGCGATCGACGAACTCGCCGACGAACTGGGCATGGACCCGATCGAGCTGCGGATCCGCAACGAACCCGACCGCGAACCCGCCGGCGGGCAGCCCTTCAGCAGCAGGCACCTCGTCGAGTGCCTGCGCGAGGGCGCCCGCCGCTTCGACTGGCACCACCACGTGCGGCGCGCCGAGGGCCCGCTGCTGATCGGCACCGGCGTGGCCGCCGCCACCTACCCGGTCATGGTCTCCCCGTGCACGGCCACCGCGGAGGCCAGGCCGGACGGCATCTTCGTCGTCCGGGTGAACGCCTCCGACATCGGCACCGGCGCCCGGACCGTCCTCACCCAGATAGCCGCCGACGCCCTCGGCGCCCCCCTCGACCGGGTCCGTACCGAGATCGGCGACAGCGATCTGCCCCAGGCGCCGGTGGCCGGCGGCTCGTCCGGGACCGCGTCCTGGGGCTGGGCCGTGCACGAGGCCTGCACCCGGCTGCTGAACCGGCTCGCCGACCACACCGGCCCGCTGCCCGAACGCGGTCTCGCGGTCCGCGCGGACACCAGCGGACGGGCCGACGCCGACAGCTCCCACGCCCGCCACGCGTTCGGCGCCCACTTCGCCGAGGTCGCCGTGGACACCGTCACCGGCGAGGTCCGGGTCCGCCGCCTCCTCGGCGTCTACGCGGCCGGCCACATCCTCAACCCCCGTACCGCGCGCTCCCAGTTCGTCGGCGCCATGACGATGGGCCTGGGCATGGCCCTGACCGAGGGCAGCACGCTGGACCCGGCGTACGGCGACTTCGCGGAGGCCGACCTGGCCTCCTACCACGTCCCCACGCACGCCGACGTCCCCGACATCGAGGCGCACTGGATCGACGAGGACGACCCGCACCTCAACCCCATGGGCAGCAAGGGCATCGGCGAGATCGGCATCGTCGGCACCCCCGCCGCCATCGGTAACGCCGTCCACCACGCCATCGGCAGCCGCATCCGCACCCTGCCGCTGACCCCGGACCGGGTCCTCACCGCTTTGAACGCTCGGTGACCCGCGCGGCGGGGGCCGGGCGCGCACCGTCGGTCCGGTGGCCGCCGCGCAGCGCCGAGGCCACGGCGGAGACCAGGGCCATGCCCGCGGCCACGCCGAAGACGATGCCCAGGCCGTGGTGGAAGGGGCCGGAGACGAGGCGCGGGAAGAAGGTGTGCCCGGTCAGGACCGCCCGCTGGGCGGCCGACACGTGGTGCAGGACGCCCTCGGACGCCAGCAGGTGCTGGATCGGGTTGTCGCCGAGGAACGTCGCGAACAGCGTGCTCACCGGCGGCAGCGACGCCGCGTGCGCGGCGGAGGCGGCCGGCACGCCGTGCGCCGTGAGCCCGCTGTGCAGCGTGTCCGGCAGCGAGGCGGCCAGCCCGGACACCATCAGCGAGAAGAACACCCCGATGGACAGCGCCGTGCCGGAGTTCTGGAAGGTGGAGCGCATCCCCGAGGCGACGCCCCGGTACTCGGCGGGCACACTGCCCATGATCGAGGACGTGTTGGGCGCCGAGAACATGCCCTGGCCGAGCCCGTTGAGCAGCAGCAGCGCCGCGAACAGCCCGTAGGGGAAGTCGACGGGCAGCGCCAGCAGTCCCAGGAAGGACAGGGCGACGACCAGCAGTCCCGCGGTGGAGAACAGCCGGGCCCCGAACCGGTCCGACAGGTAGCCGGAGACCGGGCCCGCGACGAGGAAGCCGAGGGTGAGCGGCAGCATGAAGACGCCGGCCCACAGCGGGGTGTCCGCGAAGTCGTAGCCGTGCAGGGGCAGCCAGATGCCCTGCAGCCAGATGATCAGCATGAACTGGAGGCCGCCGCGTGCGATCGCGGTCAGCAGGGCCGCGAGGTTGCCCGCGGCGAACGCCCGCACCCGGAACAGGGCCAGGTCGAACATGGGCTCGGCGACCCGGGTCTCGATGACGCAGAACGCCAGCAGCAGCAGGACCCCGCCGATCAACCCGCCGAGCACCCAGGGGTTGTGCCAGCCGGTGGCGCTGTCGCCGTAGGGCTGGATGCCGTAGGTGATGCCGGCCAGCAGGATGCCGGCGCCCGCCGCGAAGGTGAGGTTGCCCAGCCAGTCGATCCGGCCGGGGCGGCCCGTCGAGGTCTCCCGCAGGCTCAGGTACGACCAGACGGTGCCCGTGACGCTGACCGGGACGCTCACCCAGAACACGGCACGCCAGTCGACGACGGCCAGCAGCCCGCCCGCGAGCAGACCGAGGAACTGTCCGGCCAGCGCGGTGATCTGGTTGATGCCGAGGGCCATGCCGCGCTGCCGGGCCGGGAACGCGTCGGTGAGGATGGCGGCCGAGTTGGCGGTGAGCATGGACCCGCCGAACGCCTGCACGATCCGCCACAGGATCAGCCACAGGGCGCCGGCCCCCGCCCGGAACGGATCGAGCGACAGCGCGACCGAGGCGCACGCGAAGACCAGGAAGCCGAGGTTGTAGATCTTCACCCGCCCGAACATGTCGCCGAGCCGGCCGAGTACGACGACCAGCACGGCGGAGACCAGCAGGTACCCCAGGATCATCCAGAGCAGGTAGCCGATGTTGCCCGGCGCGAGCGGGTCGAGGCCGATCCCGCGGAAGATCGCCGGCAGCGAGATGATCACGATGGAGGCGTCCATCGTGGCGATCAGGACGCCCAGGGTGGTGTTCGACAGCGCGACCCACTTGTAGCGGGGCCCCGGCGGAGTCTCCGTGCGGCGGGCCGAGCGCGGTGAGCCCGGCCGCGCGCCGGAGGGCGTCCGCGCGCTCACAGCCGTTCCGCCAGACGTCCGAGCACGGGCAGGGCCGTCGCGAGGGCCGCCCGTTCCGCGGCCGAGAGCTCGTCGATCACCGTCGCGAGCCGTTGCACGGACTCCGAGCGCCGCTCGGCGAGCACCGCCCGCCCGTCCTCGGTGACGGCCACGATGCTCCGCCGCCCGTCCGCGGCGTCGGGGGTACGGCCCACCAGACCGCGCTGTTCGAGCTGGGCGAGGGTGCTGGCCATGGCCTGCGGCCGGACCCGCTCCATCTCGGCGAGCGCGGTGGGGGAGTCGGGGCCGTCGGCGGCGAGGCGCGCGAGCACGGACACCCCGGAGAGCGAGATGTCCCCGACGGCATGGGCCTGCCGCAGCCGCCGCGTCACCCGCCCGAGCGTGAGCCGCAGTTCGGAGGCCAGCCGGGAGGTCTCATCCGTTTCCATATCTACTAACACTAGGTTTATCAGTCTGGACTGTTCAATCAATCTTCAGTAAATCCGATCTGGCTGCGGCCAGGGTCGTAAACCGGTCGGTTTCCATGGGGTCGGAATCGCGTTACCCTCGCGCCATGACCACCGACGCGAAGCCAAGCTCCCGGCAGCGGCTGCTGGAGGCGGCAGCCACCCTCACGTACCGAGACGGCGTCGGCATCGGCGTCGACGCGCTGTGCAAGGCGGCGGGGGTGTCGAAGCGCTCCATGTACCAGTTGTTCGAGAGCAAGGACGAACTGCTGGCGGCGAGCCTGGAGGAACGCGCCGCCGCCTACGCGGAGACGCTCCTGCCGCCGAAGGACGACGGCCGCCCGCCCCGCGAGCGGATCATGCACGTCTTCGACCGGCTGGCGTCGCAGGCGGGTGCGCCGGACTTCCTGGGCTGCCGGTACCTCGCCGTGCAGATCGAGCTCAAGGACCAGGACCACCCGGCGAGCCGGGTGGCCCACCGGGTCAAGGAGAGCCTGACCGCCTTCTTCCGCGCCGAGGCCGAACGGGGTGGCGCGAGCGACCCCGATCTGCTGGCCAGGCAGCTGACCCTGGTCTTCGACGGCGTCAGCGCCCGCGCGGGAATCAAGGCGGACACGCCCACCGGGCTGGTCGCTCCCACCGTGACGGTCCTGCTCGACGCGGCCCACCTGCGCTGACCCGGAAGGCTCACACACCGGGATCAGCGGACTGGTCGAGGTCGAACTGGTCGAGGAGGAAATCGACCGGTGCGACGCCCGAGGCGCCGGGTTCGCCGTCGTGAAGAAGCTGCTCCGTCCAGATGACCTTGCCGCGGGTCGTGTACCGCGTTCCCCATCGCTGCGCGAACTGCGCCACGAGAAAGAGCCCCCGCCCGCCTTCGTCCGTGGCCGCCGCCCGCCGCAGGCGCGGCGAGGTACCGCTGCCGTCCGAGACCTCGCAGATCAGGCAGCGTCCGTGCAACAGCCGCACGCCGATCGGCGGCGAGCCGTACCGGATCGCGTTCGTGACCAGCTCGCTGACGATCAGCTCCGTGGCGAATCCGGTCTCCTCCAGTCCCCACTCCAGCAACGTCTCCCTGCAGCGCGCCCGCACCGAGGGAACCAACGCCGGATCGGGCGACACGTCCCATTCGGCCATGCGCGAGCGCGGGAACATCCGGGTACGTGCCGCCAGCAGCGCGATGTCGTCGGAGGGGCGTGACGGCTTCAGCGCGTCGAACACCGCCTGGCACGTCTCCTCCGGAGTGCGTGTCCCGGACCCGCCCAGAGCGCGGCGCAGCCTCTCCATCCCGACGTCGACATCGTGGGCGCGGTTCTCCACCAGGCCGTCGGTGTACAGCACCAGCTGTGAACCCGCCGGCAGGGACACCTCGACGCTCTCGAAGGGGTAGCCGCCCAGACCCAGGGGCGCCGAGACCGGCACACCAAGGCAGGTGACCGTCCCGTCCGGGCGCACCAGCACCGGTTCCGGGTGTCCCGCACGGGCCGTCGTGCACGTCCCCGCCACCGGGTCGTACACCGCGTACAGACAGGTCGCTCCGGTCACTCCCTCCCCTTCCTGGCCGTCCACGGCATCACCCCTGTTCTTCTCGTTGTCCATGCGCACGACCAGGTCGTCCAGGTTCCCGAGCACCTCGTCCACGGGGAGGTCCAGGGTGGAGAAGTTGTGCACGGCGGTGCGCAGCCGACCCATCGTCGCCGCCGCGTGCAGCCCGTGACCGACGACGTCACCCATCACCAGGGCCACGCGCGCGCCCGGAAGCGGGATGACGTCGAACCAGTCCCCGCCCACCCCCGCCTCCGAGGGCAGATACCGCCAGGCCACCTCCAGCGCGTCCTGCTCCGGCTGTCCACGCGGCAGCAGACTGCGCTGCAGCGCCACCGCCATCGTGTGCTCCCGGGTGAACCGCCGGGCGTTGTCGATGGCCACCGCCGCCCGTACGGCCAGTTCCTCCGCGAAAGCGAGATCCTCCGGATCGAACGCAGGAGAATCCGCCATCCGGTAGAAGTTCGCCACGCCCAGCGGTACGTTCCGCGCCCGCAGCGGTACGGCCACCAGCGACCGCAGCCCGCCCTCCAGGGCCTTCCGGGCGCGCTCCGGGTCCTGTTCCCGCCAGCCGTCCGACCGGCGCAGGTCTGTCTCCAGCATCCCCCGCCCCTCCTGCAGCGTCCGCATCTGCGGGGTGCGGGGCGAGAACGCGATCACTTCGTCCAGCGGATACACCGGCGTCATCCGCTGTTCGCCGCCGATCGCCGCCCGGCGCAGATGCCGCCAGCCCTCCGCCGTCGGCTCCCACCCCCGCAGCACCGCGTCGAGCAGATCCACCGTCACGAGGTCGGCGAACTGCGGCGCCGCCACGTCGGTCAGTTCCTGGGCCGTACGCCTCACATCCAGCGTCGTCCCGATCCGCACCCCGGCCTCGTACAGCAGCTTCAGCCGCTCCCGCGAGACCTCGGCCCGACCCGAGATCTCCGCCAGCTCCGTGGTGTCCCGGAGGGTCACCACGCTGCCTCCCCGGCCGTCCTGCGGGTACGTCGGCCGCTTGTTCACCGCCAGCAGTCGGTCCCCCGCGCGAAGCACCTCGTCGGTGACCTCCTCCCGCGACGACAGCAGGCTCATGACCGGCTCCGACAGTCCCAGCTCCCGCACCGAGCGCCCCCGCACGTCAGCCGGCAGTCCGAGAAGCCGCGTCGCCTCGTCGTTCGCCAACAGCAGCCGTCCGTCGGCGCCGGTGATCAGCACCCCTTCCCGCACCGCGTGCAGGACCGCGTCATGGTGCTCGTACAGCTGGGCCAGCTCCAGCGGAGCCAGGCCAAAGGTCTGCCGCCGCAGCCGCCGGGACACCAGCGTCGTTCCCGTCATGGCCAGCGCCAGCGCGACCGCGCCGCTGGCCATGATGATCGGCAGCTGCGGCAGCCACAGCCCCATCACGTTCTTGACGGTGATTCCGGCGGAGACCAGGCCGACCACCTTGCCGCGCGCGTCGGTCACCGGGACCACCGCCTGCACGTCCGTCCCCCGGCCCGCGGGCAGAGGCGGCCCACCGGCCTGCTCGATGACGGTACGGCCCTGCAGTGCCGGTGCGATGACGCCGACGAACTTCTTCCCGATCTCCTGCGGATAGGGGTAGGTGTAACGAATCCCCTTCGTGTTCATGACGATGACGAAATCCATGCCGGTGCGCTTGCGCGCCGCCTCGGCTCGCGGCTGGAGCACCGCTGAGGGGTCCCGGCCCTGCAGTGCCGCGGCCACGCCAGGGGCACTCGCGAACGACTGGGCCGCGATGACCGACTCCCGTCGCCCTTGCTGCAGAGCGTCACTCGCCGCCTGGAGCACCATGCCCACCACCGCGGCCACCACCAGCAGGACCACGATGACGACCTGGAGGAGGAACACCTGGCCGGCCGCACTGCGCAGGTCGATCCGGGAAGCGCGACCTTTGCGCGAGCGGCCGACGGGCGGATGACCTTGGGGGCTCAGAGGGCGTTCGGAGAATGCCTCCATACACCCTTGATAACACCACCGTGGGCAAGCCGACGCCGATCGAATCCGACGCCCTCACCTGCCGCGACGCGCGGCAGGTGTGGGTGCGCTGCTGACCGCCCGCCGTGGAAAAGCCCGAAGGCTCCGCACACCTTTTCCTTTCCCCCGCCGGAAACCGGTGAGTGTTCAGACCTGCTGCTCGAACTCCAATGCCTCGTACCGGCGCCCTGCCATGTCCTCGCGGGTGCCGGTGATCAGGGTCTGCGTGTAGACGTCGAGGTCGATCGACTGCCCGTGTATCTGCGCCAGGAGGACGAGATCGCCCTCGTCCGGAGCCGACTGCCAGGGGCTGGAGAAACCGCCCAGCTGGACGGCGACTCCGTGTGAGGCGCCGTCTGCCGCCGCTCTCCGCACGGCGTCCTCGAAATCGTCCAGGACGTCGTCCCGGTCCGCGCCACCGTCCAGGAACGCGCTGGTCGCCGGGGCGTCGCGCCAATCGGGAGAGACGGTCAGTCCCGGCACCGGATACAGCACACCCGGCTGGTAGACCCTGACCTGCTCCGGCTCCCCGTCGAGCTCGTACGTCGCCGAGCGTTCCGTGGTCGGCACGCCGGCGGGAACGTGGAGCACCACCGACGACTCCGGCTCGTACTCGATCTCGGTGAAGAACAGCAGGCTCCCGTCGGACGGCAGCTCGATGTCCAGGGCTTCACCGGGGAGCGCCGCGCAATCGACGGTCAGCACCAGAGGCTTCCGCCCGGCGGGCCAGTCGACGCCGTCCGGCAGGGAGGGGAGGCCCCCCGTGCGCGCGGCAGGACGGGCCTCTTCCCGCTGAGCGGGCGTCAGGCCCTGGAACGGCACCAGATGGAGGCACGGTCGGGAGCCGGCGAGCAGCTCCTGTGCGACCGGCCCGGGAACGCCGTGCCTCGCGGCCGTCCGGAGAACGAGTTCTTCCACGATCGAAGGAGTCATGCCGCGATCATGCCGGGACCCACTGACACCGGCTGAACCGGTGGGCTCGGCCGGTTCCCCGGCTACGGCTGACCGCACATGCGAAACGTTGTAGCCTCCGACCATCGCCCTTGACCTGCAGAAGCAGGCAGGGAGCAGGACGAATCGGGAGTCTCCTCATGTTTCGCACCATGTTCAAGTCGAAGATCCACCGCGCCACCGTCACCCAGGCCGACCTGCACTACGTGGGATCGGTGACCATCGACGCCGACCTGCTCGACGCCGCCGACCTGCTTCCCGGTGAGCTGGTCCACATCGTCGACATCACCAACGGGGCCCGACTGGAGACCTACGTCATCGAGGGCGAGCGGGGCTCGGGGGTCGTCGGGATCAACGGTGCCGCCGCCCACCTCGTCCACCCCGGCGACCTGGTGATCATCATCAGCTACGCTCAGGTCACCGACGCCGAGGCGCGTACGTTTCGGCCGCGGGTCGTGCACGTCGACCGCGACAACCGGATCGTGGCGCTCGGTGCCGACCCGTCCGAGCCGGTACCGGGCTCGGACCAGGAGCGCAGCCCGCAGGCCGTATCGGTCTGACCGGCGGACCAGGAGGGCGACATGAGCGACATCGAGATCCGCGACGACCGGCAGGCCGGCCGTCTTGAGGCGGTCGCCGGCGGCGACGTCGTCGGCCGCATCGAGTACTTCGTGCTGGAGTCGCCCTCCCGGGCCCTCGTGCCCGTGCACACCATCGTGGAACCGGAACACGAGGGCAAGGGCATCGCGGGCTCGCTCGCCCGCGAGCTGTACGCGATCTCCGAGCGCGAGGACACCCCGGTGGCCCCGCTCTGCCCGTACGTCGTCAGGTGGGCCGAACGCCACCCGGAGGTCGCCCCCACGCCCGACCCCGAGCTGCTGCGCGCGGCCAAGGAGTGGCTGGTGGCCCACCCCGGCCGCTTCTGAACCTCCCCGAGGCGGCGGCGCGGGCGGTGTGTGCCGCGAGGGTGACCGCCACCGGGGTGAGTGCGCGAGGCCGGGCCGGGTACGCGTGGGCAGTACACCAGAGGTGACATCGAGCCACTGGCGGAGGACACCATGACGAACCCGCAGCCCGACCCCGTACCACCGGGCCCCCCGCCCGGGCCGGGCCCCCAGCCTCCGGACCCGTATCCCAGTCCGGTCCCCGACCCGCAACCGCCGCCGGGCCCGGAACCGGCGCCCACGCCGTCGCCGCCGGGCCCCGGCCCCACCCCGCCGTCCCCGGGTCCTGACCCGGCCCCGGCACCGCCGCCGCCCGGTCCCGCCCCGTCCCCGGTGCCACCCGGCCCGGAGCCGACGCCCAGCCCGGAACCAGGGCCGCCCCTCACCTGACGCGCCTCGGACCACGCGGGCCCCGGACAACGCGAAGGGCGCGGGTGAGCCGCGAAACCGCTGCTCACCCGCGCCCCGACATCGGTCCTACGCGCCGACCTCGCTGCGGTCCCCGCCCCACAGCGTGTGGAACGACCCCTCCCGGTCCACCCTGCGGTACGTGTGCGCCCCGAAGAAGTCCCGCTGGCCCTGGGTGAGAGCCGCGGGCAGCCGCTCCGCCCGCAGCGCGTCGTAGTACGCCAGCGCCGCCGAGAAGCCGGGCACCGCCACCCCCTGCCGGGTCGCCGCGATGATCACCTCACGCCAGTCGTCCTGGGCGTCGGCGATCTCCCGGGCGAACGTCTCGTCGGACAGCAGGCTGGGCAGGTCGGCGCGGGCGTCGTAGGCCGCGCGGATCCGGTCGAGGAACGCCGCCCGGATGATGCAGCCGCCCCGCCAGATCGCGGAGACCGCACCGAGGTCGATGTTCCAGTCGTACTCGTCGCTGCCCGCCTGGATCTCGTGGAAGCCCTGCGTGTACGACACGATCTTCGACGCGTACAGCGCCTGCTCCACCCGGTCGGCGAACGCCGCCGCCTCGGCCTCGGACAGCGGCGTCGGCTTCGGGCCGGCCAGCTCGCGGGAGGCGGCGCGCAGGTCGGCATGGCCGGACAGGGAACGCGCGAACACCGCCTCGGCGATGCCCGACACCGGCACGCCCAGGTCGAGGGCGATCTGGACGGTCCAGCGGCCGGTGCCCTTCTGCTCGGCCTGGTCCACCACCACGTCCACGAACGGCTTCCCGGTCGCCGCGTCCACGTGGGCCAGCACCTCGGCCGTGATCTCGATCAGGTACGAGTCGAGCCGGCCGGTGTTCCAGGTGCGGAAGATCTCCGCGATCTGCCGGGGGGAGTACCCGGCGACGTCGCGCAGCAGCTGGTACGCCTCGCCGATCAGCTGCATGTCGGCGTACTCGATGCCGTTGTGCACCATCTTCACGAAGTGCCCGGCGCCGTCGGGGCCGCAGTGCGTGACGCAGGGCGCGCCGTCCGCCGCCTTCGCCGAGATCTTCTCCAGCATCGGGCCCAGCGAGTCGTACGACTCCTTCGGGCCGCCCGGCATGATGCTCGGTCCGTGCAGCGCGCCCTCCTCGCCGCCGGAGACGCCCATGCCGACGAAGTGGATGCCCTGCTCCCGCAGCGCCTTCTCGCGTCGCCGCGTGTCGGCGAAGTGCGCGTTGCCACCGTCGATGATCATGTCGCCGGGCTCCAGGAGCGGGGCGAACTCCTCGATCACCGCGTCCGTGGGGCCGCCCGCCTTGACCATGATGACCAGTCGGCGCGGGCGTTCCAGCGCCTGGACGAACTCCTTCGCCGTCTCGGCCGCGATGAAGTCGCCCTCGTCCCCGAAGTTCTCCACCAGCTCGCGTGTCTTCGACACCGTGCGGTTGTGCAACGCCACCGTGTAGCCGTTGCGCGCGAAGTTCCGGGCGAGGTTGCGGCCCATGACCGCGAGACCCGTGACGCCGATCTGCGCCGAAGTGCTCATACCGCCTGCTCCTCAAAGATCGAGTCGATCTTGTAGAACGTGCAAAAGGTGCTGCCGCCCCCGTGCCGCCAGTATTGCCCAAAGGCCATCCTGACTCGCCGTCCGACCGGCCGCACACGCAGATACGGACGGCACGGGGCCGACGCCTCAGTAACCACGTGAAACGCCGTACCGGGGCCGTCGCGGGGAACCGTGCGGCCGACGGCGCGTCAAGTCGGTCTGTCCGTCGGCCGCTTCGCGAAGGGGCGGCCGTGTCCTGCGGGACGGGAGGCGGCTGATTGCAGCCTTGTCATGGCCTGTTCGGGGCGCTTACTTTTGGCCCTTCCTGATGCGCGTGGCGAGGGGGCTCCAGACATGGCCGAACGCGGCCGGCACCGCCGGTACCAGCCGAACAGGATCAACCGGGCCTCGCTCACCGTCACGGCGGGCGGCGCCGGACTCGCGATCCCGCTCGCCGCCGCCGGGACCGCCACGGCGGCCTCGGTGACCACCTGGGAGAAGGTCGCCGCCTGCGAGTCCAGCGGCGACTGGCACATCAACACCGGCAACGGCTATTACGGCGGGCTCCAGTTCACCCAGTCCACCTGGGAGGCGTACGGGGGCACCCGGTACGCGCCGCGGGCCGACCTCGCGACCAGGGACCAGCAGATCGCCGTCGCGGAGAAGGTGCTCGACGGGCAGGGGCCGGGCGCCTGGCCGGTCTGCTCGGTACGGGGCGGTCTCACCCGCGACGGCGGCGCACCCGACGTGCACACCGGGAGCACGCACGCCGGGGGTACGCACGCCGGGACCGGGAACGCCGGGGGCACGCACACCGACAGTGCCCGCACCCGACCCGTCAAGAGCTCGGTGCGGGACGTGCACCCGGGGACCACGCCGCAATCCCGGGCGGGCAAGGCCGAGATGTACACCGTGGTGCGCGGCGACACGCTCTCCGGGATCGCCGACGAACACGACGTGGCCGGCGGCTGGCACCGGCTGTACGCCGCCAACCGCGCGACGGTCGGCGCGGACCCCGACCTGATCCTGCCGGGGCAGCGGCTGAGCCTGACCGGCCGGGCCGCCAGGGCGGAGCAGCCGGTCGGCGGGGCCGAGGCGAAGCGGAAGGCCAAGGCGAAGCCGGCGGCGAAGAGCCGGACGAAAACCGAGGCGAGGAAGACCCCCACGCACACCGGGCACTCCCTCGTCGCCCCGGTCGACGCCCCGATCGGCACGCCGTACCACGCGCTCGGCTCGCACTGGTCGAAGGGCTACCACACCGGCGTCGACTTCCTCGCCCCCACCGGCACCTCGGTCAGGGCGGTCGAGGCCGGGGAGGTCGTCACGGCGGGCTGGGGCGGCTCGTACGGCTACCAGGTGGTGATCCGGCACGCCGACGGCCGCTACTCCCAGTACGGCCATCTCTCGGCCATCTCCGTGCGGGCCGGGCAGAGTGTCGCCACGGGCCAGCGGATAGGGCGCTCGGGCTCCACCGGGAACACCACGGGCCCGCATCTGCACTTCGAGGTGCGGACGGGGCCCGGCTTCGGCTCGGACATCGACCCGGTCGCCTATCTCCGGGCCGGTGGCGTCAGGATTTGACGGATGGGACGCGCGTACGGCGCCGGTCCAGCAGGGCGCCGTGCACGTAGTCGGCGGCGGGCAGCAGGACGTCGGCCACGTCCGCCGCGGACGCCGTGCGCTGCTGCGGCATCGTGACCGCGGGTGAACCCGCCTCGCCGCCGACGAGCCCGCCGGACACCGGCCGCCCCGCGCCCGCACCGCCCTCCTCCGGCACGAGACCGGCGTCCACGGTCCGCGCTCCCGCCGCACCGCCCTCGGCCGGCCCGGTCCCGCTCAGACCGGCCTCCACCGGCCCGGTCCCCTCCGGGACGACGACCACCAGGCCTGCCTCCGCCCCCACGCCGTCGGCCGACCCCGTCTCCGTCCGCCCTGCCACCGCCAGGCACGCTCCCGTCAAGCCATCGTCCGCCTGGCCCGTCGCGGCCCCGTCGACCACGGCAAGTCCCGTCCCGGCGGGCCCGACCACCGCCGGTCCCGCTTCCGCCTCCACGCCGTCGGCCGACCCCGTCTCCGTCCGGCCGGCCACCGCCAGGCCCGCTCCGGCCGGGCCGACGTCCGCCAGACCCTTTTCCGCCAGTTCCGTCAGTGCCTCGACCAGGGGCTCGGGGGGCGTCGTGGGGGCGGAGGCGGGCAGCGGGGGCGTGGGGGCCGGGTGCGGGGTGCTCTCGATGCGTTCGGTCGTCAGCAGGATCAGGCCACCCGCGGCGAGCACACCGCAGCCCAGTGCCAGCAGCGTGCCGGTCGCGCCGTAGCGGAACGCCTCACCGAACATGCTGATGCCGACCGCCGCCGCCAGCACGGGGTTGACCACGGTCAGCGTGGCCAGCGGCGCGGCGAGGCCACCACCCCGGTAGGAGGCCTGGGAGATCATCACGCCCGCCACGGCGTAGGCGCCGATCACCGCCAGCCAGACCGCGTCGGCCGGGGCGATCCCGCCGTCCCAGTCGATCGCCACCACCTTGGTGAACACCGAGGACATGCCGAAGGCGATGCCGGACGCCGTGGCCAGCAGCACACTGCGCACCGCCGGATGACGGTGCGCGGCCCGCCCCGCGATCATCAGCGCGACCACCGCCCCGCCGGTGACCAGCGCGACCCCGATCCGCCCCGCGGAGTCGAGGGCGTGCGAGTCGGAGGAACCGACCAGGGAGAGCAGACCGGCGAGGCCCACGGTGGCCATGATCGCCCCGCGCCAGGCGGTCGCCCCGGCCTCCCGGCCCACGAACAGCGCCGCCATGGGCAGCGCGAACACGATGGTGAGCGCGCCCAGCGGCTGGACCAGGCTCAGCGGGCCGTAGGCCAGAGCCACGACGTGCAGCAGACCGCCGAGGCCGTTGAGCGCCATCGCGCCCCACCAGCTCGGGCGGCGCAGCGGCGCGTACTGCTCGTCGGGGGAGGAGACCGCGACCTGCTCCTGCACGATCGCTCCGCCCGCGTAGGCGACGGCGGAGACGAAGGAGAGCAACACGGACAACGCGAGGGCGCTCATGCCCGGCTCCTCTGCGTCATGCGCGGCCGGTCGGCCCCACGCGGTGATCGGTCTGCTTCCATGAACAACACTCTGCCCGCCCGGCTGCTTCCCGTCGTCGTACCTGAGCACCGAATGCGTCGTACTGCCGATGGAGTAGGAAAGGACCCCGACCATCCCCAGGGTGGGTGACGCCGGGTGGAGGGCCGGACGGCCGGTGGCCCAACACTCCTGGTACTACTGCTGTCCGTGGACCTGGACCCCGATCTCGCCGCGCTCCGTCCGCTCGGCGGCTTCTTCGTCCTGCGGACGGTGCCCGCAGTGCCCGCGGACACCGCGGCGGCACGGCCCGACGCGCTGCCGACCCTCGCGAGCGCCTACAACGGGGCCTGCAACGGGGCCTGCGACGCGCCCTGCGAGCGGCCCGGCGCGGGAACCGGACCGGACGGCAGCCACGATTCCCTCACCCACCGCGTCGGCACGGTCGGGGAGCGGCTGCGGGCCCCCGAGCCCAGGGTCGCCGCCTCCATCGCCCACCAGGCGCTGGCCGCCCGGCTCTGGTCCGTGGCCCTCGGCTGCGCCGCCCGGTACGGCCGCCTGCCCGACCTGCACCCCCGCCTGCTCCGCTGGGACACCGGCGCCACCGCCCCGGACGACCTCTGGCTCACCGAAGTACGCGCGCTGCCCGGCGGCGCCGAACCGGCCACCCTGGTGGACGCCGTCGTGCACGGCCACCTCGAACCCCTGGCCGCGGCCCTGCGCGCCCGCTACGGCGTCGCCGCCGGCCTGTTGTGGGGCAACGCGGGCTCGGCGCTGGCCGGCGCCGCCCGCGAACTGGACCGCCGGGCGCGCGCCGACGGGGACGCGGACCTCGCGCACCGCGCCCGCGCCCTCGCCGCGGCCCTGTTCGCGCACCCCCGGCTGCGCCTCACCGGCACCCGCTCCGGACTGTCCTTCCGCCGCCGCAGCTGCTGCCTCTACTACCGGGTACCGGGCGGCGGGATCTGCGGTGACTGTTGTTTCACACAACCGCCGCGCCCTTCCCCGCGCGCCGCTTCTGGGTGACCATGGACCAACCGGGCGTCAAGAGCGAGGGGTTGCGGGTGCGAGTCGGACTGCTGACCCGGGAGTACCCCCCGGACGTGTACGGCGGTGCTGGTGTTCACGTGGAGTTCCTCGCCCGGGAGTTGCGGCCCCTGGTCGACCTGGAGGTGCACTGCTGGGGCGAGGGCCGCGGCGACGGCGTGGTCCGGCACCGGCCCTGGTCCGCCCTGGACACCGCCAACGACGCGCTGCGCACCTTCTCCGTGGACCTCGCCATGGCCGCGGGACTCGAAGGCCGCGAACTCGTCCACTCCCACACCTGGTACGCCAACCTCGCCGGTCACGTGGCCAAGATGCTGTACGGCGTCCCGCACGTGGTGACCGCGCACTCCCTGGAGCCGCTGCGGCCCTGGAAGGCCGAGCAACTCGGCGGCGGGTACGCGCTGTCCAGCTGGGCGGAGCGCAGCGCGATCGAGGCCGCCGACGCCGTGATCGCCGTCTCCGGGGCCATGCGTGAGGACATCCTCGGCTGCTACCCGGCCCTCGACCCGGCGAGGGTCCACGTCGTGCACAACGGCATCGACACCGCCCTGTACCGGCCGGACCACGGCACCGACGTGCTCACCCGCAACGGCATCGACCCGAGCCGTCCCTACGTGCTCTTCGTCGGCCGGATCACCCGCCAGAAGGGCGTGCCGCACCTGCTGCGCGCCGTACGGGACATCGACCCCGCGGCGCAGGTCGTGCTGTGCGCCGGGGCGCCCGACACGCCGGAGATCGACCGGGAGTTCCGCGAGCTCTTCGAGGAGCTCGGCCGGGTCCGCGAGGGCGTGCACTGGATCCCCCAGATGCTGCCGCGCGCGGACGTCATCCAACTGCTCACCCATGCCGCCGTGTTCGCCTGTCCCTCGGTGTACGAGCCGCTCGGCATCGTCAACCTGGAGGCGATGGCCTGCGGCACACCCGTGGTGGCGTCCCGGGTCGGCGGCATCCCCGAGGTCGTCGAGGACGGCGAGACCGGCCTGCTGGTCGATCTCGACGACGACTTCGAGGCGCATCTCGCGCGGGCGCTGGACACGGTGGTGGGCGACCGGGAGACCGCCCGGCGGATGGGTGCGGCCGGACGGCGGCGGGCGGTGGGCGAGTTCGGCTGGGACGCGGTGGCCAGACGCACGGTCCTGCTGTACGAGGAGGTCCTGAAGCAGGTGTGATCGGCGCGGGCGTGAGCAGAGATCCTCGAACAGCCGTAACGAACAAGCCGCCTGTTCGACGTGATCACGGTGCAGGCTTAGCGGATGTGCTCCCAGGGCAGGCATGGAGCACCAGGGTGAGGGGAGCGGCCATGCGTCGTGGTGGACCTTCGGTACTCGGGATCGTACTGGCCGGCGGAGAGGGCAAACGCCTGATGCCGCTGACCGCGGACCGGGCCAAACCAGCTGTCACCTTCGGCGGGACCTACCGCCTGGTCGACTTCGTCCTGTCCAACCTGGTCAACGCGGACGTGCTGCGCATCTGCGTGCTGACCCAGTACAAGTCGCACTCGCTGGACCGGCACATCACCACCACCTGGCGGATGTCCAGCCTGCTCGGCAACTACGTCACCCCGGTCCCGGCCCAGCAGCGGCTCGGCCCGCGCTGGTACCTGGGCAGCGCCGACGCCCTCCTGCAGTCCCTCAACCTCGTCAACGACGAACAGCCGGAGTACGTGGCGGTGTTCGGCGCGGACCACGTCTACCGGATGGACCCCCGGCAGATGCTCCAGCAGCACATCGACGGCGGTGCCGGGGTCACGGTGGCGGGCATCCGGGTCCCGCGCGGCGAGTCCTCGGCGTTCGGGGTGATCACGCCCGGCTCGGACGGCCGGACGATAGAGACCTTCCTGGAGAAGCCGGCCGACCCGCCCGGCCTGCCGGACGCCCCCGACACCGTGTTCGCCTCCATGGGCAACTACATCTTCACCACCAAGGCCCTGATCGAGTCGCTGCACCGGGACGCCGAGGACGACGACTCGGTGCACGACATGGGCGGTTCGATCCTGCCCCAGCTCACCGCCCGCGGCGAGGCCCAGCTCTACGACTTCGGCACCAACCACATCCCCGGCGAGACCAGTCGGGACCGCGGCTACTGGCGCGACGTCGGCACCCTCGACGCGTACTACGACGCGCACATGGACCTGATCGCGGAGCGCCCGGCCTTCAACCTCTTCAACCGCAACTGGCCCATCTACACCCACTCCAACCAGCTCTCGCCGGCCCGTTTCAACGCCGGCGGGATGGCCAGCGAGTCGATCATCAGCGCGGGCTGCCTGATCCGCGGCCAGGTCACCCGGTCCGTGCTGTCACCGGGCGTGCGCGTCGATCCGGGTGCAGTGGTCCAGGGGTCGATACTGCACGACAACGTGGTCGTGGGCCGGGGCGCGGTGGTGCGCGGCGCGGTCCTCGACAAGAACGTGGAGGTACCGCCCGGCGCCACGATAGGCGTCAACCCGGAGCGGGACGCCGAGCTGTACACCGTCTCCAAGGGCGGGGTCATCGCCCTCGGGAAGGGGCAGCTGGTCTCGTAGTCACGGATCCGCAGCGGGCCCGGCGCCGTGCGCGCCGGGCCCAACTCGTATGCGACGCGCCGGACGTGAAAACCCCTATTTGCCGGGCTTTGCGGTCTTTCCCCCTCACGATGCAGACAGCGATGTCGAACTTCGGAGGTCATCGACATGAGAGGGACCCGGCGCACACGGCTGTGCGTCGCCGGGGTGCTGACAGCGTCCGCGCTGTTCACCGCCCCCGCCGCGGGAGCCGCCGACCCGGCCGACGGCCACCTCGCCGACCTGGTGAACCCCTTCATCGGCAGCCAGGACGAGGGCAACACCTTCCCCGGCGCGGCCGTGCCCTTCGGCATGGTGCAGCTCTCCCCGGACACCGGGCACAGCACCGGCTACGACTACTCCCAGCATCGGATCCGCGGCTTCTCCCTGGTCCACCTCTCGGGCGTGGGCTGTGCCATCGGCGGCGACCTGCCCGTGCTGCCGACCACCGGGGACGTCACCCAGACGGACTACGCCCGGTACGCCGCCGGGTTCAGCCACGCCGACGAGCAGGCGAGCCCCGGCTACTACCGCGTCGGTCTCGACTCCGGTGTCCGGGCCGAGCTGACGGCCACCGCCCGCACCGGCGTCCAGCGTTACACCTTCCCGGCCACCGGCAGGGCGAACGTCCTGCTCAACGCGGCCCAGGCGCTGCACAGGCCGGTGAGCAGCGAGGTCGAGATCCTCGACGACCACACCGTCCGCACCAGGATCACCGGGCACGGCTTCTGCCGGGACACCGCCCCCTACACCGTCTACACGGTCACCCGCTTCAGCCGCCCCTTCACCGCCTACGGCACCTGGCACGGCACGGCGGTCACCCCCGGCTCCCGGACCGGCACCGACGGGGCCTACGTCCGCTTCGACACCACCGGGGACCGTACCGTCGAGGCGACCACCGCCCTGTCGTACGTCGACGCGCGTGGTGCCGAGGCCAACCTCCGCGCGGAAGGCGGCCGTTCGTTCGACACGGTGCGACGGCAGGCCCGCGACGCCTGGGAGCGGCGGCTCGCCGGCGTCCGCGTCGGCGGCGGCGGTCCCACCCTCCGCCGCACCTTCTACTCGTCCCTGTACCGCAGCTTCCTCGCGCCGAACGTCGGCGAGGACGCCGACGGCCGCTACACCGGCTGGGACCGCCGTATCCACCGGGCCAGGGGCTTCACCTACTACCAGAACTGGTCGCTCTGGGACACCTACCGCACCCAGGCCCAACTGCTCGCCCTGCTCGCGCCGCGTGAGGCCCGCGACATGGCCCTGTCGGTGCTGAAGATCGACGAGGAGGGCGGCTGGCTGCCCCGCTGGGGCTACGGCACGGTCGAGACGAACATCATGACCGGCGACCCGGTCACCCCCTTCCTGACCACGGCCTACCAGGCGGGCCTGCTCAAGGGGTACGAGGAGCGGGCCTACCGGGCGCTGAAGAAGAACGCCGACGGCGTGCCGCCCGCCGCCAACCCCGGCATCGGCCGCGAGGCCAACGCCGAGTACCTGGCGAACGGCTTCGCCCCCTACCTCAAGGGCCGCCCGCACGCCAAGGCCGGCGACTCCGACTACGACCACGGTGCCTCCGTCACCCTGGAGTACGCCCTCTCCGACGCGATGCTCGGCCAGATGGCCCGGGACCTCGGCCACACCGCGGACGCGGCCCGCTACGCCACCCGGGCGCAGAACTACCGCAACGTCTTCGACCCCTCCACCGGCTTCTTCCGCGCCCGCGACGGCCAGGGCCTCTTCACCGGCGACCCCGACCCGGCGCGCGGCATCGGCTTCCACGAGGGCACCGCCTGGCAGTACCAGTGGCTCGTCCCGCAGGACCTGCCCGGCGTGATCTCCCTGATCGGCGGCGCGGACGCCACCAACCGGCGGCTCGACTCCTTCTTCGCCTACGACAAGCTGCTCGCCGATCCCGTCAGGACCGCCCGCGAGGTCTGGGTGCACGGCGACGCGTACACCTACTACAACGCGGCCGTCTACAACCCGATGAACGAGCCCGACCTCATCGCCCCCTACACCTACCTCTCCACCGGCCGGCCCTGGCAGACCACCGACGTGGTGCACGCGGCCCTGACCCTGTTCACGGACGGGCCGACCGGGATGACCGGCAACGACGACCTGGGCACCATGTCCGCTTGGAACGTGCTGTCCTCCATCGGGCTCTTCCCGGTCCAGCCGGGGTACGGCACCTGGGGCCTGTCCACGCCCGTCTTCGACCGCGTCGACGTCCACCTCGACCGCCGCTGGTGGCCGAGCGGCGGCTTCACGGTGACCGCGCCCGGCACCTCCGCCACGGACCGCTACATCCAGCGGGCCCGCCGGGACGGATCCGACTACGGCCGCACCTACCTGACGAACGGTTCGCTGCGCTCCCTGCGGTCGCTGGCGTTCACGGTCGGCCCGCGCCCGTCGGAGTGGGGTACGTCACCCGAGGCGGCGCCACCGGCGCTGAGGTGACCTCAGCCGTCCCTTGACTCCCGCCTCTTTCGGTGGAGGCGGGACTTAATCTGCTGTTAACTGAGCGTAGCGTGATCGTACTTGACCGTAATCAGGTGTCGGCGTTTGACTGCTGATCCACCCTCCGTCGACGCGAGGCGTCCCTTTGATGACTGCGACTGCTGACCTGCTCGCCCCTCTCGATCTGGCCTTTTGGAACATCGAGTCCGACCGGCACCCGATGCACCTCGGCGCGCTCGGCGTGTTCTCGGCGCACTCGCCGACAGCCGGTGCGCACGCCGCCGACCTGCTCGCGGCCCGTGCCGCCGCCGTGCCCGGCCTGCGCATGCGCATCAGGGACGTCTGGCAGCCGCTGGCCTTCGGCGGCGCCGCCCGCGAGACCGACCCGGACTTCGACCCCCTCGACCACGTCCGGCTGCACGCCCCCACCGGCGACTTCCAGGCGGTCGCGGGCCGGCTGATGGAACGTCCGCTGGAGCGCGGCCGGCCGCCGTGGGAGGCGCATGTGCTGCCCGGCGAGGACGGGGTGTCCTTCGCGGTGCTGTTCAAGTTCCACCACGCCCTCGCCGACGGGCTGCGCGCCCTCAAACTGGCCGCCGGTGTCATGGACCCGCTCGACCTGCCCGAGCGCTCCCCCCGGCCCATCGAGGCCCCCCGTCCGATGCTGGCCCTGCCCGACGTGCGCAGGATGCCCGAGCTGGTGCGCGGCGCCCTCTCGGACGTGGGCCGGGCCCTGGACATCGGTGCCTCCGTCGCCCTGTCCGCGCTCGGTGTGAGCTCGTCCACCGCGCTGCGGTCCGAACCCACCGGCACCCGCAGCATCGCCGGGGTCGACCTCGACATCGACGACGTGCACCGGGTCCGCAAGGCCGTCGGCGGCACCGTCAACGACGTGCTCATCGCCGTCGTCGCCGGGGCGCTGCGCCGCTGGCTGGAGGAGCGGGGCGACGGCACCGCGGGCGTCGCCCCGCGGGCCCTGATCCCGGTCTCCAGGCGCCGTCCGCGCAGCGCCACCCCCCAGGGCAACCGGCTGTCCGGGTACCTGATACGGCTTCCGGTCGACAACCCCGACCCGCTCGCCCGCCTCGACCGCGTCCGCACGGCGATGGTCCGCAACAAGGACGCCGGCCCCAACCGGGGCGCCGGTGCCGTCGCCCTGCTCGCCGACCACGTGCCGGCGCTCGGGCACCGGCTCGGCGGGCCGCTCGTCGGCCAGGCCGCCCGGCTCTGGTTCGACATCCTGGTCACCAGCGTGCCGCTGCCCGGCCTCGGGCTGCGCCTGGGCGGCCACCCGCTCACCGCCGTCTACCCGCTGGCCCCGCTCGCGCCCGGCCAGTCCCTCGCCGTCGCCGTCTCCACCTACCGCAACCAGGTCCACTACGGCCTGGTGGCCGACGCGGCGGCCGTCCCCGACCTCGACGTGCTCGCCCGCGCGGTGACCGACGAGGTGGACTCCCTGAAGGAGGTGTGCGACCGCTGAGGGAGCCCGGCCCCCGGGCGCAGGCCGAGCGGCGAAGCTCCCGGGCCCCGGCCTTCCGGCCGGGGCCGCCGACCGGCGCTCTCGCGAAGGACGGCGGTGCCGAGCGGTGCCGCGGGCGGATGCGGGATACCGAGCGGCCTCCGCGGCCCGCGCGGGGGCGCTCGGGCGCCGGGGTCGGGCGGGTTTGGTCCTCGGGCCGCTGCTCCGTAAAATTCCCTGTTCGAAAGCGGGCGCGAGTGGCGCGCCGCTGGTGGATCAGGGAAGCGGCGGCGCGATGACGGTGACACAGGACGGCCCGGCGGCCGAGGACGCGGTGGACGCGGTGGACGCGATCGCCCACGGTCCCGGCATCGACCCCGAGCGGCTCGCCGTCTGCCTCAGCGTCCTGGAGGAACTGGACAGGCTGGAGGTCGACCACCCGGACGCCATCGCGGTGCGCCGGGCCACGGCAGGCGTCTACCGCACGGTCAAGCAGCGCCGGCGCCAGGAGCGGCGGGCCGCCAAGACCGCCCACGACAAGGCGGTCACCGAGGCCACCGCGACCGGCTCCGCCCAGCGCATCGACGACGAGACCGAGGGCCTGCTGCCGTCCTCGCGGACCGGCGAGGGCCGGGTCGCCGGGATACTCCAGCGCCCGCGCTCCTGCTACACCTGCAAGACCCGCTACGTCGAGGTCGACTACTTCTACCACCAGCTCTGTCCGGACTGCGCGGTCCTGAACCGCACCAAGCGCGACGCCCGTGCCGACCTGACCGGCAAGCGCGCCCTGCTCACCGGCGGCCGCGCCAAGATCGGCATGTACATCGCGCTGCGGCTGCTGCGCGACGGCGCGCACACCACGATCACCACCCGCTTCCCGAAGGACGCCATCCGCCGCTTCAAGGCGATGGAGGACTCCGCGGACTGGCTGCACCGCCTGGAGGTCGTCGGCATCGACCTGCGCGACCCCGCCCAGGCCGTGGCCCTCGCGGAGCAGGTCACCGCGGCGGGCCCGCTGGACATCCTGATCAACAACGCGACCCAGACCGTACGTCGGCTGCCCTCCGCGTACGCGGCCCTGGTCGAGGGCGAGAGCGCCCCGCTGCCCGCCGGCGAACTCCCCACCCACCACGTCATCGGCGCCTTCAACTCGGGCGCCGTGGACGGCATCGCCGCGCTCCCCGTCGGCGCCAGCGGCCTCGACGCACAGAAGGTCGCCGACCTCGCGCTCGTCGCGGGCAACGCCAGCGTCGCCCGGCACCTCGACGGCACCGCCATCGACGCGGGCGGCCTCGTCCCGGACGTCGTCGAGACCAACACCTGGGTGCAGACCATCGACCAGATCTCCCCGGTGGAGCTCCTGGAGACCCAGCTCTGCAACTACACTTCGCCGTTCATCCTGATCAGCGCGCTGCGCCCGGCCATGGCCGACGCCGCGAAGAAGGCGGCGCGCGGCCGGTCGTACGTCGTCAACGTCTCCGCGATGGAGGGCGTCTTCGGCCGTGGCTACAAGGGCGCCGGGCACCCGAACACCAACGCGGCCAAGGCGGCCATGAACATGGTCACCCGGACCAGCGCGGCGGAGATGTTCGAGTCCGACGGCATCCTCATGACCTCCGTCGACACCGGCTGGATCACCGACGAACGCCCGCACTTCGACAAGCTGCGGCTGGCCGAGGAGGGCTTCCACGCACCGCTCGACCTGGTCGACGGCGCGGCCCGGGTCTACGACCCGATCGTGCGCGGCGAGGAGGGCGAGGACGTGTACGGGGTCTTCCTGAAGGACTACGCACCCGGCAAGTGGTGACCTCCGGCAGCACTGCGGGCGGCACCCGGGTCGTCAGCCGGCCGGGCGTGCCGCTCGCACCCTGGTGCCGCCGTCCACCACCACGTCGGCCCCGGTCACCCACTCCGCGGCGTCCGACGCCAGCCACAGCACGGCCCGCGCCACGTCCTGCGGCTCGCCGATCCTGCCCATCGGCAGCCCCGTCGCGATCTCCCGCTCCCGCGGCTCCCACATGAACCGCGCCATCTCCGTGCGCACCAGCCCCGGCGACACCGAGTTCACCCGCACCCGGGGCGCCAGTTCCCCGGCCAGCTGCTGGGTGAGATGGAGCAGCGCCGCCTTGCTGGTGCCGTACGCCCCCACGTCCGGCCCCACGTGCGCCGCGCCCTCCGTGCAGATGTTGACCACCGCGCCGCCGTGCTCCCGCATCCAGCCCCGCCAGGCGCACTGGGTCAGCCGCAGCGGGGCCTCGACGTTCACCGTGAACGCGTCCCGCCACATGCCGAGGTCGGCGTGCATGAGCGGTCCGTACGGCCGGTTGGTGGCCGCGTTGTTGACCAGCACGTCCAGCCGGCCGAACTCCGCGAGCGCCAGCCGGGTCAGCTCCCGGGCGTGCTCCGGGTCGGCCACATTGCCGGGCAGGCCGACACCACCCAGCTCCGCGGCCGTACGCCGGACCTCGTCCGGGTCGCGGGCGCTCACGCACACCAGCGCCCCGGCCGCCGCGAAGGCCTCCGCGACCGCGCGCCCGATCCCGCGCGTGCCACCGGTGACGACGGCCGCCCTGCCCCGGAACCCGTACGACGCTCCGCGCGCCGGTCCGTGCGATGACGTCATCGCCGTACCGTCTCATGACGGAGCGTCAGTCGACAGCCCCCAGGCGGGAGTTGCGGGCCAAGACCAGTTCCAGGACGGTCCGCCAGTCCTCCAGGACGCCCGCGTCGAAGCCGGCGGTGCGGCTCTCCTCGTCGGCCTGGCGCAGACGCAGCACGTCCTCGTCGGTGGCGGCGCCGTCCCCGCGCACCAGGTGGTGGACGCGCTCCCCGAGCAGGTGCCGTACCGCGTGGGCGGCGGCGTCGGCGGAACCCAGCAGCTCCCCGATCCCGTGCACCAGGCCCGCCACCTGGAGTTCCTTGTCGGCGGGGCGGGCGCGGCGCAGCAGCGCCGCGGTGCGCAGTGCGCGCTGGTACCGGCAGGCGTACAGCAGATCCATCAGCTCCTCGACGCTGCGCAGCTCCATGCGTCAGTCCTTCCGCGAGACAGCCGTTGTCCTGCGCCATCGGACCAGTCCGAGTTTTCGACCCGGCCAACGCAACCTGAACTGCGCAGCCCCTGCGGGCAGAGGTGCCTTCTCGCAAACACGGCATTATGTTACGAACAGGTTCTTATCCGGGCCGTCGGAGTACGGAGCGACTCGCGATAGTTACACCTTGTTTGCACTCCCTATCGAGCGGACCCGTGCTCATTTGGTTAATCTGTAGGGGACGGACAGCAGCAAGGGGTCCCACCCACACCCATGGTCCGTCCCGGGGCGAGCCGGCGGACAACAGCCTGCTCTCCTGTGAGTTACCGGCGCCACCGCGTCCGACTGGCCTTTGACCCAAGCGGGCGTCGAGCACCGGAACGCAGACTGTCCGGTACGCCCCGAGGGGGACCGACACATAAGGAGTGCGCGGTGACACCGGAGAAGACGAATCGCGAGCAGCGCCCCACGCAGGGCACCGAGGGCGCGGGCAGCCGGTCGGGACAGCTCGGCAGCCTCGACGTGTGGGCCCGGTCCGCCCCGATCCGCCTCGCGGGTTACGAAGAGGACCTCGCCGAGCCCCACATCCTGCCCAGCGTGGACTGACCGGACGACCGGTCCGCCCGCGATCACCGACGCGCATGGGCGTGCGAGACTCACGCCCATGCTGATCAGAGAAGCAACCGCGGCCGACTGGCCGCAGATCTGGCCCTTCTGGCACCGGATCGTCGCCGCCGCCGATACGTACGGCTGGGACCCCGACACCTCGGAGACGGAGGCCCGCGCCCTGTGGATGAGCCCGGCGAAACGTGTCTACGTCGCCGAGGACCCCGGCGGCAACGTCGTCGGCTCCGCCTATCTCACCCCCAACTACGGAGGCCCCGGGGCCCGGGTGGCCAACGCGGGCTTCATGGTCGACCCCGACCGCGGCGGCCAGGGCATCGGCCGAGCCCTCGCCGAGCACGTCCTCGCCGAGGCCCGGGCGCACGGCTACCGGTCCATGGTCTTCAACGCCGTCGTCGAGACCAACCCCGCCGTCGCCCTGTGGACCTCCCTCGGCTTCACGATCCTCGGCACGGTCCCGCAGGCCTATGACCACCCCGTACACGGACCGGTGGGCCTGCACATCATGTACCGCGCCCTCTGAACCGGTCGTCAGCCGAGCAGTGCCGTCAGCCGAGCGGTGCCGTCAGCCGAGCGGTGCCGTCCGCCGCCACGGCCGGAGCGTCTCCACCTGTCCGGCCACGTCCAGCAGCACCGCCTCCGAACCGGGCCGCCCCACCAGCTGGACGGCGCACGGGGCACCCGAGGGCAGGGTGCCGAACGGGACCGACAACGCCGGCCAGCCGGTGAGGTTCCAGGCCGGGGTGAACGGCGAGTGGGTGGTGCCGGCCAGGACGTTGCGCAACCAGCCCCGCTCGTGCCACGGCGCAGCCAGGGGGGAGCGGCGGGCCAGCGCCGGGGTGAGCAGCAGGTCGTACTCGGCGAAGAACGGGGCGAGGCGGGCGCGCAGCCGGTCGCGGGAGTCGCTCACGCGCACCCCGCGCAGGAAGCGGCGGCCTATCGCCGCGTGCACCCGGGTCCGCCGCGCCAGCAGCGCGGGGTCCAGGTCCGCCGCGTCCACGGCCGTGCCCGCCGTCCAGTGCCGAAGCGCGGTGACCCCGATGGACGCCGGGTACGGCGGCTCGGCGCGCCGCACCCGGTGCCCGGCGCCCGCCAGCAGCCCCGCCGCCTCGGCCACCGCGTTCGTGTACGACCTGCTCACCGTCACTCCGGCCAGCGGACTGCGCCGCGAGACCGCGATCCGCAGCGGCGGCCGCTCGCCGGAGCCCGCGAACTCCTGCTCCGCCAGCACCGAGAGCATCAGCCGGGCGTCCTCGACCGTGGTCGCCAGCGGCCCGTTCTCCGACATGCCGAACCAGTCGCCGTGGCCGATCCCGGCCGGTACCACCCCGAACCCCGGCTTGATGGTGACCAGACCGCAGTTGGCCGCCGGGATGCGCAGCGAGCCCATGCCGTCGTTGCCCACGGCGACCGGCACCAGCCCGGCGGCGACCGCGGCGGCGCTGCCGCCCGAGGAGCCGCCGGCGCTGCGGGTGGTGTCCCAGGGGTTGCGGGTGCTGCCGTGGGCCCCCTCGGTCGTACCGAACACACACAGCTCGGGCACGTGCGTCAGACCCACGACGACCGCGCCCGCCGCCCGCAGCCGGGCCACGGTGACGTGGTCGGTCTCGGCGGGCGTGTCCGGTGTCGCCGCCGAACCGTCACGGGGTGCCTCGCCGCGCACCGGGAGATTGTCCTTCACGGCCAACGGCACCCCTGCGAGGGGGAGTTCGGCGAGGTCGGCACGGGCCGCGACCTCGTCCGCCTCGGCGAGCGCCGCGTCCGCCCGGACCTTCCGGAAGGCGCCGATCCGTCCGTCGAGCCGGGCGATTCGCTCCAGGTGCCCGGCCACCACCTGCCTGGGGGTGACCCGCTTCTCCCGTACGGCGGCGGCGATCTCGGCGGCGGTCCGGCCGACCCAGTTGGTCACGGGCACTCCCAGGGGTGCGGAAAGGGGCTTACTCGTCGGTGTGAAAGGGCACTCTGCCGCCCCGCGGACGCCACGTCGAGAGCACTCGCCCCCTGCCCGCACCCGCGACCCGACGGACTAACTCCCCACCTGCGCGCGCAGCCACTCCTCCACCTCTCCCACATGGGCGGCCGCCGCGGCCCTCGCCGCCTCCGGATCCCGGGCGGCGAGGGCCCGGTGGATGGCGGCGTGCTCCCGCCGTGTCCGCGCGAACGCCCCCTCCTCCTCGTACCCCCGCCACACCCGGGCCCGGAACGTCCGTGACGACAGCCCCTCCAGGATGGCGGCCATCGTCCCGTTCCCCGCGGCCCCGGCGATCACCTGGTGGAACGCGAGATCGTGCGCGAGGATCTCCTCGGGATCGTCCGTCGCGTTCATCGCCGCCAGGTGTTCCTCCACCTCGGCCAGCTGACCGGCCGTGATCCGCGCCGCCGCCAGCGCCGTGGCCGTCGACTCCAGGACCCGCCGCACCTCCAGGAGTTCCACCAGCCGCGGCCCGCGGGACAGGTCGGCGACCACCCCGAACGTCTCCAGGAGGTCACCCGCCTCCAGCTGGGTGACGTAGATGCCGGAGCCGTGCCGGGCCTCCAGCACGCCCAGCACCGTCAAGGCCCGGATCGCCTCGCGCATGGAGCTGCGGGACATGCCCAGCTGGGCGGCGAGATCCCGCTCCGTGGGCAGCCGTTGGCCGGGCTCCAGACGGCCCTCCGCGATCATCGCCTTGATGCGCTCGATGGCGCGCTGCGTCACCGTGCCCTTCTGGGGCGCCGTCTCGTCCACACCGCTCCTCCTGTTGCCGGTGCGCCGCAGTCTAACCGGCAAGGTGGTCCGACCACTATTGCCTGTACGGCGGGAAAGTCGCGTCTGCAGGGTGTTGAAACCGTCGAGTGGTCTGATAAGTATGCGGTCATCTGCTCGAACACGCTCGATGAGGAGCTGCCCGATGCACGGCAGAACACTGAGGAAGCGCAACCGGTCCCGGATCATCGGCGCGACGGCCCTGGCCGTCGGTGCCTCGCTCGCGCTCGCCGCCTGCGGCAGCACCAAGGACACCGGCAGCGGCAGCGCCCAGGGCGGCGGCACCGGCAAGGTCGGGGTGGTCCTGCCCCTGCTGACCTCGCCGTTCTGGCAGTCGTACAACGACTACGTGCCCAAGATGGCGAAGTCCGAGGGGGTCGAGGCGCTGAAGACGGTCAACTCCAACAGCGACCCCTCGCAGCAGATCACCGACATCAACAACGAACTGAACCAGGGCGTGAAGGGCCTGGTCGTCGCCCCGCTGGACAGCGCCGCCATCGAGGCCGGCCTGGACCAGGCCGAGCGCAAGGGCGTACCGGTGGTCGCCGTGGACGTGGCGCCCGACAAGGGCAAGGTCGCCATGGTGGTGCGCGCCGACAACGTCGCCTACGGCACCAAGGCCTGCGACTACCTCGGGCAGCACGTCACCAGCGGCAAGGTCGTCCAGATCATGGGCGACCTCGCCTCGGTCAACGGCCGGGACCGCTCCGAGGCGTTCCGCTCCTGCGTCAAGAAGAAGTACCCGAAGCTCAAGGTCCTGGAGATCCCGGCCAAGTGGGAGTCCGACACGGCCGCCTCCCAGCTGGGCACGCTGCTCAACGCCAACCCCGACATCAAGGGCATCTACCTGCAGGCCGGCGGTGTCTACCTCGCGCCCACCCTGCAGACCCTGAAGTCCAAGGGCATGCTCAAGGCCGCCGGGCAGAGCGGGCACATCGTGATCGTCTCCAACGACGGCATCCCGCAGGAGTTCGACGCCATCCGCAAGGGCCAGATCGACGCCACCGTCTCCCAGCCCGCCGACGCCTACGCCAAGTACGGCATGTACTACATCAAGGCGGCGATGGAGGGGAAGACGTTCGCGCCGGGCCCGACCGACCACGACTCCACGATCGTCAAGCTGCCGAACGGCATCCTGGAGGACCAGCTGCCCGCGCCCCTGGTCACCAAGGACAACGTGGACGACCCGAAGCTGTGGGGCAACACGGTCAAATGATCACGCCACTTGTTGAGGCCCGGGACATCGTCAAGCGGTACGGCCCCACCGTCGCGCTCGCCGACGGCCGGCTCACCGTGCTGCCCGGCGAGTCCCACGCCCTCGTCGGCCGCAACGGCGCCGGCAAGTCCACCCTGGTCAACGTCCTCACCGGGCTCCAGGTCCCGGACGAGGGCACGGTCCGCTTCGACGGCGAACCCGCGCCCCCGCCGGCCGACCGGGACGCCTGGCGGCGCAAGGTCGCCTGCGTCTACCAGAAGCCCACCGTCGTGCCCGAGCTGACGGTCGCCGAGAACCTCTTCATCAACCGGCAGCCCCTGCGCCGGGGGTTCATCAGCTGGCGACGGCTGCACCACGAGGCCGCGGCGCTCCTCGACACCTGGGACGTCCGGGTCGACCCCGAGGCCCGCACCGCCGACCTCAAGGTCGAGGACCGCCAGATGGTCGAGATCGCCCGGGCGCTCAGCTTCGGCGCCCGGTTCATCGTCCTGGACGAGCCGACCGCCCAGCTCGACAACCGCGAGATCGAGCGGCTGTTCGGCCGGATGCGGGCACTCCAGGACTCCGGCGTGACCTTCCTGTTCATCTCGCACCACCTCCAGGAGGTGTACGAGGTCTGCCAGACCGTCACCGTGCTCCGCGACGCCCGCTGGATCGTCACCGCCCCCGTCGCCGACCTGCCCAGGGCCGCCCTGGTGGAGGCGATGGCGGGGGAGGCCGTGACCCGGCAGGACCAGCGGGCCCGGGACGCGGTGCCCGCCGGGGCACCCGTGGTGCTCAGCGCGCGGGGGCTCAGCTCCGAGTCGTACGACGGCATCGACCTCACCGTCCGCAGCGGGGAGGTCGTCGGACTCGCCGGCACCAGCGGGAGCGGCAAGATCGAGCTCGCCGAGACCATCGCGGGGCTGCGCACCCCGACCGGCGGCACCGCCCGGGTCGCGGGGCGGCCGCTGCCGTTCGGCGACGTGCGCGCCACGCTCGGGGCCGGGGTCGGCTTCGTGCCCCGCGACCGGCACGACCAGGGCCTGGTCCCCGGGATGAGCATCGGCGACAACGCCACCATGACCGTGCTCGACCGGCTCGGCCGCGGCGGGTTCGTCGGCACCGACCGCAAGCGCGGCTTCGCCACCGGGCTCATCGAACGCCTCGACATCCACGCCGAGGGCCCCGACCAGCCCGTCTCCGACCTGTCCGGAGGCAACGCGCAGAAGGTCGTCATGGCCCGCGCCCTGGCCTCCGACCCCCGGCTCCTGGTGCTCGTCAACCCCACCGCGGGCGTCGACGTGAAGTCCAAGGAGTCCCTGCTGGCCCGGGTGGACAGCGCCCGCGAGGACGGCACCGCCGTGCTGGTCGTCTCCGACGAACTCGACGACCTGCGCCGCTGCGACCGTGTCCTCGTCCTCTTCCACGGCCGGATCGTCGCCGAACACCCGGCCGGCTGGCACGACCACGAGCTGATCGCCTCCATAGAAGGAGTGGACTCCATGCCCCCGGGAGCTGACTCCCCGTCCGAAGGAGTGGACCATGGCTGAGACCAAGGCCCCGCCGCTCACCCCGGTGCGCTCCCCGGACCCGCGCGCGGCCCGCACCGTCCTCCTGCGCCGCGCCCGTGAACTCGCCCTCGTCCCCGCCCTGTTGCTGCTCATGGTGCTCGGCGCGGTGGTCAACGACTCGTTCCTCACCGAACGCAACCTGATCTCCATCCTCGGCGCCTCCGCGGCCCTCGCGATGGTCGTGCTCGCCGAGTCGCTGGTCCTGATCACCGGCAAGTTCGACCTCTCCCTGGAATCGGTCGTCGGCATCGCGCCCGCGGTCGGCGCCCTGCTGGTGCTGCCGTCCGCCGAGTCCGGCTGGGGCACCGGGTTCCCCACCGCGCTCGCCATGGTGGCGATCCTGGTCGTCGGCGCCGCGGTCGGCGCCTTCAACGGCATCCTGGTCGTGAAGTTCAAGCTGAACGCCTTCATCGTGACGCTCGCGATGCTGATCGTGCTGCGCGGTGTGCTGGTCGGCGCCACCAAGGGCAAGACCCTGTTCGGGATGCCCGACAGCTTCTTCACCCTGGCCACCACCACCTTCCTGAACGTCCCGCTCTCGGTGTGGCTCGCCGCGGTCGCCTTCGCGATCACCGGACTGGTGCTCAAGTACCACCGGGTCGGGCGCGCCCTGTACGCCATCGGCGGCAACGCCGACGCGGCCCGCGCCGCAGGCATCCGCGTCGACCGCGTGATGCTCGGGGTGTTCGTGGTCGCCGGGGTCCTCGCCTCCGTCGGCGGCATCATGCAGACCGGGTACGTGGGCGCGATCAGCGCCAACCAGGGCAACAACATGATCTTCACGGTGTTCGCCGCGGCGGTGATCGGCGGCATCAGCCTGGACGGCGGCAAGGGCACCATGTTCGGCGCCCTGACCGGCGTCCTCCTGCTGGGTGTCGTACAGAACCTGCTCACCCTGGCGCAGGTGCCGTCGTTCTGGATCCAGGCCATCTACGGCGGCATCATCCTCGTCGCGCTCATGATCGCCCGTGTCACCACGGGACGGGCCCAGGACTGACCGGCCCGCGCCCCGCCCCTTCCCTGACCGAAAGGCAACCCGTGTCCGCGAGTCCCGCCCGCGTCATTGCGGTCGACACCCACGACATCCGTTTCCCCACCTCGCGCGAGCTCGACGGCTCCGACGCGATGAACCCGGACCCCGACTACTCGGCGGCCTATGTCGTGCTGCGCACCGACGCCGCCGACGGACACGAGGGACACGGGTTCACCTTCACCATCGGGCGGGGAAACGACGTCCAGGTCGCCGCGATCGACGCGCTGCGGAACCATGTGCTCGGCCGCCCCGTCGACGAGATCTGCGACGATCCCTCGGTCCTCTACCGGGACCTGATCGGCGACAGCCAGCTGCGCTGGCTCGGACCCGAGAAGGGCGTGATGCACATGGCGATCGGCGCGGTGATCAACGCCGTCTGGGACCTCGCGGCCCGCCGCGCCGGGAAACCGCTGTGGCACCTGCTCGCCGACGCCGAACCGGAGTGGATCGTCCGCCAGATCGACTTCCGCTACCTCACCGACGTCCTCACCCCCGAGGAGGCCCTCGCCATCCTGCGCCGGGGCCGCGAGGGCGCCGAGGAGCGCCGGGCCCGCCTCCTTGAGCGCGGCTTCCCCGCCTACACCACCTCCGCCGGCTGGCTCGGCTACGACGACGAGAAGCTCACCCGGCTCGCCGCCCAGGCGGTCGCCGACGGCTTCCGGCAGATCAAGCTGAAGGTCGGCGCCGACCTCGCCGACGACATCCGCCGCTGCCGGGTCGCCCGCGCGGTCGTCGGCCCGGACATCCGGATGGCCGTCGACGCCAACCAGCGCTGGGACGTCGACGAGGCGATCCGCTGGACCAAGGCCCTCGCCGAGTTCGACCCGTACTGGATCGAGGAGCCCACCAGCCCCGACGACATCCTCGGCCACGCGGCCGTCCGCCGGGCCGTCGCCCCGATCCGGGTCGCCACCGGCGAACACGTCCAGAACCGGATCGTCTTCAAGCAGCTGCTCCAGGCCGGCGCCCTCGACGTCGTCCAGATCGACGCGGCCCGGGTCGGCGGCGTCAACGAGAACCTCGCCGTCCTGCTGCTCGCGGCCAAGTTCGGCGTCCCGGTCTGCCCGCACGCGGGCGGCGTCGGACTGTGCGAACTCGTCCAGCACCTCTCGATGTTCGACTACCTCGCGGTCTCCGGCACCACCGAGGACCGGGTCATCGAGTACGTCGACCATCTGCACGACCACTTCCTCGATCCGGTGGTGATCCGCGAGGGTCACTACACGGCACCCACCGCACCGGGCTTCTCGGCCGCCCTGCGACCGGAGTCCGTCGCGGTGTACACCTACCCCGGCGGCACCTTCTGGGCCGCCGACGCGCAGACGCAGAAGGGACAGGCGGCATGACCGACTTCGCGGGCCTGAGAGCCCTGGTCACCGGCGGCGCCTCCGGGATCGGGCGGGCCACCGCCGAACTCCTCGCCGAGCGCGGCGCCCAGGTCGCCGTCCTCGACCTCGACCCGTCCGCCGTGGAGAAGCCGCTGCTCGGCTTCCGGGCCGACGTCACCGACGACACCTCCGTGCGCGCGGCCGTGACGAGCGCCGTCGAGGCCCTCGGCGGCCTCGACGTCCTCGTCAACAACGCCGGGATCGGCGCCCAGGGCACCGTCGAGGACAACGACGACGACGAATGGCACCGCGTCTTCGACGTCAACGTCCTCGGCATGGTCCGCACCGCCCGCGCCGCCCTCCCGCACCTGCGCCGCTCACGGCACGCGGCCGTCGTCAACACCTGCTCCATCGCCGCCACCGCCGGGCTGCCCCAACGCGCCCTGTACAGCGCCACCAAGGGCGCGGTGTACTCCCTCACCCTGGCCATGGCCGCCGACCACGTCCGCGACGGCGTGCGCGTCAACTGCGTCAACCCCGGTACCGCGGACACCCCGTGGATCGGCCGTCTCCTGGACCGGGCTCCCGACCCGGCCGCCGAACGCGCCGCCCTGGAGGCCCGCCAGCCCTCCGGCCGCCTGGTCTCCGCCGCCGAGGTCGCCGGTGCGATCGCCTACCTGGCGAGTCCCCTGTCCGGCGCCACCACCGGCACCTCCCTCGCGGTGGACGGCGGACTGCAGGGCCTGCGGCTCCGCCCGGCGGGACAGTGAGCGCCCTCGGCCGAAGCGGCGTCCGGGTCAGCCCCCTGGGCCTCGGCGCCGCCGTGATCGGCAACCTCTACACCGAAGTCCCCGATCGGCAGGCGCACGACACGGTCGCCGCCGCCTGGCAGCGGGGCATCCGCTACTTCGACACCGCCCCGCACTACGGCCTCGGCCTGTCCGAACGCCGCCTGGGAGAGGCGCTGCGCGGGTACGACCGGGACTCCTGCACGCTCTCCACCAAGGTCGGCCGCCGACTGGAACCGGCCGCCGGCACCGGCGACGACCTCGCGCACGGCTTCGCCGTCCCCGACACCCACCACCGGGTCTGGGACTTCACCGGCGACGGCATCCGCCGCACCCTGGAGGCCAGCCTGGAGCGGCTCGGCCTCGACCGGGTCGACGTCGTCTACCTCCACGACCCCGACGACCACGCCGAACAGGCCTTCCGCGAGGGCTACCCGGCACTGGAGCGACTCCGCTCCGAAGGGGTCGTCGGCGCGATCGGCGCGGGCATGAACCAGACGGCGATGCTCACCCGGTTCGTCCGCGACACCGACGTCGACGTGGTGCTGTGCGCCGGCCGCTACACCCTCCTCGACCAGAGCGCCCTCGCCGACCTGCTCCCGGCCGCCGCGCGGCGCGGTACCTCCGTGGTGATCGGCGGTGCCTTCAACTCCGGTCTGCTGGCCGACCCGAAACCGGACGCGACCTACGACTACGCCCGGGCGCCGGACGACCTGCTCTCCCGCGCCCTGCGTCTCAAGGCGCTCGCGGAACGGCACGGCAGCACCCTGCGCGCCGCCGCCCTCGCCTTCTGCGCCGCCCACCCGGCCGTGGCGAGCGTCCTGGTCGGCGCCCGCTCGGCGGCCGAGATCGCGGACGCGGCAGAGCAGTTCGCCGCGCCCGTCCCGGCCGCCTTCTGGCAGGAGCTGCGCGACACCAACCTGCTGCCCCCGGACGCCCCCGTACCCACCGAGGAACGGCCATGAGAATCGCCCTGCACACCAAGGTCCGCGCCGACCGCGTCGCCGCGTACGAGGCCGCGCACCGCGAGGTCCCCACCGAACTCACCGACGCCATCCGCGCCGCCGGTGCCACCTCCTGGACGATCTGGCGCAGCCGCACCGACCTCTTCCACGTCCTGGACTGCGCCGACTACGGCCGCCTCCTCGCCGAACTGGAGAAGCTGCCGGTCAACCTCGCCTGGCAGGCCCGGATGGCCGAACTCCTCGACGTCGTCCACGACTACTCCGAGGCAGGTGCGCAGGCCGGCCTGCCCGTCGTGTGGGAGCTGCCGTGACCGTCGACGCCCACCACCACGTCTGGGACCTCTCGGTACGGGACCAGGACTGGCTCACCAGGCCCGAACTCCAGCCGCTCAGGAGGAACTTCACCGTCGCGGACCTCGAACCCGAGGCGCGCGCGGCGGGCGTCACCCGCACCGTCCTCGTGCAGACGGTCACCGTGCCGGAGGAGACCCCCGAGTTCCTGGTCCTCGCCGACACCCACGACCTGGTCGCCGGAGTCGTCGGCTGGACCGACCTGACCCGCCCGGACGTCGCCGACGAACTCGCCCGCCTCCGCGCACTGCCCGGCGGCCGCCACCTGAAGGGCGTCCGCCACCAGGTCCAGGGCGAACCCGACCCGCGGTGGCTGCTGCGCCCCGACGTCCACCGGGGACTCGCCGCCGTCGCCGACGCCGGCCTCGTCTACGACCTCGTGGTGCTGCCCCACCAGCTCCCGGCCGCCGCCGAGGCCGCGCGGTCGCACCCGCGGCTCACCTTCGTCCTCGACCACCTGGGCAAACCCCCCATCGCCGCGGGCACCACGGAACCGTGGGCCGCCGCGGTACGCGCCCTCGCCGCCCTGCCCAACACCGTCTGCAAGCTCTCCGGCATGGTCACCGAGGCCGACCCCGCCTCCTGGACCCTGGACGACCTGCGCCCGTACGCCGAGACCGTGCTGGACGCCTTCGGCCCGGACCGGCTGATGGCCGGCTCGGACTGGCCGGTGTGCACCCTGGCCGGGAGCTACACCGAGGTCCTCGACGCGGCACGCCGGCTGATCCCCCCGGCCGCGCACACCGCCGTCTTCGAAACCACCGCCACCCGCGTGTACGGCCTGTGAACCGACCGGCCGCGGGGGCGGCTACGGCCGGCGTGCCGTCCCCGCCAGGCGGGTCGGCGGCATGAACTCCCGTACGTAGGTGCGTTCCCAGCACGCGCCCGTCTCCCGCAGCTCCCGCCAGGTCGTGTAGCGGTAGCGGAAGAGGCGGGCCCGGACGAAGCGCGGGGGTTCGCCGGGCGGGAACGGGGAGCGGCGCAGCAGCCGCAGGGTGTCGCGGTCCTCCTCCAGGAGGCGTTCCACCAGCCCGCCGAACCAGTCGCCGGCGTAGGCGGGGGAGAGGGCGGCGAACCACATCAGCCAGTCCAGGCGGAGGTGGTAGGGCGCGAACTGGCGCGGCCAGTGCCGGGGATCGCCCGGCTTGCCCTTGAACTCGTACTCCCGCCACGCGGAGTCCTCGCGCGGGGTGCCGTCCCGGGTGCCCTCCACCACCACCTCGTACCGGATCCGGCTGACGCTGCCGAAGGCGCCGTAGGTGTTGACCAGGTGGAGCGGGTCGAAGGACCGGTTCATGACCTGGCGGTGGGAGACCATGTTCACCACGGGACGGTGGCTCAGGAACACGATCAGCGCGGTCACGGCGAGGACGACGACCTCGAACCAGAGCGGGGCCGGGGGCGCGGTCGTACGGTCCGTGGGCAGCCGCAGCGCCGACAGCGCCACGACGACGGTGATCCAGTTCAGCCAGGAGAAGTTGCCGGACGCCACCAGCCACAGCTGGGTGAGGATCATCAGGGACGCGGCGGCCGTCGCGATCGGCTGCGGGGTGAACAGCAGGAACGGGACGACCAGTTGGGTGACGTGGTTCGCGGCCACCTCCGCCTTGTGCACCGGTCCGGGCAGGTGGTGGAAGAACCAGCTCAGCGGACCCGGCATCGGCTGGGTCTCGTGGTGGTAGTGCAGACAGGTCAGCTTGCGCCAGCAGGCGTCCCCGCGCATCTTGATCAGACCCGCCCCGAACTCCACCCGGAACAGGACCCAGCGCAGCAGGAAGAGGACCAAGACCGGCGGGGCCACCTCGTCGTTGCCGAGGAACACGGCCAGGAAGCCGACCTCCAGGAGCAGTGACTCCCAGCCGAACGCGTACCACGTCTGGCCGACGTTCACGATCGACAGGTACAGCGCCCAGGGCACCAGCCACAGCAGCATCCCGGCCCAGAGCGGGAGTTCGGAGTCGGCGCCCGCCAGCAGCGCCACCGCCACCGCACAGCCCGTCCAGGCGCAGCCCGCGAAGAGGCGGTCCGAGTACCGCAGGTGGAAGAGGCTCGGCGCGCGCCGGAAGGGGACCCGCGCCACGAACCTCGGGATCGGCAGCATCCCGCGTTCGCCGAGCAGGGCCCGGAACTGGAGCGCCGCCGTCAGGAACGCGAAGAGGTACACGCCGGCCAGGGCCCGCTGGAAGACCAGCCGGCTCAGCCAGTACCCGGGTGCGGTGAACCAGTCCACGACCGTGCGCTCCTGCCTGTGCCCCGTGTCGGGAAGGGGCCCGTCACCCTGTGTACCTCGCGTCCGCGCTTGCGTAACCCGGGCGAGTGAAGAAGACAATAGGGATGAATTGCCCGTCCTGGGTTCCCCTGGCATGGTGGCCCCATGGCTGATCGGGGAGCGAGCGCTCCGTCACTCCCGGACGACTGGCCCGCCCACCCGGACCACCCGATCCTGGCACTCAACGGCCTGGGCACCTTCGACTGGGACCTGGACGCCGGTCTGTTCCACCTGGACGCCCAGGCGTACGAGGTGTTCGACCTGCTCCCCGAGGAGTACGACGGTCGTCCCGAGGGCCTCGTGGTGCGGGTGCCCCTGTCGGAGGGCAGCCGCCTGGACGCGGTGGTGTCCCAGGCCATCAAGGACGGCAGCGAGAACTACGGGGCGTACTTCCGGATCCGCCGCCGCGACGGCACCCTGCGCTGGACCCACACCCAGGGCTACATCCGGCGTGACGGGACGGGCCGGCCGCGCCGGGTCGTGGGCGTCGTCCGGGACGCCACCCGGGAACTGGAGGACAGCGAGGCACACAGCCCGCGCACCGCCCAGGACGAGGCGCTGCGGCAGCAGAGCAACGTCGTCCAGGTCATCACCGCCGCCCTCGCGCACGCCCGCAGCGTCCAGGACGTCATCGACGCCCTCAAGGACGCCCGCATCCCCAACCTGGGCGCGACCAGCCTCGTGATGGGCCTGGTGGAGGCCGGCCGGATCCGGCTGGTGGCGGAGGGGCCGGTGGGCAGCTTCGTGCCCGGCACCCGGATCACCCGCGTGGAGGAGCCCTACCCGATGAGCGAGGTGGTGCGCACCCTCACCCCGCGCTTCATCGAGTCGGCCGAGGACTTCGCCGCGAGCTACCCGATCCTGTGGCCGCACATCACCGGCCTGCGCATCACCTCGGCCGCCTACCTGCCGCTGATCGCCCAGGCCCGCCCGATCGGCGCCATGGGCCTGCTCTACAACGACCGGCACGGCTTCTCCGACGAGGAACGAGCCGTCCTGGTCGCCCTCGGCAGCAGCATCGCGCAGAGCCTCCAGCGGGCCATGCTCTACGAGCAGGAGAAGGACCTCGCCCAGGGTCTCCAGCAGGCGATGCTGCCGCGCACCATTCCGAGCGTGCGCGGCGCCGACGTCGCGGTCCGCTACCGCTCGGCCAGCGCGGGCGGCTCCCTGGGCCGGGACATCGGCGGCGACTGGTACGACCTGATCCCGCTGCCCGGTGGGCGGGTCGGCGCGGTCATCGGCGACGTCCAGGGCCACGACACGCACGCCGCGGCCGTCATGGGCCAGCTGCGCATCGTGCTGCGCGCCTACGCGGCCGAGGGGCACGCCCCGGCCACCGTGATGGCCCGCGCCTCGGTCTTCCTGGACGAACTGGACACCGACCGCTTCGCCACCTGCCTGTACGCCGAGGCCGACCTCGCCACCGGCGTCGTCCAGGTGGTCCGCGCCGGACACATCGACCCGCTGGTCCGCGGCGCCGACGGCGGCTGCCGCCGGGTGCCCGTCGAGGGCGGCCTGCCGCTCGGCCTGTCCGCCGAGTTCGCGAGCCTGGAGTACCCGGTGTCCACCCTGGAGCTGGATCCCGGTGAGACCCTCCTGCTGTGCACCGACGGGCTGGTCGAGACGCCCGGCACCGATCTCGGCGACGGGATGCGGGCCCTGTCCGAGCAGGTCGCCGCCGGGCCCGGGGACGTACGGGAGCTCGCCGACCGGCTGATCGAGATCGCCGAGGAGCGCGGCGGTGACGACGACGTGGCCCTGCTCCTGCTGCGCCGCCGCGGTCAGGACAGCACCCAGGCCGTCGGCCGCCTCCAGCAGCACGTGGCCTCCGGCGACCCCGAGGCGCTCAGCCTGGCCCGGCACATGATCCGCGCGGCCGTCCGGGCCTGGGGCGCCGAGGACCGCGCCGACGAGATCGAACTCGTCGCCGACGAGCTGATCACGAACGCCCTGATGCACACCGAGGGCTCCGCGATCGTCACCCTCAGGGTCCTCGGCGGCAGCGAACGCCGGCTGCGGGTCGAGGTCGAGGACTCCTCCAGCGCCCTGCCGCGCCGTCGTGAGGCGGGCGAGAACGGCGTGTCCGGGCGCGGGCTGCTGCTGGTCGACATGATGACGGACGCCTGGGGCGTGGAGGCGCGGGGCGGCGGCAAGGCGGTGTGGTGCGAGTTCCGGATGCCGAAGCCGAAGAAGACGGACGCGGCCTGACCCCGCGGGCCCCGGATGGCACTCTGGACACATGCCCGAACTGCCCGAGGTGGAAGCGCTCAGGGACTTCCTGACCGAGAACCTGATCGGCCACGAGGTCGTCCGCGTGCTGCCGGTCGCCATCAGCGTCCTGAAGACGTACGACCCGCCCGTCGGCGCCTTCGAGGGCAGCGAGGTCGTCGCCGTGCACCGGCACGGCAAGTTCCTGGACATCGAGGGCGACGGCGGCCTGCGGTTCGTCACCCACCTGGCCCGCGCGGGCTGGCTCCAGTGGAAGGACCGGCTCCCGGACGGGCCGCCGCGGCCCGGCAAGGGCCCCCTGGCGCTGCGGGTGGCCCTGGAGACCGGTGCGGGCTTCGACCTCACCGAGGCCGGCACCCAGAAGAAGCTCGCCGTGTACATCGTCCGCGACCCGCGGGAGGTTCCGGGCATCGCCCGGCTCGGCCCCGACCCGCTCGCCGACGGCTTCGACGAGGCCCGGCTCGCCGCCCTGCTGAAGGGTGAACGGCGGCGGCTCAAGGGCGCCCTGCGCGACCAGAGCCTGATCGCCGGGGTGGGCAACGCCTACAGCGACGAGATCCTGCACGCGGCGCGGATGTCACCGTTCAAGCTGGCCGCGTCCCTGACGCCGGAGGAGGTCCACGGCCTCTACGAGGCGCTGCGGGGCACCCTCGGCGAGGCGGTGGAGCGCTCCCACGGCCTGGCGGCGGGCCGGCTCAAGGCGGAGAAGAAGAGCGGACTGCGGGTCCACGGCCGGACCGGCGAGCCCTGCCCGGTGTGCGGCGACGCCATCCGCGAGGTCTCCTTCAGCGACTCCTCGCTGCAGTACTGCCCGACCTGCCAGACGGGCGGCAAGCCGCTCGCGGACCGCAGGCTGTCCCGGCTGATCAAGTGACCGGCGGTCATTTGGGTTCGATGGTCACGAGGCGGTGTCCGTCCGCGCTGCGCACCTCGTAGTGGTCGATCTCGTCGGGGTGCATCGAGGAGCCGCCCGCCATGGTGCTCACGCGGCCGTCGTGGTCCCGTTCGGCCCAGGTGGTGACGATCTGCTCGGAGCCGTCGTTGCCCACGGCGATCAGGCGGCAGGAGCGCGGCCCGTTCGCGTCCTTCACCTTCAGCTCGACCTCGGCGCCCGAGTCCGTGTCCGCCTCCTTCACCTGCGCCCACACGCCGGACTGCGCGTCGGTGGTGGCGGCGACCTGCACGGCCGGGACGGTCTCGTGCCCCGCGTAGGCCATGATGCCGGGGCCCGCGACCGCGAACACCACCGAGGCGGCGAGGCCGTACAGCAGCCTGCGGCGCTTGGCGCGGTGCCGGGTGGCGACCTCGGCGAGCAGTTTGTCCAGCAACCGGGGACCGGGCTGGGCCATGGGGTGCACGAAGCGCGGCGTGGCCCTGCGGTAGAGCATCAGCTGCCGTGCGGCGGGGCCGAACTCTGTCACGTGGGCCGCGCAGCGGGCGCACTCCATGAGGTGGTCCTCGAAGCGGAAGGCCTCCGCCTCGTCCAGCACGCCGAGCGCGTACGCGCCGACGTCGCGATGCCTTTCCAGGGACCTCATGCCGAATCCTCGTGCCGAAGGGTGGGGTGGGGTTACTCGTTGCTCCTTGCTCCCACCCGTACGCAGTCGGCAGAGGATTCACTCAAGGCACGTACAGAATCGTAACCAACGGATTCGGAGCGGCCGGGCCCGCGGATTGGTCCTGAATCAAAAAAGATGGATGGCGAGGTGTCCGAGGGGCAGACCGAGCCGCCAGGCGGCCGTCCACACCTTCGGTCCGTCGTCCTCGCCGAGCACGGAACCGCCGCCCGGCACCGCGTCCAGATCGGGCGCGAGCAGCTCCGTCTCCTCCAGCCAGCGCCAGGCGGCCGCGGCCAGTTCCAGGTCCGGCGCCGGACCGCCCGACCGGGCCGACTCGGCGGCCACCGCGGCCATGCGCCGGCGGACCCACTCCTGCCACGGCTGGTCGTACGCCGTGAGCGAAAGCCAGGTCTCCAACTGGGACACGACCCGGATGCCCGACAGTTCGCCGTCCGTGTCGGAGAGGAAGATGGTCAGCGCCAGCGCGTCACGGCCGGCTCTGAACTCGAAGGAGGTCGGCGGCATGAGATCACCGGTGCGCAGCAGCTCGTCGGCGATGTACTCGGCGTACAACCAGGCCATCGGGACCGCCAGTTCCCCGCTACCGGCCCCGCCCGTGCTCTCTTGACCTCTGTGCAGCATCCCGTCCTGCCTTCCTCCGGTGCGCGCGTGGCCCCGACCCCGGGTGCGTCCCTCTCCCAGTGCGGAACACGGATGAAGACAGCTGATTGCTCAAACACGGTCCACAGCAAGGCGCTTTGCGAAGGCTTTGCCTGGCTTGCGGTTTCAGCGCAGGTCGGGTGCGTAACCGGGAAGGACCCGGCGCAGGGCGCGCAGCGCGTAGTACGCCCGCGACTTCACGGTACCGGGCGGGATCCCGAGCGCCTGGGCGGCCTCCGCAACACTCGCCCCCTGGAAATACACCAGCACCAGGACGTCGCGGTGTTCCGGAGTGAGAGTCTTCACAGCCTCGCGGACGTCCAGCGCCGCGGCCGCGCGGTCGGCGTGGTCGCCGACCGCCCGGGTGTTCTCCAGGACGGCGTCGTGCACCTCGGGCGGCCGGGCCTGCCGCGCCCGGCGCGCGTCGATGGCGAGCCGCCGGCCGACGGTGAGCAGCCAGGGCAGCACGGAGTCGAACTCGTCGGCGCGCAGCGCCTCGGGGTGCTGCCAGGCGCGTACCAGGGTCTCCTGGAGCAGGTCCTCGGCGCGCTGCCGGTCCCCGTCGCTGAGCCGCAGCAGCAGCGCGAAGAGGGGGCGGCCGTGCTCGCGCTGGAGCGCGGCGAGCTCGTGCTCGGCGGTCGTCGTCCCGGCGTGCAGCCCGCCGGGAAGCCCGTGGGGAAGGGTGGTTCCGGCCGTCATGGCCGTATGGCATCGCAGGGCCGGGCCCCGGGACAGGGGGCGCACCGGGATCTGCGACGGACGGTCGATCGCGTCGGCGAACGGTGCGACGAACGGTCCGTCGCGCCCCTTACCCGACCCGGATGGGTCAATCGGGGCGCCTGAGTTGTTTGGGGCTCCGTCCACCTTCGTACCCATTGATCTGTAAATAGGACAAGGCTTGCGACTCTGGGGTGCTCCTGATGATCAATCGCAGACGCCAGGCGGCCCTGGCCCTGACCGCCCTCCTCGCCACCGCGGCCGCCTGCACGAACCACGAACGGCAGGAGCGGGCGACGCCCTCGGGCCGGCCCGCTCCCACCGCCGCCGCCGGGGCGTTCACCCTCGTCGCCTCCGGTGACGTCATGCCGCAGAAGTCCGCGATCGAGCACGCGAACTTCGACGCGGGCGCCAGCGGCTACGACTTCCGCCCGATGCTCGCCGGGGTGGCACCCGTGGTCTCCCGCGCCGATCTGGCGCTCTGTCACCTCGCCACGGTCACCGCCGCCGACGGCGGACCCACCGGCCTCACCTCCCCGCCGCAGCTCCTCCAGGGCCTCGCCGCCGCGGGGTACGACGGCTGCTCCACCGCCTCCGACCGCGCCCTGGACGACGGCGCCGCCGGTGTCCGCCGCACCCTCGACGCCATGGACCGGGTGGGCCTGCGGCACGCCGGCACCGCCCGCACCGAGGCCGAGGCCGGCACGCTCCCCCTGCTGAAGGCCGGCCGTGCCAAGGTCGCCCAGCTCTCCTACACCTACGACGTCAACGGCAACGAGCTGCCGCCCGGCCAGCCCTGGGCGGTCGGCCTCCTGGACGAGAACCGCATCCTCGCCGACGCCCGCGCCGCCCGGCGGGCCGGCGCCGACGTGGTCGTGGTCTCCGTGCACTGGGGCACCGACGGGCAGGACGCCCCCGACGAACAGCAGCTCGCCCTTGCCGGCCGGCTCACCGCGGCGCGGACCGGCGGCCGCCCCGACATCGACCTCATCCTCGGCACCCACGCCCACATCCCGCAGGCCTACGAGAAGGTCAACGGCACCTGGGTCGTCTACAGCCTCGGCGACCAGCTCGCCGGCGAGCTCAGCAACAGCCAGGGCCGGCCGGACCCGCGCGGCAACGAGTCCACCATCGCCCGCTTCACCTTCACCCCGCCCGCCCGGCCGGGCGGGCGCTGGGAGGTGGCCAGGGCGGAGTTCATCCCGCAGCTGTACGACCTCGACGCCGGCCGGGTCGTCGACCTCGACGCGGCCATCGCCCAGGGTGCCGACTACATCGCCGCCCGGGACGCCATCCGGGACGTGGTGCTCAGCCGCGGGGCCGCCAAGGACGGGCTGGTCATGGGGGAGTAGCGGCGCGCGGCGGTGCCGGTCACTCCATGTCGACGTGGTCGAAGGCCGCCAGCATCTGCTTCAGCACGCGTACGCACGCCGTGATCTCGGCGCCGGTCAGGTCGCCGCCGACCTGCCGGTTCAGGGCGTGCTCGCGGGCGAGGACCGCCGTGATGGTCGCCCGGCCCTCCTCCGTGAGGCGAATCAGTGAGGAGCGCTGGTGAGCCGGGTTGGGCGTGACCTCGGCCCAGCCGCGCGCCACCGCGTCGTTCACCATGCGCTGCACGAACTGCCGGCTCAGCGCCATGATCCGGCCCATCTGGGGCACCGTCATGGGTTCGTACCGGCGCAGCAGGTCCAGCACCGAGCGCACCCCGACGGAGGCCCCCTCGATCCCCTCGCCCTGTTCGATCTTGCGGAAGGCGCGCCGGTACAGCGGGCCGATCAGATCGAACACCTCGGTGATGCGCTCGCCCAGCTCGTCGGGGGCGAGGGGCTTGTCGATGTCGTTCACCCGGCCATGATGCACCCCGATCGACATGACAACCCAGTTGTCAAAATTCCGAGATGATGACACCTTGGTTGTCATGAACGATGTTGCGGACGTCCGCTTCTTCCCGTCCTCCGACGGCGACCTCGCCTACCTCGACACCGGCTCCGGCGACCCGGTGGTGCTGCTCCACCCCGGGTACGTCGACCACCGCTACTGGTACCGGCAGGTCCCGGTGCTCGCCGCCGAGTACCGGGTGGTCGCACCGGACGTGCGCGGTCACGGTTTCTCCGCCAACGCGAGCAGGCCGTTCCGCTGGGCCGACGACCTCGCGGAGCTGCTGCGCCACCTCGACGCGGGGCCCGCCGTGCTGGTCGGCGTCTCGATGGGCGGGGTGATCGCCACCGACACCGTGCTGGAACACCCGGAGCTGGTCCGCGCGGTGGTCACCTGCGGGGCCGCCACCGGCGACTTCCGGTACACGGACCCCTGGCACACCGGACTCCAGGCCGAGTACGCCCGCACCCTGGCCGCCGGTGACATCGACGGCTGGCTCGACGCCTTCGTGCGCGTCGCGGCCGGCGAGCACCGCACCCTGGCGGACGTGGACCCGGAGATCCCGCGCAGGCTGCGCGAACTGGCCCTGCATACCCTCTCCAAGCACACGCCCGACGAACCGGACCGGCTCGTGCCCGTCACCGGCTCCTGGCCCCGGGTACCGAAGATCGACGTCCCGGTGCTCACGGTCAACGGCGGCCTCGAACCCGCCGACCTGCTCGCCGCCGCCGAACGCCTGACCCGGGAGGTCCCCGACGGCCGCGCCGAAGTCATCGAGGGCACCGACCACTACCCGAACCTGGAGAGACCGCAGGAGTTCAACGCCCTCCTGCTCGACTTCCTCCGGGCGCTTTAGGCCCTGTCGTCACATTCCCGTCGTCGCCCGGAGGGCGGCCCTGCGTCGAGAGTGCGTGCATGGCGTCGCGGGGCAGGCGGGAATTTGACGACAGGGCCTAACGCCCGGCCAGCCGGGACCTCTTGTACGAGTAGCCGAAGTAGATCACGCACCCGACCACGAACCAGACCGCGAACCGCACCCAGGTCTGCCACTTCAGGAAGGTGATCAGCCAGAGCGAGAAGAGCACACCCAGCGCGGGCACGAACGGCATCCACGGCGTACGGAAGCCGCGCGGCAGGTCCGGCTGCCGGTAGCGCAGCACGATCACCGCCACGCACACCACCACGAACGCCAGCAGGATGCCGATGTTGGTGAGCTCGGCCGCCTCGCCGATCGGCACGAACCCGGCGAGCAGGGCGGAGGCCGCCCCGACGATCCAGGTCACCCGGGTCGGCACGTGCCGCGTCGGGTGCGTCTTCGCGAACCAGGCGGGCAGCAGCCCGTCCCGGGACATCGAGAACCAGACCCGGGTGACGCCGAGCATGAACGTGAACATCACCGTGAGGATGCCGATGATCGCGCCCACCGCGATCACGTCCGCGAGCCCGCTCAGCCCCACCGACTTGAACGCCGTCGAGAAGCCGCTCTCCGGGTCGATGTCCTTGTAGTTCTGCATGCCCGTCAGGACCAGACACGCCGCCACGTACAGCACCATCGAGATCGCCAGCGAGTAGATGATCGCCTTCGGCATGTGCCGTTGCGCGTCCTTCGACTCCTCGGCCGCCGTCGACATCGCGTCGTACCCGAAGACGGCGAAGAACACGGTGGCCGCGCCCGTGAACGCCCCGGTGACACCGAACGGGAAGAACGGGTGGTAGTTGGCCGTGGTGATGTGGAACACGCCGACACCGATCACCAGCAGCACCACCAGCACCTTCAGCACGACCACGAACGTCTCGAAGCGGGCCGCGCTGCGGATGCCCTGGTTGAGCAGGTAGGCGATCAGCAGACACAGGACGGCGGCGAACAGGTCGACGCGATGCCCGGCGCCGGTCCCGGGGGCGCCGAGCATCCAGTGCGGCAGGTTGGCGCCCATCTGCTCGACCAGGAAACTGAAGTAGCCCGAGATGCCGATCGCCACCACCGCCACGATCGCCGTGTACTCGAGCAGCAGGTCCCAGCCGATGAACCAGCCCGCGAACTCACCGAGCACCGCGTAGCCGTACGTGTACGCCGACCCCGCCTTGGGGATCAGCCCGGCGAACTCGGCGTACGACAGCGCCGCGCACGCGCTCGCCACACCGGCGATCAGGAACGAGACCAGCACCGCCGGCCCCGCCGTCTCGTTGGCCACCGTGCCGGCCAGGGTGAAGATGCCCGCGCCGATGATGCCGCCCACGCCGATCGCGGTCAGCTGCAGCAGCCCGAGCGACCGGTCGAGCCGCGCCCCCTCGGTGACCTCCGTCTCCTCGATGTGTTCGATGGGTTTGCGACGGAGAATTCCTTCGCCCATGCGGAGCTTGGCCATGTGCCTCACCTCTTCGCCGATCGCGAACGGCTGACGGCCGATCATGATGGCTCAGTGGCGTCACGGACGGAAGACGCCACGCACGGCCTCGGCCCAGCCGGGCGTCCAGGTCCGGGCCGCGGCGCCCGGCGGCCGGCCGGCCGTGAGATGGGCGCGCAGCGCGACCAGCCCCGGGTGCGGGTTGGCGGTGGTCCACACCAGGGAGTGCGGGTAGACGGGGGTCGGGTCGGCCAGCGGGATGCGGCGCAGTCCGTGCCCGTCCGGCCAGGCCAGCTCGGTGCGCTCGCTGACGAGGGTCGCCAGGCTGCCGGAGCCCGCGAGCGCGTCCTGCAGCGCCCCGGAGAAGTTGGGGCCCGAGGCGTCGATGGTGAGCCCGAACTCGGCGGCGAGGGACGCGTAGTACGCGGCCCACTCGGTCCCCTCCACGATGCCCGGCATCCAGATCCGGTGCCCGGCCAGCTCCCCGGGGGTGACCGAGCGGCGGCCGGCCAGGGCGTGCCCGGGGCCGGTGAGCAACTGGACCGGCTCGTCGTACACCCGGACGGACTCGACGCCCCGCGGCAGCGGGCGGCCGGGCATGGCGACGGCACGGAAGGACGCGTCCACCGAACCGGAGCGCAGCGCGGTGAGCGCCGAGTCCACGTCGAACAGGGTGACGACGTCCAGGGGGACCTCCGGGTGCGCCTCGTGGAAACCGCGCAACAGCGCCGCGGGGGCCAGCCGAGCCCCGATCACGTCGACCCGCAGTGCCCGCCGCCCCGGCCGCACGGAGGCCGCCGCGCGTTCCGCGGCCAGCAGCAGCTCACGGGCGTGCGGCAGGAAGGTCAGCCCGTCCACGGTCAGGTCGGCACCCCGGGCGGTACGGGTGAACAGCCGCACGCCCAGCTCCCGCTCCAGGGCGGCGATCCGCTTGGAGACGGCCTGCTGGGTGACCGCCAGCACCGCCGCGGCCTCCTGGAACTGCCCCGACTCGGCCACCGAGACGAAGGTGCGCACCGCTGTCAGGTCCATCCCCACACCGTACAACCGCTGGTTGTGGCAGTCCGGCCGCAGGTTGTTTGATTCAGCGGCCACCTGCACGTTTTCATGCCCCCGGTCAACGGGAGGTTGTGCATGGGACGGCGGTTCGGGTGGCTGTGGGCCGCTTACTCGGTGAGTGCGCTCGGCACCTACCTGGCCTTCGACGCGTTCTCCGTGATCGCCGTCGTCGCCCTGCACGCGGGCTCCGCCGAGGTGGCGCTGCTCGCCGCCTCCGGACCCGCCGTGGGCGCGCTCGCGGCGGTGCCGCTCGGACCGTGGGTGGAGTTCCGGCGCAAGCGGCCGGTGATGACGGCGATGGACCTGGTCAGGTTCGGCGCCCTGCTGACCGTGCCCGTCGCCTACGCGCTCGGTCTGCTCGGACTCGGTCAGCTGCTGCTCGTGTCCGTCGTCACGGCGGCCGCCGACATCACGTTCAACGCGGCCTCCGGCGCCTTCCTGAAGGGACTGGTGCCCGCCGACCGGCTGCTCACCGCGAACACCCGCTTCGAGTCCACCAACTGGACCGCGCTGGTCCTCGGACCACCCCTCGGCGGCGCCGCGATCGGCCTGTTCGGACCCGTCACCACGGTGACGGCGAACGCCGTCAGCTTCCTGCTCTCCGCGCTCGGCATCCGGGCCGTCGGCGGCGGCGAGCCGCGCCCCGGCCCCACCGGCAAGGACCGCCTGCGCGCCGCCGACCTGCTGCACGGCTGGCGGCACATCCTCGGCAGTCCCGCCCTGCGGCCCCTGTTCTTCAACAACCTCGCGGCCAACGCCCTGATCATGGTCGCCGTCCCACCGCTCGCCGTCCTCATGCTCGGCCGGCTCGGCTTCGCCCCCTGGCAGTACGGCCTCGCCTTCGCCGTGCCGTGTCTCGGCGGCCTCCTCGGCGCCCGGCTGGCCCGCCCGCTGGTCGCCCGCCACGGACAGCTGCGCGTGCTGCGCGCCGCCGCCGCCCTGCGCGCCGTCTGGCCGGTCGGGCTGGCCCTCGTCCGCCCCGGACCGGCCGGACTGCTCCTCGTGATGGTCCTGGAGTTCGGCGTGATCACCTGCTCGGCCGTCTACAGCCCGGTGTACGCCACCCGCCGTCTCGAGCACATCCCGAACGACCGGATCGCCCGCACCCTGTCCGCCTGGTCGATCACCGGCAAGGCCACCATGGCCGCCCTGACGGCCCTGTGGGGCCTGCTGGCGAGCCTCACCGGCCCCCGCACCGCCATCGCACTCGCGGGCGTGCTGCTGCTGGCGACCCCCCTGCTGCTGCCCCGGGAACCCGCTACGGAACGACCGTCACCGGCCACCGTCCCGCCTTCACCAGACGGATCGCCACAGAGCCGATGAACCGGTGCCCCGCCTGCTCGGACGAGCCCACCACGACCGCGTCCGCCTTCAGTTCGTCCGCCGCCTTCACCATCCCGTTGTAGGGGTCGCCGCGGAACGTGTGGAACTCCCAGCGCACCTCGAATATCCCCCTGACCCGCTCGGCCGCGTCCCTGACCTGCTTCATCAGGTCCTCCGCGATCTCGTCGGTGGTCTCCGCCACCGGCGCCCCGAGCACCGCCCCGGCCGCGAGCACCGGCTGCACGTACACCACGGCCAGCAGCGCCCCCTGCCGCCGGGCCAGACCGCCGGCGTAGGAGAGCGCGCGCAGTGAGGAGTCGGAGCCGTCCACGCCGACCACGATGACCTTGGGCCCGTCCGTGCCCCGCTCGAACTGGTGTTGTTCCGCCACGGGCAGAGGCTATCGGAATCCGCAGGTCCGGCAAGCGGCCCGGGGTGCCCGACGGGCGAGCCGGGCGCGCCCTTCCTACAGTCGGAACATGAGCGCGGCCGTGCAGCCCGCCACGGGCAGGGACCCGGCGGGCCGGATACCCCCGCCCGCCGCCGGGCGGACGCACTGGGTGCCGGAGGCCTTCGGGTCCTTCTTCGGCGCCCTGGCCCTGCTGTGCGCCCTGCTCTCCTTCATCGCCCCGCTGCGCGTCCTGCTCCGTCCCGTCGTGCACTTCGTCGACGCCGTCCTGGTGCCGGTCAGCCCCAACCTCGCCTACGCCGTCTTCCTGTTCCTGCTCGGCGGTGCCACCGCGGCCCGCAAGAAGGTCGCCTGGTGGCTGCTGGTGGTCTACCTCGGCCTGCTGGTGCTGGCCGACGTCCTGGTCGTCGCGTTCGCCTTCGACTGGTACTCGTTCAGCTCACTGCTGGTCTGCGGGCTCGCCCTCGCCCTGCTGATCGTGGCCCGAGGGGAGTTCTACGCCGCCACCCGCCGGGCCGCGGTGCGCCGCGCCCTCGCCGTCCTCGTCGTCGGCCTGCTGGTGGCGATCCTGGCCGGCTGGGGCCTCGTCTCGCTCTTCCCCGGCTCGCTCCCGCACGGCCAGCACCTGGCCTACGCCGCCGACCGGGTCTGCGGCGGCCTGGTCTCCGGCTACACGTACGGCGGCCGCCCGCCCCGCTTCGTCGCCTTCCTGCTCGGCCTCTTCGGCGCCCTGGCCCTGCTCAACGCCGCCGCCACCCTGTTCCGTTCCCAGCGCCTGGAAGCGGCCCTGCACGGCGACGAGGAGAGCCGCATCCGCGCCCTCCTGAAGGCCTACGGCGACCGGGACTCCCTCGGCTACTTCGCCACCCGCCGCGACAAGGCCGTGGTCTTCTCGCCGAGCGGCAAGGCCGCCGTCACCCACCGCGTCGAGGTCGGCGTCTGCCTGGCCAGCGGCGACCCGGTCGGCGACCCGGAGGCGTGGCCGCACGCCATCGCCGCCTGGCTGGACGTGGCCCGCCGGCACGCCTGGGTGCCCGCGGTGATGGGTGCCTCCGAGGACGGCGCCAAGGCCTACGTACGCGCCGGGCTCGGCGCCCTGCAACTCGGCGACGAGGCCATCCTGCACGTCGCCGACTTCGACCTGGGCGGCCGGGAGATGCGGGTCACCCGGCAGGCCGTCAACCGCGTCCGCCGGGCCGGCGCCACCACCCGGATCCGCCGCCACGCCGCACTCACCGAGACCGAGATGGAGGAGATCGTCGACAAGGCCGACGCCTGGCGCGACACCGAGACGGAACGCGGCTTCTCGATGGCCCTGGACCGGCTCGGCGACCCCGCCGACGGCGACTGCCTGCTCGTCGAGGCGCTCGGCGAGGACGGCCGGCTGCTCGCCCTGCTCTCCTTCGTGCCCTGGGGCGGCGACGGCATCTCCCTCGACCTGATGCGCCGGGACCGCGCCGCCCCGAACGGGGTCATGGAGTTCATGGTCGCCGACCTGTGCGCCGCCGCCCCCCGACTGGGCGTGCGCCGGATCTCGCTGAACTTCGCGGTCTTCCGCTCCGTCTTCGAGGAGGGCGCCCGCATCGGCGCCGGACCGGTGCTGCGGCTGTGGCGCCGGCTGCTGCTGTTCTTCTCCCGCTGGTGGCAGCTGGAGGCCCTGTACCGCTCCAACGCCAAGTACCGCCCCGAGTGGTACCCGCGCTTCCTCTGCTACGGCGACGCCGGCTCGCTGGCCCGCGTCGGCGTCGCCTCCGGCATCGCCGAAGGCTTCGTCCCCGTACCGTCCCTGCGCAAACTCTGGGGAAAGGGGCACCCGAAGGCCCGTCCGCGTCCCGTCGAGGGGCCGCGGACCGCGCCGGTGCCCGGTCCCGGCGGAGGAGGCGAGGCCGGGGCCGGTGCCCGGGACACCGCTCTGCCGGACCAGTTCCGGATGCGGCGCCGCAAGCTGGAGCGGCTGCGGGCGGCCGGCGTCGACCCCTACCCGGTGGCGCCCGGTGGGCCGATCCGCGCCCTCGCCGAGGTCCGCGACGGCGAGACGGCCACCGTCGCCGGGCGGATCATGCTGGTCCGCGACTTCGGCGGCATCGTCTTCGCCGTGCTGCGCGACTGGTCCGGCGACCGTCAGCTCGCCCTCACCCGCGACACCTCCGGCCCCGCCCTCGACCGGTTCCGGGCCGACACCGACATCGGCGACGTGATCACCGCCACCGGCTGCGCCGGCCGCAGCGACCGGGGCGAGCCGACCGTCTTCGTCACCGACTGGCAGCTCACCGCCAAGTGCCTGCGCCCGCTGCCCGACAAGCACCGCGGACTGGCCGACCCCGAGGCGAAGGTCCGCCGCCGCTACCTCGACCTCGCCACCAGCCCGGCCGCCCGGTCCGTGCTCCGCGTCCGCTGCGCCGCCGTGCAGGCACTGCGCCAGGGCCTCCTCGACCGTGGCTACCTGGAGGTCGAGACCCCGATGCTCCAGCAGATCCACGGTGGCGCCCACGCCCGCCCCTTCACCACCCACATCAACGCCTACGACCTCGACCTCCATCTGCGCATCGCCCCCGAGCTGTACCTGAAACGGCTGTGCGTCGGCGGCCTGGAGAAGGTCTTCGAACTCGGCCGCACCTTCCGCAACGAGGGCGTCTCCCACAAGCACAACCCCGAGTTCACCATGCTGGAGGCCTACCAGGCGCACGCCGACTACGACGTGATGCTCGACCTCGCCCGCGAACTGATCCAGGGCGCCGCCACCGCCGCCCTCGGCTCCCCGGTGGTGCGCAGGGACGGCCGGGAGTACGACATCTCGGGGACCTGGCCGGTCAGGACCGTGCACGAGGCCGTCTCCGAGGCGCTGGGCGAGGAGATCGGCCCCGGCACCGAACTGCTGCGGCTGCACCGGCACTGCGACCGCACCGGGGTGCCGTACACCGCCGACGACGGCCCCGCGGACGTCGTACTGGAGATGTACGAGCGCCTGGTCGAGGAGCGCACCGAACTGCCCACCTTCTACAAGGACTTCCCGACCGACGTCTGTCCGCTCACCCGCCCGCACCGCGCCGACCCGCGGCTCGCCGAACGCTGGGACCTGGTCGCCTTCGGCACCGAACTCGGCACCGCCTACTCCGAACTGACCGATCCCGTCGAACAGCGCCGCCGGCTCACCGCGCAGTCGCTGCTCGCCGCCGGCGGGGACCCGGAGGCGATGGAACTCGACGAGGACTTCCTCGCCGCCCTCGAATACGCCATGCCGCCCACCGGCGGGCTCGGCATCGGCGTCGACCGGGTGGTCATGTTCCTCACCGGTCTGACCATCCGGGAGACGCTGCCCTTCCCGCTGGTCCGCCGCCGCTGAGGGCCGCTCCGTCCGGCGACGCGCCGCCCCGCGCCCTGCTTGACCGTTTCTTTCCGAAACCTCCGCCCGCTGGTCCGTGCGGGTGTATTCACCCCGCCGCACCGGTGTCGAAGTGGTGGGCCGCAGCGCTGCCGGGCGACTGATGGATCATGCAGAAGGATCAGTTGTTCACCCGGCGCCGGCTGCTGCTCGCCGGCGCCGCCGCCCTGGGAGCCGCGGGCACCGCCGGGATCGTCGTGGCGGGCGGCGGCGAGGAGACGGCCCACGAGGCCGCCGCCCCGGCCGCCGGACCCGAGGCCCGCGAGGCGCTCCGGCCGTCCGCCTTCCGGCTCCAGCCGCTCACCGGCTACGGCCCGCCGCGCACCAAGCCGCGCAAGCTCAAGGTGCGCAAGGAACCCATCCTGAAGATCTCCGAACAGGGCCGGCAGATGATGCTGACCTTCGACGACGGCCCCAACCCGAACTACACCCCGCACATCCTGGACACCCTCGCCAAGTACGACGTGCGGGCGATGTTCTTCCTGTGCGGCGAGTGCATCGTGGAGAACCGGGAGCTGGTGGCACGGATGGCCGAGGAGGGGCATGTCGTGGGCAACCACACCTGGACGCATCCGCTGCTCACCACCCTGGACCGCGCCGAGATCCGCGACGAGATGGAGAGCACGAGCGACGCCATCCAGGACACCTACGGCGAACGCCCGCAGTGGTTCCGCGCGCCCTACGGCGCCTGGAACAAGGCGGCCTTCCAACTCGGCGCCAAGATGGGCATGGAGCCCATGGCCTGGACGGTCGACAGCACCGACTGGACGACCCCGGGCACCCGCACCATCGTCGACATCATCGAGAGCGGCGCCGCCCCCGGTGTCGTCGTCCTCTCCCACGACGCCGGAGGCGACCGCTCGCAGAGCGTCAGCGCGCTGCGCGAGTACCTGCCCTACCTGCTGGACGAGGGCTACCACCTGACCGTGCCGCGCCGGCGAACCTGAACGGGCCGCCGCCCGCCCGGTCGCCCGTCCTCAGCGGACCTCGACCAGGCGGGCGAAGACCACCACGTTCCCGTCGTAGCCGTTCTGCTTGGAGAAACCGCCGCCGCAGGTGATCACCCGCAACTCCGGGGTGCCCTTGGACCCGTAGACCCGGTCGCCGGGGAAACTGGCCTTCGCGAACACCTCGATGCCGTAGATCTCGAACACCGCGGTGCTGCCGTCGACCCGGCCGACCTCGATCCGGTTGCCCTTCTTCAGGGAACCCAGACCGTAGAAGACCGCCGGGCCCTTGGTGTTGTCGACATGGCCGACGATCACGGACGTGCCCTTCTCGCCGGGTGAGACACCCCCGGTGAACCAGCCGGCCAGGTTCGGGTCGTCCGGCGGCGGGGCCGCGACCCAGCCGTCCGTGTCCAGGCCCACCGCCATCACGGGCGCGTCCACCCGGATCGCGGGGATCCTGATCCGGTTCGCCGCCGAGAACGGCATGGGCGAGGGCGCTGTGGCGAAGGTGCCCGGGATCGTGGTACGGCTGTCCGGGGCGGCGGCCGAGGCCGGCTGCGGCGGGCCGGCGTCGAACTCTCCCGAACCGTTGCGGATGAGCGCCAGTCCGGTCAGCAGAACCAGCGCTATCACGCCCCAGGGGGCACGCTTCCGCCGCCGCTCCTCCTCTTCTGCCACCTCGGAGAGTTCGGACGCAGACATTCGCCATCCCCTTTCGACGCGGCCGTCGCCACGTCCGTATCGCGCATGGGAAAACGCTAAGTCCCGCGCGCACGGGCGGCGACGGGGCGACGGGCGAACGGGTGGCCCGCGGCGGTCGTGGTGCGCCATCCGAGTTGCCGTTCGCAGGTTTTTTCTGACGGTCCGTGACCTGCGGCAATATCCGATTGTGTGGTGTTCCGTCGGCGTGTCCGCTCACCGGTACGGCCCATTCTCGACATGCGGGCGTGTTCTGGGCATCTGAGGGTCTGATCGGGAGGTGCTTTCTCGCCGATCCACCGGGGACGGTTCCCGGGGCGCCTTCCGCGGAGGAAGAGATGCGAAACTCACGTGCGCTGGCGGCCGCGTGCACCGTGGTCGCCCTTCTCGGGGTCGCCGCCCCCGTGGCCGTCGCCGACGGTATGGGCAACGGCGGCGGGCCGGCCAACACCCAGGCCCCGGTGGTCGGCGGAGCCGGCGTCAACCCGGGGGTCGGCGTCGCTCCCGGAGTCGGCGTCGCTCCGGGAGCCGCGGTCCCGGCGATCCCCGCGGTCCCGGGGGTCGTCGTCGGCGGAGTCGGCGGTTTCAACGGCCGGGACAACTTCAACGGCCGGGACAACTTCAACGGCCGTGACAACTTCAACGGCCGTGACAACTTCAACGGCCGGGAGAACTTCAACGGGAGGGACAACTTCGGCGGCCGGGGCGGGGACGGCTTGGGCGGCCGGGGGTGCGACCGTGTCGAGGGCGGCCGTGGGAACGACGGACTCGGCGACGAGTTCGGCGGACCGGGCGACGACGGACTGGACAACGACTTCCGGTGCCGGGGCGGCGAGGGCGTGCGCAACATCGTCGCGCAGCCCAGGGCGATCTCGAGCGGGGCCCGCCTCACCGTCACCGTCAACGGCTGCCGCGGCGGCGTCATGAGCTCGCGGGCCTTCCGGACGACCTCGCTGTACCCGTTCGGCGGGGAGATGGCGCGCGGTGTCGCCACCATCGACCGGGACGCCCGGCCCGGCCCGTACGACCTCACCGTCCGCTGCGACGGCCGGACCCTGACCAGGCCGGCCGCCTTCGCGGTGCTGGGCGGGGTGCGCGGCGGTCTCGGCGGCAGCGTCACCAGCGGGGCCACCCCGGCCGACATGGCCATCGGCGGCGGCCTGGTGGGCGCGGGCGTGCTGGGCGGCTGCGGGTTCTGGCTGCGCCGCCGGCACGAGAAGAGGTTCTGACCGCTCGGGCTCGGGTGCGGTCAGGCGCCGTCCTCACCGGTGCGGCTCCGCGCGCGGCGGTACGCGGTGCCGACCGTACCCAGCACGAGAGCCGTGCCGAGCCCGATCTCCTTCAGGTCGAACCCGTCGAAGCTGCCGCCCTCACCGGCCCGCACCCCCCGGGAGGGGGGAAGAGGCTGCGGATTGAGCTCCTGGTCGCGAGCGCCGGTACCACCGCCGTCGCTGGAGCTGTGGCTGTCGCCGGAGCTGTCGCCGTCGCTGTCCGTGCGGCCGCCGGTGTCGCCGCCGGTGTCCCCGGCGGTGCGGCCGCCTTGCGAGACGGCGAGTTCGGTCGACCCGCTGGTCCCGTCGCAGTCGAACGTCACCCGGTACGAGCCCTGCGCCCGCACGTCCCGGCCGACGGTGGCCGTCCCCGAGTCCTGCCCCGCCGGTATCCGGACCGTGTCGAAGAGGCCGGAGGCGACCGTCGCGGTGCCCCGGCAGCCGTCCCCGCGGTTCAGGTGGAAGCTCACCCGGCCGCCCGCCGCGACCGTGGACGGCGTGACGCGGAAACCGAAGGGCGCGGAGTCACGGCCGCCGTCCCTCCCCTCCTCGCCGCCGCCGTCGTTCGCGAGGATGGCCGGAGCGGACAGGGCGAGGGCGCCGACGCCCAGCAGTGCGGCGGAAGCGACGCGTATCGCACGCATGGTGGTTCCTCCGGTCCCCGAGGGGCAGCACGCGGACCTGTTCCGCCAGTGCCGAAATGCACCCCGGTGATCGGAACGCTAGGAACATCCGCACACGCGCGCGAACGCAGTAGTGCGAACGGGGGAGAAGGGTGGGCCGTCCGGGGGACCCGGACGGCCCGCTCCGCTACCCCCTGGCGTGCGGGAAGAGGTTCAGGAAGGGCTGCACGGTCGCCGTGATGCCACGGCTGTACGGCTCGTCGAAGTCCCAGATCAGGAACAGCATGAAGGCGATGGTCGCGGAGAACAGGCCCGCCAGGACCAGTTCGCGCCGGGTGCGCCTGATCTGCAGCGCGAAGACCATGCCGACGGTGATCACCGCCCCGACCAGCAGCCCGGCCCACACCACGTTCGGCATCGTCGCCCCGGTCGAGTCGGCGCGGGCGCTGCGCGCCTGGTCGAGGGCGGCCACCTGGTCCACCAGCGGCTGGTAGGCCTGGGCCTCGAAGTCGGTCTTCGGCTGGTAGTCGGTGACGTCCTGACGGATCGTGGCGAGCAGCTCGGCGCCGCGCTGCGTGAGACGGCCGTGGTCGGACATCTCCTTCCACTCCTTGCCGACGACCTGTCCGGCGTAGGCGTCGACGTCCGCGCGGATCCGGTCGCGGACGTCGGGCGGGTACACCCGTACCCGCTCATGGATCTCGTGCAGCGCCTGCGCCTCCGCCTGGACGTGGTCCTGGGCGGCGCTGCGGGCCTCCCACACGCCGGCCACGGCCAGACCCAGCACGATGGCGTAGATGACGCCGATCCACATCGTCATGTACTCGATGACGTCCGGCGTCTCGGAGGGATCCTCGTCCTCCGGCGCCCTCTTGTCCCGGACGAGGGTGATGACGACCACCACGGCACAGGCCGCGAGGATCGCGAGGACGAGAACAAGCCAATCCGGCAACGAAGCCTCCAGGTTTCGGTGGACCGGTCGTCAGCGCGCGCGGAACGCGGCGACGGCGACGATCGCGGGTACGGCGATGAGCAGGACGTAGGTGACCGGAGAGGTGCGGTGCGGGGCCTTCGCGCCGGTCGACTGGACGTGGTACGGCGGGTAGGTCACCGGGGTCGGTGCGGGCCGCGGGGTCGGTTTCGGTTTCGGTGTCGGTGTGGGGGTCGGCGCCGGCCTGGGGGCCGGCGGCCGGACGGGAGGTGGGGTGGGCCTGGGCGCCGGTGTCTGCCTGGGCGGCGGCGGTGGGACCGGGCGCGGGGCCGGCGGGGCGGGGCGCGGCGGTTCCGGGGTGGGGGTCGGTCTGGGTTTCGGCGTGGGCCTGGGCGTCGGGGTCGGTGGCGGGGGCGGCGGGGGCGGAGTCGGCGTGGGTGTGGGGCAGGGCGGCGGTGTGGGCGCCGGGCACGGCGGGAGGGAGGGCCAGGAGCCGCCGGCGACGGCCACCGCCTGAATGCCGTCCGGACCGGTCGAGGCGTAGGCGCAGGCGTCGGCCGAGGCCGTGCCGACCGGGCAGCCCACGAGGGTCCACACCAAGGCCACCAGGGCCAACGCCCTTGAGGCGGGCGCGAGTCGGATCGCTTCGGGTGCATGCACGACCGAGATCATGAGGTCTTGCGAGCCGTCGCACGCCGTAGTACGGGATCATTGATCCGAACGGGCTACATGTGGCGTAAACCGGTTTGAATCACACCGGTCCGCGAATGGCTCGAAGCGTACGCCCGTGCGGGGTGCGGCCCGAGGGCACAGCGCTCCGAAAGAAATTTGTGCGCCGGTTGAACACTTCGGCCCCCCGGGCCCGTACCTGGTGTCGTGCGGCGGCGCAGAGGCGCTGCGATATCCAGGCGATGATGGGGAGTTGACGATGAAGACCTCGTGGAGGAGCGCCTCTCTGGTGGCCACGGCCGCGGGGGTGATGGTGTTCGCGACGGCGTGCGGTCAGGACAACACGACCACTCCGTCCTCGGCGGCCCAGAACGTCGGAGCCACGGCTCCGGCAGGCATCGGCAGCATCACCAGTCCTACCGCCTCGTCCGGTGCCGGGAACGGCTACGGCGCCGACGGCAACCAGGCCTCCAGCTCCCCGGCCGCGGTGCAGCCCGCCGGCAAGCTGACCGTCGCCAGCAACCCCGACCTGGGCAATGTGCTGACCGACGGCAGTGGCCTGACCCTCTACCGCTTCGACGCGGACACCGCCAATCCCCCCAAGTCGAACTGCGACGGGAACTGCGCGACCACCTGGCCGCCGGTGCCCGCCGACGACGCCACGGCCGGTGCGGGCATCGACAAGGCGTTGCTGGGCGAGGTCACCCGCACCGACGGCACCAAGCAGCTGACCGTCGGCGGCTGGCCGGTGTACCGCTACGCCAAGGACGTCAACGCCGGTGACGTCAACGGCCAGGGTGTGGGCGGCAAGTGGTTCGCGCTGGCCCCCACCGGCAAGAAGGCCACGCTGGCCTCCCTGCCCGGCCTCTCGGTCCGCAAGGACGCCAAGCTCGGCGACATCATCGTCGACAAGAACGGCATGACGGTCTACCGCTTCATCAAGGACAAGGCGTGGCCCAAGGTCGTCTCCAACTGCACCGGCCCCTGCCTGGTGAAGTGGCCGGCCGTCGCGGAGGTCGCCTCCAGTGACACCAAGGGCATCGTGAAGAAGGGCCTGATGGGCTTCTCCCGGCCGGACAACGGCCAGAAGCAGCAGACGGTCAACTGCTGGCCGATCTACACCTTCTCCGGTGACACGAAGGCCGGGGACACCAACGGACAGGGCGTCGGCGGCACGTGGTACGCCGTCTCGCCCGAAGGAAAGCTGGTCGGCGCGCCGGCCAAGTAGGGCCCACCACCCCGGGACGCACGACCGCCCGCCCCCTCCGCACCGCACGGAGGGGGCGGGCTCCTTGGCGTTCCCGGCAATACCGAACACCCCGGAAACCCAACGCGGAATTACCCGTTCCTGACCGGGAACGGACGGTCAATTTCCGTTTCCGCTCGCCCTGTTCGCAGTCGATCAGTAGCCTCTGCTCGAACACCGGATCGCCCGAGCCTTGGAGAGATACATGGAGCGTCCCGCCTGGGCCCCACGGAGCATCGACATCTCGGTGCCCAGCGTTTCGCGTATCTACGACTACTACCTGGGCGGTTCGCACAATTTCGAGGTCGACCGGGAAGCGGCCCGCAAGGCGATGGCGCACATGCCGGGACTGCCGAAGATCATGCAGGCCAACCGTGCCTTCATGCGCCGCGCCGTCCGCCACGCGGTCGCCGCCGGTGTCGAGCAGTTCCTGGACATCGGGTCCGGCATCCCCACCTTCGGCAACGTCCACGAGGTCGCGCAGTCCGCGCACCCCGGCGCGCGCGTGGTGTACGTCGACCACGACCCGGTGGCCGTGGCACACAGCGAGGCCGTGCTGGCGGGCAACGAGAACGCGGCCGTGGTCGCCGCCGACCTCCGCAAGCCGCAGGAAATCCTGTCAAGTCCTCAGGTGGAGCGTCTCATCGACCTGAATCGGCCAGTGGCGTTGCTTCTCGTTGCCATACTGCACTTCGTGGAAGACGCGGACGACCCGTACGGGGCAGTGGCACAGCTGCGCGACGCACTCGCGCCCGGCAGCCTGCTTGTTCTCACGCATGCCTCGTACGAGGGAATCCCCTTGCCGGCAGAGCGGGCGGAGGGTGCGGTGGACGTATACAAGGACATTCGCAACCCGCTGATCATGCGTTCGCGCGACGAGATCGCGCGGTTCTTCGAGGGGTACGACATGGTGGAACCCGGACTGGTGCCGATGCCGCACTGGCGGCCGGAGTCGGCGCCGGAGGACGAGGACCCGTATGCCTTCTCCGGATTCGCCGGCGTGGGGATCGCGGCGTGATCGCGGAGCCGGACGGGCCGGAGGACAGACTGCGCCGGTTCGCGACGATCTGGAGCCGCACGGTCTTCCCGGTGACCTCCACGTCCCTGACCCGGCCGGAGTTCGAGGAACAACTGCTGCCGCTCGCCCGCCGTCTGAGCGAGGTCCTGCTGGGGCACGGCTTCGACGCCGACGAGGCCCGGCAGGTGGGGGCCGCGCTGATCGACGCGCACTGCACCGACCCCGAGGCGCTCACCCGCAGCCTCGACTGCGTCGACGCCTACCTGGTGCTGTACTGCGGCGGGGACGGCCCCCAGGAAGAACTGCGGATGCGCTCCTCGCGGATCCAGCACGCGATGGCTGCCGGGTTCGCCCAGGCGCTGCGCGAGCGGACGCTGGCCGAGCAGGAGGCCATCGCCCAGGCCGCGTTGCGGGCCCAGGGCGTGGTCGCGCAGGCGCTGCACGCGAGCGAGGCCCGCTTCCGCGCGGTCTTCGAGGGGGCCGCGATAGGAATCGGCATCGCCGATCTCGAAGGCAACGTCCTCCAGGTCAACGGCGCGTTGCTGCGCATGTTCGGCGGCTCCGAACAGATGCTGCGCGGCCGCAAGGTCAAGGAATGGGTGCATCCGGAGGACGCGCCCCAGACCTGGCGGCTCTACGAGGAGCTGGTGCGCGGCGAACGCGAGCACTACCACGTCGAGAAGGCCTTCAACCGCTCCGACGGGACGGTCCTGTGGACCAACCTGACCGTCTCCCTGCTCAGGGACGCCGACGGCGAACCGCAGTACCAGCTGGCCCTCATGGAGGACACGACCGAGCGGCGGCTGCTCAACCTCCGGCTGCGCTACGAGGCCACCCACGACGCGCTCACCGGCCTGCCCAACCGCACGCTGTTCTTCGAGCGCCTGGAGAAGGCGCTGTCCGCGGGCGAGGGCCAGCGCTTCGGGCTGTGCTACCTCGATCTGGACGGCTTCAAGACGATCAACGACAGCCTCGGTCACTCGGCCGGCGACCGGCTGCTGGTGGAGGTCGCCGACCGGCTGCAGTCCTGCGCGACCGCGCCCGGCGAGATGGTCGCCCGGCTCGGCGGTGACGAGTTCGTCGCGCTGACCACCGGCCCGGCCACCCAGCGCGAGGTCGACGACCTGGCCGACCGCATCATGAACGCCCTGGTCACCCCGATCAGCATCGACGGCCGCGAACTGCTGGTCCGCGGCTCCATCGGGGTCGTCGAGGGCCCGGCCGGCGAGCGCACCCCGGCCGAGGTGCTGCGCAGCGCCGACATCACCATGTACCGGGCCAAGTCGGCGGGCGGCAACCGCTTCGAGCTGGCCGACCCGGAGGCGGACGCCCGCGCGATCACCCGGCACGGTCTGACCACGGCGCTGCCGGCCGCGCTGGACCGGAACGAGTTCTTTATCGAGTACCAGCCCCTGGTCCACCTCGGCGACGGCAGCGTCCGCGGTGCCGAGGCGCTGGTCCGCTGGCTGCACCCGCAGCACGGCGTGCTCGGCCCGGACCGCTTCATCCCGCTCGCCGAACACACGGGTCTCATCGTCCCGTTGGGCCGCTGGGTGCTGGAGGAGTCGATCCGCCAGGCCCGCGAGTGGCGAGAACGCTACGGCGAGGACACCGCCGGGGGCCCGCTGCGGATCAACGTCAACCTCTCCCCGTGCCAGCTCACCCACCCCGGCCTGGTCCAGGACACGGTGGACATCCTGGAGCGGACCGGGGTGGCTCCCGACGCCCTCTGCCTGGAGGTCACCGAGTCGGCCCTCATCGGCGCCGACGACGACCTCCTCAAACCCCTGCGGCGGCTCGCCGAGATGGGTGTCGACATCGCCCTGGACGACTTCGGCACCGGGTACTCGAACCTCGCCAACCTCCGTCGTCTCCCCGTGAGCATCCTCAAACTGGACCGGTCCTTCACCCAGAGCATGCAGCAGTTCCCCGCGGACCCGGTCGACCTCAAGATCGTGGAGGGCATCGTCACCCTGGCCCACAGCCTGGACCTCGCGGTGACGGTGGAGGGCGTGGAGACGGGCGCCCAGGCCGAACAGCTCCGCATACTCGGCTGCGACACCGCCCAGGGCTGGTACTACGCCCGCCCGGGCCCACCGGAGAGGCTGCACGATCTCGCGTTGGTGGACGCGACCGGCTGAGCGCCCCGAAGGGGCGCGGGGAACTGCGCGACCAGCCACGCACAACCCCGCGCCCCGAACGGCGATCCACCGCAACGGCGCAACCGGGCAGCGTCACCGCTCCAGCAGCATCCGCTGCAGCTCCCGAGCGGCCCGAGGCGGTGCCACGTCACTCCGGTGGGCAAGCGCGATGGTCCGATGCAACCCCGGCTTGGCCAACGGAGTGACCCGCAACCCCCGCCCCGACCGAGCGGCGACCATCCGAGGGACGACAGCCACCCCCAGCCCCGCCCGCACGAACCCCAGCACCGCGTCCATCTCGCCGCCCTCGACCGCGAAACCCGGTTCGAACCCCGCCGAGCGGCACGCGGCCACGGTCAGCTCCCGCAGGTCGTACCCGTGCCGGAACATCACGAGCCGCTCGCCCTCCAGGTCCTCGATCCGTACGCCGCCCCGCCCCCGCCCCGGCACCGTCGCCTCGGGCGCGGACACCACCACCAGGTCCTCCCGCAACAGCTCCACCGTGGTCAGCGCGGGCGACGCCGGCGGCAGCGGCAGCACGATCAGCGCCAGGTCGAGCGCCCCGCGCGCCAGCTCCCGCACGAGATCGTGCGACCCGCTCTCCTCGATCAGCAGCTGGATCCCCGGATACCGGTCGTGGAAGGAGCGCAGCACGTCGGGCAGCAGTCCGGTGCACAGACTCGGCGTCGCCCCCAGGCGCACCCGCCCGCCGCGCAGCTGAGCCAGCTCCTGCACCTCGTGCCGGGCCGTGTCCGCGTCCGCCAGGATCCGCCGGGCCAGCGGCAGCAGCGCCTCGCCCGCGTCGGTCAGGGTGATGTTCCCGCGCGCCCGCAGGAACAGGTCCGCCCCCAGCTCCCGCTCCAGCGCCTTGATCTGCTGGGACAGCGACGGCTGGGCGACGTGCACCAGCTCGGCGGCACGGGTGAAGTGCCGGGTCTCGGCCACGGCGACGAAGTACTGAAGCTGCTGGAACTGCACGGTGTCATGATAGCTCCTGACTATCGAATCAAGCCGGTCCATGTCTTGGACCGATCGGCCCTGGGCGGCCTACCGTCCTGAGCATGGCTCTGGCAACGCGGACGGACCGACGGCCGTCCATGGCACGCACCGTGTGGGACTCCTCCGTCGGCAAGAAGGCCGTCATGGCGGTCAGCGGCCTGATCATGCTGCTGTACCTGGTCGTCCACATGATCGGCAACCTGAAGATCTTCTTCGGGGCAGGCGAGTTCAATCACTACGCGCACTGGCTGCGCACCGTCGGCGAACCGTTCATGCACTACGAGTGGACGCTCTGGCTCATCCGGATCGTCCTGGTCGTCGCCGTGGCCGCCCACGCCACGTCCGCCTACCAGCTCAGCCGCCGGGACATCAGGGCCCGCCCCGGCACGTACGTGCACAAGAAGCCCCGGGCGTCCTACGCCACCCGCACCATGCGCTGGGGCGGGATCATCCTCGGCCTCTTCATCGTCTGGCACATCCTGGACCTGACCACCGGCACCGTGCACTCCGGCGGCTTCCAGCCCGGCCACCCGTACCAGAACGTCGTGGACACCTTCTCCACCTGGTACGGCAACGTCGTCTACATCGTCGCGATGCTCGCCCTCGGCCTGCACGTGCGGCACGGCTTCTGGAGCGCCGCCCAGACCCTCGGCGCCGGCAGCCGCACCCGCGACCGCGCCCTGAAGACCGTCGCGAACGTCCTCGCGCTGCTGCTCACGGCCGGCTTCATCGCCGTACCCGTGGGCGTCATGACCGGAGTGGTGAGCTGACATGACCTACACCGACTACGTCACCGGCGAACCCGTCGCCGACACCAAGGCGCCCTCCGGGCCGGTCCACGAGCGCTGGGACAAGCGCCGTTTCGAGGCCAGGCTGGTCAACCCCGCCAACCGGCGCAAGCACACGGTGATCGTCGTGGGCACCGGCCTCGCGGGTGGCTCCGCCGGCGCGACCCTCGCCGAACAGGGCTACCACGTCGTCCAGTTCTGCTACCAGGACTCCCCGCGCCGCGCCCATTCCATCGCCGCGCAGGGCGGCATCAACGCGGCGAAGAACTACCGCAACGACGGCGACTCCGTGCACCGCCTGTTCTACGACACCGTCAAGGGCGGCGACTTCCGCGCCCGCGAGTCCAACGTCCACCGCCTGGCGCAGATCTCCGTCGAGATCATCGACCAGTGCGTGGCGCAGGGCGTGCCGTTCGCCCGCGAGTACGGCGGTCTGCTCGACACCCGCTCCTTCGGCGGCGTCCAGGTCTCGCGCACCTTCTACGCCCGCGGCCAGACGGGCCAGCAGCTGCTGCTCGGCGCCTACCAGGCGCTGAGCCGCCAGATCGCCGCGGGCAACGTGGAGATGCACCCGCGCACCGAGATGCTCGACGTGATCGTCGTCGACGGACGGGCCCGCGGGATCGTGGCCCGGGACCTGGTCACCGGGAAGATCGACACCTACTTCGCCGACGCCGTCGTCCTGGCGAGCGGGGGGTACGGCAACGTCTTCTACCTGTCGACGAACGCCATGAACTCCAACGCCACCGCGATCTGGCGGGCCCACCGGCGCGGCGCGTACTTCGCCAACCCGTGCTTCACCCAGATCCACCCCACCTGCATCCCGCGCACCGGCGACCACCAGTCCAAGCTCACCCTGATGAGCGAGTCGCTGCGCAACGACGGCCGGATCTGGGTGCCCAGGGCGAAGGGCGACAGCCGCCCGGCGAACCAGATCCCCGAGGACGAGCGCGACTACTACCTGGAGCGCATCTACCCGTCCTTCGGCAACCTGGTCCCGCGCGACATCGCCTCCCGCGCCGCGAAGAACGTCTGCGACGAGGGCCGCGGCGTCGGCCCCGGCGGGCAGGGCGTCTACCTCGACTTCGCCGACGCCATCAAGCGGATGGGACGCGAGGCCGTCGAGGCCAAGTACGGCAACCTCTTCGACATGTACCAGCGGATCACCGACGAGGATCCGTACCAGGTGCCGATGCGGATCTATCCCGCCGTGCACTACACGATGGGCGGGCTGTGGGTCGACTACGACCTCCAGACCACCGTCCCCGGCCTGTTCGCCATCGGCGAGGCCAACTTCTCCGACCACGGAGCCAACCGCCTGGGCGCCTCGGCGCTGATGCAGGGCCTGGCCGACGGCTACTTCGTGCTCCCGGCCACCATCAACGACTACCTCGCCCGCAACCCCCACCAGGAGGCGGTGACGGCCGACCACCCCGTCGTCCAGGAGGTGGTGGCCGAGACGGAGGACCGGCTGAACCTGCTGCTCTCCGTCGACGGCGACCGCACGCCCGACTCCTTCCACCGTGAACTCGGCGAGCTGATGTGGGAGTTCTGCGGCATGGCCCGCACGGACGCCGGACTGCGCAAGGCACTCGAGCGCATCCCGCAGATCCGCGAGGAGTTCTGGCGGCGGATCAAGGTGCCGGGGACCGGCGAGGAGTTCAACCAGTCCCTGGAGAAGGCCAACCGCATCGTCGACTACCTGGAGCTGGCCGAGCTGATGTGCCTCGACGCGCTGCACCGCGCCGAGTCCTGCGGCGGTCACTTCAGGGAGGAGTCACAGACGCCGGACGGCGAGGCCGCCCGCAAGGACGATCAGTACGCCTACGCGGCGGCCTGGGAGTTCACCGGCACCGGGGACGCCCCGGTGCTGCACAAGGAAGACCTGGTCTTCGAGTACGTCCACCCCACCCAGCGGAGCTACGCATGAAGCTCACCCTGCGCGTCTGGCGGCAGCGCAACGCCGACGCCGACGGCGCGATGTCCACGTACGAGGTGGACGGAATCTCCTCCGACATGTCCTTCCTGGAGATGCTCGACACCCTCAACGAGGAACTCATCCTGCGCGGTGAGGACCCGGTGGCCTTCGACCACGACTGCCGCGAGGGCATCTGCGGAGCGTGCTCCCTGGTGATCAACGGCGACGCGCACGGGCCGGAGCGGACCACCACCTGCCAGCTGCACATGCGGTCCTTCAAGGACGGCGACACGATCGACATCGAGCCGTGGCGGGCGTCCGCGTTCCCGGTGGTCAAGGACCTTGTCGTGGACCGGTCCGCGTTCGACCGGATCATCCAGGCCGGCGGTTACGTCACCGCGCCCACCGGTTCGGCGCCGGAGGCCCATGCCACCGCGGTGCCGAAGGCCGACGCCGACTTCGCGTTCGAGCACGCCGAGTGCATCGGGTGCGGGGCGTGCGTCGCCGCCTGCCCGAACGGGGCGGCGATGCTGTTCACGTCCGCCAAGGTGAACCACCTGAACGTCCTGCCGCAGGGGGCGCCCGAGCGGGAGACGCGCGTGCTGGACATGGTGGCGCAGATGGACGCCGAGGGGTTCGGGGGGTGCACCCTGGCGGGGGAGTGCGCGACCGCGTGCCCCAAGGGGATTCCGCTGGTGTCCATCACGAGCATGAACCGGGAGTGGCTGCGGGCCACCCGGAAGGTGGGGAAGCGGTAGCGCCGTCGCGGGGTGTGGGTGCGTGGGGGCCGCTCGCGCAGTTCCCCGCGCCCCCTTCAGGGGCGCTTCAGTGAACGTTCGCCGAAAGGTGCGGACGGGCGGGGCCGGGGTTGGTGCTCTCCGGCCCCGTCTCGCGTTTCCGGGTGTGGCCGTCGGGTCTCCCGGCATTCAGCAGTCCCACATCCACGGGCCCCGCGCATGTCACGCCGAGTCCAGCCTGCCACGGAAGAAAGCAGGTGCAGATTTCCTCAGCTACCGCTCGGCGCAGGAGACCTCCATGACCGCCATGCCCGCCTCACCCCCCGCCCTCGCCGCCCCGCCCGGGGGCGCCGGCTATCTGGTGCAGCTCGCCCGTGACGAGGACGACGTCCGGGCCGCACAGCGACTGCGCCACCACGTGTTCGCCGGAGAGATGGGCGCCCGGCTCGACGGCCCGGAGCCGGGCCTGGACGCGGACGCCTTCGACGCGTACTGCGACCACCTCCTCATCCGGGAGGCCCTCACCGGCGAGGTCGTCGGCACCTACCGGCTGCTCCCCCCGGAGCGTGCCGCGGTCGCCGGCCGCCTGTACTCCGACGGCGAGTTCGACCTGTCCCGGCTCGACGGCATCCGCTCCGGTCTGGTCGAGGTCGGCCGCTCCTGTGTGCACCCCGCCCACCGCGACGGCGCCGTCATCGGCCTCATCTGGGCCGGCATAGCCCGCTACATGGTGGACCGCGGCCACGAGTGGCTGGCCGGCTGCTGCTCCGTCCCGCTCGCCGACGGCGGCGCCCTCGCCGCCGCCACCTGGGACCGGGTCCGGGCCAAGCACCTCGCCCCGGAGGAGTTCCGGGTACGGCCGCTGCGGCCCTGGGTGCCCGACGGTCCCGCCCCCGAGGGCCGCGCCGAACTTCCCGCCCTGCTGCGCGGCTACCTGCGCCTCGGCGCCTGGGTGTGCGGCGCGCCCGCGCACGACCCCGACTTCGGGGTCGCCGACCTGTACGTGCTGCTGTCGATGCGCCGGGTCAACGCGCGCTACCTGCGGCACTTCCTCTCGCTCGTCCCGGCCTGATGAGCGTCTGGCTGCCCAGCGCGCCCTGCACCCCGGGCGCGTGTGTGGAACGCGCGGGTACCCTCACGGCCGTACCCCGGGCCGTGCTGCGGTTCGCCGCGGTCGTGGCCCTGATGCTGACCGCGATCGCGCTGCTCCCGCTCGGCGGGAGGATCCCCGCCGCGTGGGTGCGGCGGTTCTGCCGGCTGCTGGTGCGGGCCGCGGGCGTCCGGGTCCGGCTCACCGGCAGCGCGCCGGGCACCGGCGGTGTGCTGCTCGTCGCCAACCACATCTCCTGGCTGGACATCCCGCTGCTGGCCTCCGTCCGGCCGGCGCGGATGCTCGCCAAGCAGGAGATCCGCACCTGGCCGGTGGCCGGCGCTCTGGTGGCCGGGGCCGGGGTCCTGTTCATCGACCGCGACCGGCTGCGCGCGCTGCCGGGGACCGTCGCCCGGATCGCGGGGGCGCTGCGGGACGGGGCCGCGGTGGTCGCCTTCCCCGAGGGCAGCACCTGGTGCGGCCGGGCCCAGGGACACTTCCGCCGGGCCGTGTTCCAGGCGGCGCTGGACGCCGGCGCGCCCGTGCAGCCGGTGCGGCTGCGGTACCGGCTGGCCGCGGGAGGGGCCAGCACCGTGCCCGCCTATGTCGGCCAGGACACACTGCTGGCCTCCCTGTGGCGGGTGGTGTCGACCCGTGGCCTGGTGGCCGAGGTGGACGTACGGCCGTTGATACCGGCCGGCAGCCACCCGGACCGGCGCGCCCTCGCCCGGGCCGCCCAGCCGCCGGTCCACGAGCCGGCCTGGACGCACGCGGCCCTGGTGAACGCCGAGCCGGGTGCCACGTGGCCGCTCTCCCCGTTGCGTCTCGGCGGGTCGACGCCGTAGCCGCCGCCGTCGCAGCCGGGCGGCCCCGGTGGGCGGGCTCCGGGACGCCAGCCGCCCGCACCTGCGGTACGGCCGGACGCGGGTGCGGGGGTCACCGGACGAGGACGCGGGAGAGATAGGGAGCCGTGACGCTGCCCTCGGCCCGCGCCACCTCGGCCGGCGGGCCCGCCGCCACGATCCGGCCGCCCCGGTCGCCGCCGCCCGGCCCCAGGTCGATCACCCAGTCGGCGCCCGCGACCACGGACATGTCGTGCTCCACGACCACGACGGTGTGCCCGGCGTCGGCAAGCCCGTGCAGCTGCCGCATCAGCACCTTGACGTCGGCCGGATGCAGTCCCGTCGTCGGCTCGTCCAGGAGATAGAGGGTGTGACCGCGCCGCCCGCGCTGCAACTCGGTGGCCAGTTTGATGCGTTGCGCCTCGCCGCCGGACAGTTCCGTGGCGGGCTGCCCCAGTCGCAGATAGCCGAGCCCCACGTCGAGCAGGGCGGCCAGGCTGCGCGCCACGGCGGGGGTGTCCGCGAAGAACTCCGCGGCGCTCTCCACCGTCAGGTCCAGCACTTCGGCGATGTTCCGGCCCCGGTACGACACCTGGAGCGTCTCCGGGTTGTAGCGGGCCCCGCCGCAGTCCGGGCAGGGTGTGTAGGTGCTCGGCAGGAACAGCAGCTCCACGCTGACGAAGCCCTCGCCCTGGCAGGTCTCGCAGCGGCCGCCCGCGACGTTGAAGGAGAACCGTCCCACGCCGTAACCGCGCCGCACCGCCTGGTCGGTGGCGGCGAACACCTTCCGTACGACGTCGAACAGACCCGTGTAGGTGGCCAGGTTGGAGCGCGGGGTGCGGCCGATCGGCTTCTGGTCGACCGACACCAGCCGGCCGACGCCGCTGGGTTCCTCGGTGATCTCGCCGATCAGCGTCGACTTGCCGGACCCGGAGACCCCGGTGACCGCGGTGAGGACGCCGAGCGGGAACTCGGCGGTGACCGCGCGCAGGTTGTGCCGGGTGACCGGCCCGATCCGCAGCGAGCCCCTCGCGGGCCGGGGCCTGCGCGGCGGCACGGGGGACTCGTCGAAGAGGTGGCGTGCCGTGGCCGACCCGGCGACCTTCGCCAGCTCCGCCACCGGCCCGCTGTGCAGCACCTCCCCGCCGTGCTCCCCGGCGCGCGGGCCCACGTCCACCAGCCAGTCGGCCCCGCGCATCACGTCCAGGTGGTGCTCCACCACGAACACCGAGTTCCCGGCCGACTTGAGCCGTTCGAGGACCGTGAGCAGCGCCTCGGTGTCCGCCGGGTGCAGCCCGGCCGACGGCTCGTCCAGGACGTACACGACACCGAAGAGCCCGGAGCGCAGCTGCGTGGCCAGGCGCAGGCGCTGGAGCTCGCCCGCCGAGAGGGTGGGCGTCGCCCGGTCCAGGCTCAGGTAGCCGAGGCCCAGCTCGACGACCGGTGCGATCCGGGAGGTGAGGTCACCGGTGAGCACCCGGACGGTCTCCGAACCGCCCGCCGAGCCGAGGAGTCCGGCGAGTTCGGTCAGCGGCAACGCGACGAGTTCGGCGATGGTACGGCCGCCGAAGGTCACCGCGAGTGCCTCCGGACGCAGCCTGCTGCCCCCGCACACCGGGCAGGGCGCACTGGTCAGGAACCGCTCCGCCCTCGCCCGCAGGGCGGGGCTCCTGGAGTCCGCGAAGGTCTTCAGCACATACCGGCGGGCGCTCATGTAGGTGCCCTGGTAGGGGCGTTGGATACGGTCGGCGTCCCGCACCGGGTGCACGGTGACCACGGGCTGCTCGTCGGTGAAGAGGATCCACTCCCGCTGCGCGGCGGGCAGTTCGCGCCAGGGCCGGTCCACGTCGTGGCCGAGCGCGTCCAGGATGTCCCGCAGGTTCTTGCCCTGCCACGCGCCGGGCCAGGCGGCGATCGCGCCCTCGCGGATCGACAGCGAGGGATCGGGGACCAGTGACTGTTCGGTCGTCCGGTGCACCCGTCCCAGACCCTGGCACTCCGGGCAGGCACCGATCGCCGTGTTCGGGGAGAACGCGTCGGAATCGAGCCGTTCGGCGCCCGGCGGATACGCGCCGGCGCGGGAGAACAGCATCCGCAGGGAGTTGGAGAGGTTGGTGACCGTGCCGACCGAGGACCGGGAGGTGGGGGCGGAGCGGCGCTGCTGGAGCGAGACCGCCGGCGGCAGCCCGCTGATCTCGGCGACCCGGGGCGCCCCGACCTGGTGGATCAGCCGGCGCGCGTACGGCGCGACCGACTCGAAGTAGCGCCGCTGGGCCTCGGCGTAGATCGTGCCGAAGGCCAGGGACGACTTCCCCGAGCCGGACACGCCGGTGAAGACGGCCAGCACGTCCCGGGGCACGTCCACGTCGACGCCCTTGAGGTTGTGCTCACGGGCGCCACGGACGCGGACGAAGGGATCATGGGGGCTCTGCATCGGGCGTGGGACTCCGTGTCGGCGCGGGGGCAAACCCGGCGATCGTAGCCCGCGCGGTGCCTACTGCGGAGGCGGGTTGCCCTGGTCACGGCTCCGGTCGAGGTAGTCGTCGGCCTGCTTCTGGGCCATGTCGACCTGGGACTGGTACTTGTTCCCGGTCCGCTGGTCGATCATGTCACCGCCCTTGTCGACGCCCCGTTTGGCCTGGTCCTCGTGGCCCTTGAGCATCCCCTTGAGCTTGTCCAGCATGGACATGGCAGCCCTCCTCACTGATTGCGGCTTACTTCCCCAGCGTCACCGGCCCGGGCCGGGTCCGCATCTCGGCGGGTGTCCCCGTGCGGGCCCGGTATGCCTGTGCCGGTCCGCCCGTCCGGACGGGCCGCGGCCGTCCGGGAATGCACGAGCGCGGCCAGCAGCCGGTAGGAGTCCAGGAGGGCCGTGCGGTCGTACGTGCTGGTGGTGACCAGTACCTCGTCCGCGGCGGTCTCCTTCAGGACGGTCTCCAGCTCGTGCCCCACCTGGTCCGCCGTCCCGGCGATGTGGCCGGTGAGCCCGGACTCGTAGAAGCCGCGTTCCCTGGCGGTCATGGGCCGTGCCGCCACGGCGTCGGCCGGCGGCAGCGGGGGGAAGGTGCCGTGGGTGCGTGCGTACGCCATCGACCAGGCCTCCGGCACCAGCAGTCGGCGGGCGGCCTCGGCGGTGCCGGCGACGGCGACTGTTCCCGAGATCATGACGTACGGCTCGGCGGCCCAGGGGGAGGGGCGGAAGCGGTCGCGGTAGTGGTCGATGCCGCGGCGCATCCTGTCCCGGTCGCGCAGGTCACCGATGACCAGGGGGAGCCCGGCGCGGGCCGCGACGTCCGCGCCCTCGCCCATCGCCAGCACGAACGGCGGCACCCGCAGCCCCTGCGCGGGACGGGCCCGCACACCGGTCGGTGAGGTCCCCTCGAACCAGCCGAGCAGCTCGGCGAGTTGCGCCGCGAAGTCCTCGGCGTCGCCCTTGTCGCGGCCCAGCGCCCTGCGCACCCCGTCGGTGAAGCCCACGGACCGGCCGAGGCCCATGTCGATCCGGCCCGGAAACAACGACTCCAGCACCCCGAACTGCTCGGCCACGACCAGGGGCCGGTGGTTGGGCAGCATGACGCCGCCGGTGCCCACCCGCACGGTCCGGGTCGCGCCGGCCACGGCGGCGGCCAGCACCGTCGGCGCCGAACCGGCGACCCCGGGCACACCGTGGTGCTCCGACACCCAGAAGCGGTGGTACCCGAGGGCCTCCACCTCCCGGGCCAGCGCCACGGTGTCCCGCAGCGCCTCGCCGGGCGTGTGCCCCTCCCGGGTGCGCGAGCGGTCGAGGACGGAGAACCGGGTCCGGGCGATGACTGCGTTCACAGAGGGTTCAACACCCGGGCGGCCGCAGGATTCCCGTCCGTCTGCCGGACGCCCGCCGGGGCGGCGCGCCGTTCTAGGGTTGCCCCGTGACAGAGAGCAGCAAGCGGCCGGTCGCCGTGTTCGACATCGACAACACCCTCGCCGACACCGCGCACCGGCAGCGGTTCCTGGAGCGCAGACCCCGGGACTGGGACGCGTTCTTCGCGGCCGCGCCGCACGATCCGCCGCTCGCCGAGGGGATCGCGCTGGCCGTGGCGAACGCGGCGGAGTGCGAGATCGTCTATCTCACCGGCAGGCCCGAGCGCTGCCGCCGCGACACGCTGGACTGGCTCGCCGCCCACGGGCTGCCCGAGGGCCGGGTGCACATGCGGCGCAACGCCGACCGCAGGCCCGCCCGGCACACCAAGCTGGAGATCCTGCGCCGTCTCGCCGAACGCCGGGAGATCCGGGTCCTGGTCGATGACGACGAGCTGGTCTGCGACGACGCCGAACGGGCCGGGTTCACCGTCGTGCGGGCCCGCTGGGCCGACCGCTCGGCCGCGCTGGAGCAGGCCCAGGAGGCGGAGGGGCGGACCTGAGCCGGCCGCGCCTCAGTCCCCGTCGTCGATGCGGAAGCCCACCTTCAGGCCCACCTGGTAGTGCTCGATCTGCCCGTTCTCGATCTGGCCCCTGACCTGCGTCACCTCGAACCAGTCCAGGTTGCGCAGGGTCTGGCCGGCGCGGGCGACACCGTTGCGGATGGCCTGGTCGAGGCCTTCGTGCGAGGTGCCGACGATCTCGGTGACCCGGTAGGTGTGGTTCGTCATCGGGAAGCTCCTCTCGTCGTCACTCCACCGTGCCGCACGCGGAAGCGGAACGCGAGACATCGCTTCCGAACAGCTGACAGCCCTTGACCCTCCGCATTGGTCCATACCAAAATCCCGTACACCCGTACGGGCGCCTCTGCTCGTTCCCCCACGCCGGGCCCCTTCGCCGTCCACCAAGACCGAACAGGACCCCCGCAGTGAGACGTCGCCGCCCGCTCGCCCTCGTCTGTGTGTCCGCCGCCCTGCTGAGCGCCTGTGGAGTGCTGCCGGGCAGCGGGGGCGGACAGCACACCGTGACGGTGTGGCTGATGCAGAACAGCGCCTCGCAGGACTTCCTGCGCCGGTTCACCGCCGACTTCGAACACACCCACAGGGACATCCGGCTCGACATCCGCGTCCAGCAGTGGACCGGGATCGTCGCCAGGGTCCAGGCCGCGCTGAAGGACCGCTCCGGCGACGGCCCCGACGTCATCGAGGTCGGCAACACGCAGGTACCCGGGTACGTCGAGGACGGCCGGCTCACCGACCTGACGCTGGAGTCGATGCGCGACTGGGGCAAGGAGCACTGGCTCCCCGGACTCGCCGAACCCGGCAGCGACGACTCCCGCCAGTACGGCATCCCCTGGTACGCCGCGAACCGCGTGGTCATCTACCGCAAGGACCTGTTCGCCAAGGCGGGCATCACCTCCCCGCCGAAGACCCGGGCCCAGTGGCTGGCCGACACCGGGAGACTGAACTCCGGCGGGAACCAGGGGATATACCTGGCCGGACAGGACTGGTACACCCTCTCCGGGTTCGTCTGGGACGAGGGCGGCGACCTCGCCAGACAGACCGACGCCGGCTGGAAGGGGGCCCTGGACAGTCCGGCCGCGCTGCGCGGGATGGACTTCTACCGGCGGCTCCAGGCACTCGGCCGGGGTCCCGTCGACGCCGACGAGGAACACCCGCCGCAGGCGTCGGTGTTCGCGGGCGGCAAGGTCGCGCAGATCGTCGCGGTGCCCGGCCTCGTGCAGTCCGTCGTCCAGGAGAACCCCGAACTCAAGGACGAGATCGGTTACTTCCCGGTGCCGGGGCTCACCGCCGAGCACCCCGGTGCCGTCTTCACCGGCGGCTCGGACCTCGTCGTACCGCAGAACACCGACCGGCCCTACGACGCGACCGCCGTCGTCGGCGCGCTGACCGGGGCCAAGTGGGACACCGAACTGGCCCGCACCATGAACTACGTGCCCAACAAGACCACGCTGGCCGGTGCGGTCGCGGGGGAGCCGGGGGTCGCCGCCATGGCGGCGGGGGCCGCGCGGGGACGCGCGACCCCCCACACCCCGGACTGGCCGGCGGTCGAGGCCGACAACCCGATCAAGGGCTACATGACCAGGGTGCTCGACGGCGCGGACCCCACGACCGAGGCCCGCCGCGCCTCCCGGCGGATCACCGAGCTGCTCGCACCGGACTTCGGGTGACCTGTCGCCGGCGGAGCGCACGCCGGCCGACTCAGCGGACGACGCTCAGCGACAGCGCGAAGCGGCCCTGCGCGTCGGTCCACCAGTGGGCCAGCTCCATTCCCGCGGCCGCCAGTTCGGCGGTCACCCCGTCCCGCCGGAACTTCGCCGACACCTCGGTGCGCATCTCCTCGCCCGCCGCGAAATCGACGGCGAGATCGAGCGCGGGCACCTTCACGGTCTGTGCCACGCGCGAGCGCAGCCGCATCTCGATCCACTCCTGCCCGGCGTCCCACAGGGCGACGTGGTCGAAGGCGGCCGGGTCGAAGTCGGCGTCCAGCTCCCGGTCCACGACGGCCAGCACGTTCTTGTTGAACTCGGCCGTCACCCCGGCCGCGTCGTCGTACGCCCGGACCAGCACGTCCTCGTCCTTGACCAGGTCGGTGCCGAGCAGCAGGGCGTCACCGGGCGCGAGCAGCCCCCGGACCGAGGCCAGGAAGGCGGCCCGCTCGGCGGGCAGCAGGTTGCCGATGGTGCCGCCGAGGAACGCCAGCAGCCGCGGCCCCGGCGCCTCGGGCAGCTCCATCCGGCCGGTGAAGTCGGCGATCAGGGCGTGCACGGTCAGGTCCGGCCGCTCCGCGACGAGGGCCTGACCGGCCTGCGTCAGCGCGCTCTCGCTGACGTCGACCGGGACGTACACCTCGAGGTCGGTGAGCGCGTCGATGAGCAGCCGGGTCTTCTCGGAGGAGCCCGAGCCCAGCTCGACCAGGGTGCGGGCACCGCTCGCGGCGGCGATCTCGCCCGAGCGGGTGAGCAGGATCTCCCGCTCGGCCCTGGTTGGGTAGTACTCGGGCAACTCGGTGATCTGCTCGAAGAGTTCGCTGCCCCGGGCGTCGTAGAACCACTTCGGCGGCAGCGTCTTGGGGGTGGCGGTGAGGCCGTTCAGGACGTCGGCGCGCAGCGCGGCGTCCGTCGCGTCCTCGGGAAGGGTGCGGGTGACACGGAGGGGACTCACGTACAGGGCTCCTTCGGGGATGCGGAGGCCGGGTCCTCGACCTGGGCGGACTCCGCCGGGGCGGGCTCGACCGGCGCGAGTTCGACGCCGTCGCGGCTCGCGGTGAGCAGCGTGCGGTCGGGGACCTCCCGCCAGTGCGGGTCGTCGTCGTACGGCTCGGAGGCGACGACGGTGCGGTGGCCGGGTTCCGAGAGGTAGAAGAGGCTGTCGCCCCAGGCGGTGGCGGCGATGGTCTCGCCGTCCGTGAGCAGGAGGTTGAGGCGGGCGGCGGGCGCGGCCCCGGCCACCTGGAGAACCGTTTCGGCAAGGGCCGGGCCCGGCTCCGTGCCGGACCGCAGCCGGTGCAGGGCCAGCGCCCAGACGAACGCCGAGTCGGTCCGCGCCTCCAGCGCCAGCACGTCGGCCGGGGGCAGCAGCGGGACGAGGGGGGCCAGGGACCGCGGCCAGCCCGGGACCGCTCCGTTGTGGCTGAACAGCCAGCGGCCCGCGGCGAACGGCGCCGCCGCGGCCTCCGCGTCGGCACCGGCCAGGGTCGCGTCCCGGACGGCGGCGAGCAGCGCACCGGCGCGCACCACCCTGGCCAGGTCGGCGAAGGACTGGTCGGCCCAGATCGGCCCGGCCCGCCGGTAGCGGGCCGGCTGCGGATCCTCCGGGGCGTACCAGCCCACCCCGAAACCGTCGGCGTTGACCGTCCCGTACCGCTGCCGCCGCGGTGCCCACGACTGGCGGTACAGGGAGTGCGCGGGCTCCACGAGGAGCCGGCCGAGCGGCTCCTCGGGGCCCAGACAGGCGAGGTGACGGCACATCAGGCCGTCTCCGCGGTGCGGGCGGTGCGGAAACCGGAGAAGATCTGCCGCCGGATCGGGTAGTCCCAGTTGCGGAACGTGCCCCGGCAGGCCACCTGGTCCACGGCGAACGAGCCGCCGCGCAGCACCTTGTACTCGGGCCCGAAGAACACCTCCGAGTACTCCTTGTACGGGAAGGCGCTGAAGCCGGGGTAGGGGAGCAGGTCGCTCGACGTCCACTCCCACACGTCGCCGATCAACTGCCGCACCCCCAGCGGCGACTCCCCTTCGGGGTAGCTGCCCGCCGGAGCGGGCCGCAGATGCCGCTGGCCCAGGTTGGCGTGGACCGGGGTGGGGTCGGCGTCGCCCCACGGGTAGCGGCGCGAACGGTTCTCCACCGGGTCGTACCGGGCCGCCTTCTCCCACTCGGCCTCGGTGGGCAGCCGGCGGCCGGCCCAACGGGCGTAGGCGTCCGCCTCGTACCAGCTCACGTGCAGCACCGGCTCCTGGGGCGGCACGAGTTCCGTGACCCCGAACCGGCGGCGCAGCCACCGGCCGTCCTCGCGCCGCCAGAACAGAGGTGCGTGGATGCCGTGTTCCCGGACGTGCGCCCAGCCCTCGGGGGTCCACCAGCGCTCGTGCTCGTAGCCGCCGTCCTCGATGAACGCCAGGTACTGGGCGTTGGTGGTGGGGGTGGTGTCGATCCAGAAGGGCGCCACCTCCCGCCGGTGCGCCGGGCGTTCGTTGTCCAGCGCCCAGGGCTCGGTGGAGGTGCCCATGGTGAACGGACCGCCGGGCACCAGGACTTCGGCCGGTCCGGTGAACGGCGGCACCGGGTCGGGGTCGGGCGCGGTCAGGGCCGGTGGGCCCTTGCGCAGCTGATGCGTGATCAGCATGGTCTCGTCGTGCTGCTGTTCGTGCTGCGCGATCATCCCGAAGGCGAAGCCCGCCTCGGTCAGCCGGCTGTCACCGAACGCCGCCCGCTCCAGCAGGTCGAGCGCCCGGCCGCGCACCTCCGCCGCGTACCGCCGGGCCTCGGCGGGCGGGAGCAGCGGCAGCGAGGGCCGCTCGGACCGCGGGTGCTCGAAGGCGTCGTACAGACGGTCGATCTCGGGGCGCATCGCCTCCCGGCCGCCGACGTTGCGCAGCAGCCAGAGCTCCTCCTGGTTGCCGATGTGCGCGAGGTCCCAGACCAGCGGGGACATCAACGGGGAGTGCTGGGCGGTCAGGTCGGGTTCCTCGACGCAGTCGGTGAGGAGCGAGGTGCGGGCCCGGGCCGTGGTCAGGGACTGCAGCGCCCGGTCCCGCAGGGTCTCGATATCGATGTCCGTCTCGGTCTCGGTCATGCGCTGATTTCCCTCTCGTGGGCGCGACCCGCCGTGCCGCGCAGTCGGTCCAGCAGGTCGTCGGCCGGGCAGCGGCCCCGCAGGACGTACCGGTCCCGGTGCTCCTGGACGGCGGCCACGACCTCGGGGGTCGCGCCCAGCCGCGGCAGGGCCCGCAGCGCCGCCGTGAAGCAGCCGGCGGCCGCCTCCCGCAGTTCCGGGTCGCCGAGCCCGGTGCGGGCCGCGTCCAGCCACAGCGGGTTGTGCGGGGCCGGGCGCGACCGGGCCCGCTCGGCCAGCGGCTTCACCGTCCGGTACGCGGTCTCGGCGGCCTCCGGGTCGTCGAACAGCGCCGCCGTCACCGCCAGCGGCACGATCCAGCCGTCGTCGCCGGGTTGCGCGTCGATCATCCGCAGTTCCAGGTGGCCGCGCGGTCGCACCGGCGGGAACAGCGTCGTCAGGTGGTACGCGAGATCCTCCCTGGTGGGCGTCCCCGACCGGGTCCACGCCCGGAAGGTGAGGCCCTCGGGCACCTCCCACGGACCGCCGTCCCGTCGTACGCACATCACCGGCGCGTCGAGGACGTGCCGGGCCCACGCCGCTCGCGGGTCACCGTCCAGCGGGGGCGCGCCCGCGCGGCCCGCGCCGATCTCCATCCACAGCAGCTGCCGGGTGGAGACCCAGCCGGTGGGCCGGTGCCCGACCAGCGGACTGTTGGCGAACGCGGCGACCAGCACCGGGCCCAGCTGATGGGCCAGCCACCAGCGGCGCGCGTGGCCCAGCGGACCGGGCTCCTCGTGGCCGGCGTCCAGGCAGACCTGCACGGAGGCCGAGGCGCACATCATGTGGCGGCCCGCCGTGCCGGTGCGGTCCAGGCATGCCTCCATCGCGTCGTAGCGCGGTTCGCGCAGGAAGCGGCGGGGGGTGTGCCAGGGATCGTGACCGACGCCCACCAGGCCGAGGCCCTGGCGGGCCAGGACCGCTCGGACGGCGTCCAGGTCGGCGGAGACGGTACCGATGCACTCCATCAGGGAGGCGGCGGGCGGCGAGCTCAGCTCCAGCTGGCCGCCGGGTTCGACGGTGAGCGCCGAGCCCAGGGGTACCGTGCGCAGTGCGGCGTAGGCCGCTTCGAGTCGTTCGGGTGTCACCGGGAGCTGCGGCTGCCGCAGCTCGTGGACCAGCCATTCCACTTCGACCCCGAGGGTGCGGGGCGGACCCGTCTTGAAGCAGATGCCCTTGACCAGGGCCTCCACCTCGGCCTCGGTGACAGCGGTGCGGTCGTCCGAGAAGTCGGTCCTCACCGAGCCGCCGGTACAGTCGCCGCCGTCGGATATTGAGTCGGACATGTCGGGATCCTCCTGAGATTCCACCATGCCACCGGCCCGGCCGTGGGTGGCTCGGGACGGCATCGTCCATCCCACCCAAGACCTCCGCGCCGATTCGCACAAGGGTGCCAAACGGCAGGTTCGAGATCGGTAACCTCCGTTTCATCCAGTGTTTCCGGCCGTTTCCGGGTGTTTCGGGCCCGGAAAACTCCGTTGCACGGCATCCCCAGGATCACCCAGGATGCGGGTATGAGCACGACGGGAGAGACCGCGCGGGTCGCGGTCATGGCGTCCACGGGGGTGGCGCCATGAGCGCGCGCCTGCGCGGGATCGCTCGGGAGACCGAGGGGATCGTGGCGGCCGGGGCCTACCGGGCGCCGGACGGCCGGGAGGTCCTGCTGGCGGCCGACATCGCGGCCGCCCGGGCCGGGACGCGTCTGTACGGCCCCGAGCCCGTGCCGGTCGTCGCCGCCGACGACACGGACACCGTCTTCGAGGTCACCGGTGAGAGCAGCCTGGAGGCCGCCCGCCGGCTGGCCGACGCCCCGGTGGCCGTCCTGAACTTCGCCTCGGCCCGCAATCCGGGCGGCGGTTACCTGAACGGCGCACAGGCGCAGGAGGAGGCCCTGTGCCGTGGCTCCGCGCTGTACGCCTGCCAGTTGCAGGCCCGCGCCTTCTACGACCACCACCGCGCCCACCGCGACCCGTTCTACTCGGACCGGGTGATCCACTCCCCGGCCGTCCCGGTCTTCCGCGACGACCGCGGCGCGCTGCTCGCCGAGCCCTACCGGGCGGGTTTCCTCACGGCCGCCGCGCCCAACGCGGGGGTGATCCGCCGTACCGCCCCGGAGCGCGTCGGCGAGGTGCCCGGCGCCCTCGCCGTCCGCGCCGAGCGGGTGCTGGAGGTGGCCGCCGCGCAGGGTTACCGGCGACTGGTCCTCGGAGCCTGGGGCTGCGGGGTCTTCCAGAACGACCCCGCGCAGGTCGCGGGAGCCTTCCAGGGGCTGCTGGGGCCCGGAAGGCGGTTCGCGCGGACCTTCGGGCACGTGGTGTTCGGCATCCTCGACCGCGCGCCGGGATCTCGCGTCCGGGCCGCCTTCGCCGAGGCGTTCGGGGCGGCGGAGGACTGAGCGGATCCGGTGCGGCCGGCCGCACCGGTCCGGTTCAGCTCCAGCCGTAGCGCTCGTGCAGCCGGTTGCGTACGAGGTTGAAGCGGCCGCGGTCCAGGGCGCAGGCCTCCCGGCGCATCCCGTCCTCGTGCAGCCGCAGCACGCGGTCCACGGCCACCCAGGAGTCGCGGCCGGAGCGGTCCCAGGGGCCGCTGCCGATCGCCACCCACTCGCGGTCGTCGTCGTGCCGCTTGCTGGACAGCTGCACGGCGAGCAGCGTGCCGCCCGCCTCCCGGGCGACGACCAGGACCGGCCGGTCCTTGCCCCGCCCGTCGTTCTCCTCGAAGGGCACCCAGGTCCACACGATCTCACCGGGATCGGGGTCGCCGTCGTGGGCGGGGGAGTACTCGGTGCGCACCGCGCCGACCTCCTTCGGGTCGGCCTCGGTGGTCGCGGTGGGGCCGTAACGGCCGGGGACGTTCTCTTCGTCGATGTACGCAGTCACGAGGGCACCCTAAAGCGGCCTCAGCCCCCCGGTGACCGGCGGGGTGGCGGTGCGGCGCAGCTCCTCCTCGATCAATTCCGCCGTCACGTCGGGGCGTTCGAGGTGCGGAAGGTGACCGGCCTCGGGGATCGGCTCGAACCGGCCCTGCGGGAAGGCCTTCGCGTAGGCGGCTCCGTACGCGGGGGTGACGATTCGGTCGCTCTCGCCCCAGATCACCAGCGCGGGCTGCCGTGCCCGCCCCAGCCGGGGGAGCAGCCTCGGGTCGGTCATCCGGCCGCCGTCCGTGAGCAGCCGCATGGTGGCCATGTTCGCCTGGCGGCGGGCGAGTTCGGCGGCGGGGAGACCGGCCGGGTCGACGTAGAAGCGGTCCGGGTCGTGCCAGGAGTGCTCGGCCTGGGCGCGGGGGTCCAGCGCGAAGAAGTCCGTGACCTGTTCGCCGGCGATGTCGGCGCCGACCGCGTTGATCAGGACGAGGCCGGTGATCAGGCCGCCGGTGTCGCGTATCGCCATCTCCGCGGCGAGATGGCCGCCCAGTGAGGAGCCGATGACCAGGACGTCACTCCACTCGTTGTCCTGGAGCAGGTGCAGGTAGGCGACGGCGAGGTCGTCGAGGCGGGTCAGCCAGTCCGGGCGGGGCGTGCCGTCCCAGCCGGGGTGGACCGGGGTGACGGTGTGGGCCGACTCTGCGAGGCGGGCCGCGAGACCGGCGACGGTGGCGGGTCCGCCGCCGCCGTGCAGGACCAGGACCGGGCGGCCGGAGCCGGCCTCGGTGAGGGAGAGGGGGAGGTCGGGGCAGACATGGGCGATGCGGTTCGTCGTCATGCCGAGAACTCTAACTAAGGATGTTTATTTAAACAAGCTTAGTCATCGGTTATGCTGGAGCCATGCATGATGACCTGCAGGTTCTCGGAAGAGCGGTGAAGCAGGCCCAGTACCGGCAGCACCGGGCCCTGGACAGCGCGCTCACGGCCGTCGGGACCACCCTCGCGCAGTGGGACGCGCTGCGTGCCATGGACCGGACACCGGGTGCCTCCGCGCGGGAGCTGGCGGCGGCCACCTTCCAGAGCGAGCAGGCCTTCGGCACGCTGGCGGGCCGGCTGGTCGCGCAGGGCCTGGTGGAGCGGCGGCCGGGCCACGGGCGGCGGATCCAGCACCATCTGACCCCGGAGGGCGCCCGGATGCTCCAGGCAGGGCACGCGGTGGCCGCGGAGGTGCTCGCCGACTGCTTCGCCGGGCTGTCCACAGCGGAACGCGCGACGCTGCTGGGGCTGCTGGAGCGCCTCAACGCACGGGAGTGAAGGGGGCGGACGGCGCGGTCCCGGGCGCGCCACGGGGCGGCCCCGGCACGAGGGCGCGCCCGGGCAAGACGGCGCGCCCGGGCAAGACCGTGTGCCCCGGCGCGAGGGTGCGTCCGGCACGACGGCGGGCCCGGGCGCGAGGGTGCGTCCGGCGCGAGGGTGCGCTCGGCTCGGCGGTCCGTCCGGCAAGACGGTGCGCCCCCGGACCGGCCGGAGGGCGCATCGTCGTCGTCGGCCGACCTGTCACCGTCGGCCGACCCGTCACCCGGCGTCCGGCTCCAACGGCACCTGCTGTGACTTCGGGGACGTCACCCCGTTCAGGACCGGCGAAGTCCCGTTCGGCGTCTGCCCGTTCTGGTTCATCGACGCGAGGAGCTGGCGGGCCAGGCCGAGCCCCGTGCCGCCCATCGTGAGCGCCTTGGCGAACATCTCGGCCATCCCGTCGGCCCCGTTGAGCAGCACCATGTTGTCGACGTTGCCGAAGGCGGACGCCCCGGCCTTGACGATCTCGGGCCAGTTCTCGGCGAGTTGCTGGGCGACGACCGCCTCCTGGTTCTCCGCGAGGGCGGCGGCGCGTGCCTTGATGGCCTCCGCCTCGGCGAGCCCCTTGGCCCTGGTCGCCTCGGCGTCCGCCAGACCCCTGGCCTGTGCGGCGGCCGCCTCGGCCTCACCGGTGGCCCGGGTCGCCGCCGCGCTCGCCGCACCACGGGACTTGGTCGCCTCGGCCTCGGCGCCCGCGGCCGCCTTGACCCGGGTCGCCTCGGCCGCCGCCGCCAGTTCCGTCTCCTTCGCCTTGGCCTGCGCCGCCGAGATACGCGCGTCACGCTCGGCCTCGGCAAGCGTCCGCTTCTCGTAGGCCTTGGCGTCGGCCGGCTTGCGGACGTCCGCCTGGAGCTGCTGCTCCCGCCGGTGCGCCTCCAGTTCGGCGACCCGCGTCTCCTGGACGACGACCTCCTGCCGGGCGGCCGCGTCGGCGAGCGGACCGGCCTGGCGGGCCTGGGCCGCCGCCTTGTCCCGTTCCGCCTGGTAGCCGGCCTGGAGGATCTCGCTGTCCCGGGTCGCCTCCGCCATCCGGGCGAACGACTGCTGCTCCGCCTCGGTGGCGAGCCGGTTCGCCTCCGCCTGGGCGATCCGCGCGTCCCGCTGCACGGCCGCCGCGTGCGGCATCGCCAAATTCCGGATGTACCCCGTCGGGTCCTCGATCTCATGGATCTGCAGGGAGTCCACGATGAGACCCAGCTTCTCCATCTCCGTGCCGCAGGCGGCCCGGGTCTGCCCGGTGAGCTTGTCCCGGTCGCGGATCATGTCCTCGACCGTCAACCCGCCCACGATGGACCGCAGATGACCGGCGAACACGTTGTGCACCCGCTCCGACATCATCTTCTGCTGGTCCAGGAAACGACGGCCCGCGTTGGCGATCGACACGAAGTCGTCGCCGACCTTGAAGATGACCACCCCGCGTACTTTCAGCGGAATGCCCTGCATGGTCACGCAGTCCACCGACAACTCGGTCTCGTTCAGGTCGAGAGAGAGCTTGCGCACGGCCTGCACGCCCGGCAGCACCAGCGTGCCGCGCCCCGTGACGATGCGGAACCCCATGCCCTCTTCGAGGCCCTCGGTCCGGTGCTTCGAACCGGAGATGATGAGCGCCTCGTTCGGCTCGGCCACCCGCCACATCATCTTGAACAGACCGATCAACACGAGCACGGCGAGAACCGCCGCACCCGCAACGACGCCGACAACCATCGGCATACGCCCCCTTTGCATGGTGCCCTTTCGGCACCGAACGAAGGGAGTGTGCGCCCGCGCGGGCACCGGGTGAAGACGTCGGCGAATCCTTGTTGCAATCTTGACGCACACGCCCCTCACCTGGGGCTACACCTGCTCAACTGTCGTATGCGGGCGTGACGTAGACCGTCCTCGGCGGCAGGTACTCGACCACCATCACCACCGTGCCGCGCTCGAACCGGCCGGTGCCGTCGGCGGCGTACGCGAGGAAGTGCTCGGCGCCCCCGCGGACCCGCACGATCACCTCGCCGACGAGCCCGGGCCCCACCGTCCCGGTGACCCGCCCCATCAGCCCCACCATCGACGCATCGTCCATGGCCAGAGCGTACGGGCGGGCCGGGCGAGGGGAAAGCGGCAGGCCGCGCACAGCCTCCCCGGGCGCTACAGCGGGGCCGGTGAGGAGGCGTCCGGGATCAGGAGGCGGGGCGCGCCGGTGCCGTCGGCGGGGACGCTCCACAGGTCGGTGCTCCGCACGTCGCCGTCGCTCGGCAGGGCGTACGCCACGGTGTGGTCGTCGAGCCAGGTGGCCTGGTCGTCGACGCTGTGGCGCTCGGCGAGCGGCGTCTCGCGCAGGGTCTTCAGGTCGAGCACGTACTCGTGCCAGAGGTCGGTACGGGACAGCACCCGCTTCTTGAAGGCGATCCGGGTGCCGTCCGGGGAGAGCGAGGGGCACTCCACGTTCTCGGTCAGCGTGGTGACCGTACGCCGGGACAGCGAACCGCGCACCAGGTAGGTCTTGTTCGCGGTGTTGAGCGTGGCGTAGAAGGTGTCGTCGTCGGTCGCGAAGGTGACGCCCCAGAAGTTGACGTCCGCGGCGTGGTAGGGCTTGCCGTCCTTGATGACGGAGAACGTCTCCAGGCTCGGCGTGAGCGTCATGGTGCGGGTGTCCAGGACCGAGGTCCGGGTGGAGAAGAAGGCGGACGCGTAGGACTCGCCGGAGACGAAGACGGTCCAGGCGACGAAGCGGCCGCTGGGCGAGACCCGGGCCCGGCTGGGAGTGCCCGCCAGCGGGAAGGTGCGCTCGGTGCGCAGGTCGGCGTCCAGGAGCAGGGCGCGGTTGCTCTGCCGCAGGACGCCGGGGTTGGACTGGAGGCAGATCCCGGTGCCGGCCGCCGCGTAGAAGCGCGCGCACTTCAGGCCGGAGGCGGTCCTGCTGCCCCCGGGGTCGGCCGCGGGGACCGAGGCGACCGCGGTGCGGTGCGGGCCCGCGGCCGCGTTGACGAACAGCAGGCGGTCCGGCCGGCCGAGCGTCAGGCTGCCCGCGCGGACCGTGGGGTCGCCGGCGCCCGGCCGGTCCGCCCGGTCGGCGCGCGCGGCGGCGTGCAGGACCGCGCCGGTGCCCACGCCGGCGAGCACCAGGACCGCCGCGACGAGTACGAGCAGACGGCGGCGCGTGGATGTCATCCGGTTCCCCTGGTTCCCCGTGGCGTTCGGTGTGGCGGTGGTGGTCATCGGTTGCCTCCGGCGGGGCGCAGCACGAGGCCCGCGACGGCCGCGCAGCACAGCAGGCCGGCCGCCGAGCCGGCCAGTGCCGGGCCGTCGCCCCACACCGTCCAGGCGGCGCCGAAGGCCAGCGAGCAGCAGAACCGGGCCAGCGCCTGGCTGGTGCCGACGATGGCGAGGCCACTGGCGCGCAGGTGCTCGGGCACGAGACCGGTGAGGGCGGCCGGGAGCACCCCGTCGGTCGCCGCGTAGAACGTGCCGTGCAGGCCGAGGACGAGCGGGACGAGGGCCGCGGTGGCCGGGGCCCACAGCAGCAGGACGTAGGCGGTGAGCAGCAACGCGTGTCCGGCGAGGAAGACCGTGCGCCGTCCCACGCGGTCGGCGAGCGCGCCGACGGGCACGGCCAGCAGCAGGAACACCACGGCGGTACCGAGCGGCAGCAGCGGGAACCACTCCTCGCCGATCCCGGCCCGCCGCTGGACGAGCAGATAGACGAAGGCGTCGCTGACGGTGGTCAGCCCGAGCAGCGCGGCGCACCCGGCGAGGGCGCGCAGCCGCGGCAGCCGCAGCAGGGCCAGCGCTTCCCGCACCCGGACGGGCGGCCGAGCGGGCCCGTCCGCCTCGCCGCCCCGGACGGGCGGCCCGGCGGCTGCGGCCTCCTCTTCGGCCCCCGAGCTCTTCCCCTTCCCCGGCACGAACAGCACGAGCACGAGCACGCCGAGCACCGCGACACAGGCGCTGACCCCGAACACCGCGTCGTACCCGTCGGCCGCGGCGCGCAGGATGAGGAAGGCGGCCAGTGGGCCGAGCATCGCACCGGTGGTGTCCATCGCGCGGTGCACGCCGAAGGCCCGGCCCTGGTTCGCGGCAGGGGTGGACAGGGAGATCATCGCGTCGCGCGGGGCGGTGCGCAGGCCCTTGCCGGTCCGTTCCAGGGCGAGGACCGCGCCGAGGCTGCCGATGCCCCCGGCGAACAGCAGGAGCGGTTTGCACAGCGCGGACAGCCCGTACCCGATGCCGGCCAGCAGTTTGTGGTCGCGGACGCGGTCGGCCAGGTGGCCGCCGGTGAGCTGGACCAGCGCGCTGACACCGTTGTACACGCCGTCGAGGGTGCCGAACCCCAGGGGGCTGAAGCCGAGCGTGGTGACGAGGTAGAGCGGCAGGACGGCGGTGACCATCTCGGAGGAGACGTCGGTGATCAGGCTGACCGTGCCCAGGACGAGGACGACCGGGGCGACGCGTCGCCCCGGCCCGCGTCTTCGGTCCTGGTCCGGGCCGTCCTGGACGGGCTGCGAGCGGTCGGTGAGGTACAAGGGGGCGACTCCAGGTGCGGTGCGATCAGTTCTGCCGGCTGCTGTCGTCGCGCAGCCAGGTCCCGAAGTCCTGGGCCCGGATCGCCTTCGACGCCCTGCGCCGGGCGGCGACCGCCGCCGCGACGAAGACCACGACGGGCACCAGGAGCCGCGGCTCCCGGCGGAGGATCGCTTTCAGGTCGGCTTTGCCGGTGCGCGCCGAGGCCCCGTCCGGTCCGCGGTGCTGCTCGACCTGGGCGGTGGACACCGCCGCCCGCACCCGCCGTCTCATCAGATCCCGCCAGGTGCGGGGCGGTTGGATCACCACGGCGGCCGTGTCGACCACGCGCCGTTCCCCGGGGGTGAACGCGAGGGAGGCGGCCAGGTCGTCCGCCATCAGCGGCGGCAGCGCGGCGATCCGGGCGTGCCCGGCCCTGGAGACCGCGATCACGCCCCGGCCGAAGAGTCCTTCGCGCACGGCGGGCAGCCGCTGCCACACCTGGTAGTAGGCACGCACCCGCCAGGCGCAGGAGGCCAGCGGAATGCGCCGGTCCGGTGCGGTGGCGAGGACGCCGGACGTGCCGTCCTCCAGGGGTTCGGCGAGCGCCCGGACGTCGGCACCCGTGATCACCACGTCGGCGTCCACGTACAGGCGCGGGAAGCCGCGCGCGTGGTCGTCGCCCGCCCGCATCGCGGCGTGCTTGGAGGGCACGGGAATCTCCACCACCCGGACCCGCGGGCCGCGGGCGGCCGCGATCTTCGCGGTCTCGTCCGTGCAGCCGTTGCACACGACCACGATGTCGGGGTCGTCCGCGCGGTCCCCGGTCCCTCCGGGTGGGGAATCGGCCAACAGCGAGTCGAGGAGCCGGCCGATGACTCGGGCCTCGTTGTGGGCCGGGATCACGATGCTGGTCACGGGGGCAGTATGCCGTCGGCGTCACTATTGCGACATGTGTTTCGTCCAACTGTTCCCGACACTGCGCCCCGTGGTCTAGATTGATGGCCGCCGGACCGGTTTGGGTGGGGAACTCGTTCTTGACTGTACGTCACGGACCGGCGGTTGAACGGATCTGAACCATCACGACAACCAGTACGTACCAGCATGCCGGGGGCATGAGGCGGTTGGGGAATCGCTGAGGCTCCCGCTTTCCAGTGTCGCTGTGTCCAGGGCACTTCGGTCAGGGTTAGCCGCGCATGTGGTGGGGGGCGCATGACCATTGAGGTCACGCATGAGCAATCGGCCGTGGAACGCAGAAGTCCACTCGGCCGCCGAAGACGTCGGGAACGGAAGTACCGCATCGTCCTGCTGGTCGCGGACGGCCTCGCGGCCGCCGCCGCGGCCTTCCTGATCCACGCGGCCTACGGTCGCTGGGCGGTGGCCCTGGTGCTGCCGCCGACCTGGATCGTGGCGATGCTGGTGCACCGTTCCTACGATCGCAGTGCCCTGGGTCTGGGGACCGAGGAGTACCGGCGGGTGGTCCGGGGCGCCGTCGCGCTGCCGGCGCTCGCGGCCGCCGGGTACGGGCTGTTCACCCGGGACTCGGATCTCCTTCATGACATGATCATGGCCGCGCTGCCGGCCGCGCTGATCGCCCTCGCGATCCGGTACTCGCTGCGCCGTCGGCTGCACCGCCGCTGGGCCCGCGACCCGGACGGCAGCGCGACGCTGCTGGTCGGCCCGTCCAGCGGTGTCGTGGAGCTGGTCGGAGTGCTGGCACGCGGCGGCACCCCGCGCCTGCGGGCCGCCGGAGTCTGTCTGACCGATCCCGAGAACGCCCGGGAGATCCGCAGGCTGGGGCTTCCCGCGCTCGGCGGGCTCGACGGCATGAACGACGTCGTCCGCGCCCTGGGCATCAACACGGTGGTGGTGCTGCCCGCGCCCGAACTGGACGCCTCCGTGCTGCGCCGGATGACGTGGACCGCCGCCGTGCAGGGCGTCGACTTCCTGCTGGCCCCCGTGCTGACCGACGTGTCCGCGGCCCGGCTGGCGGTGCGCCCCACCAACGGGGTGCCGCTGATGCGGATCAAGCCGCCGAACCTCTCCCGGGCCGCGCGGCTGCCCAAGGAACTGCTGGATCGTTTCCTCGCGGCGCTGCTCCTGTTGCTCCTCGCCCTGCCGATGCTCCTGATCGCGCTGGTCGTGCGGCTGGACAGCGCCGGTCCCGCGCTGTTCCGGCAGCAGCGGGTCGGCCGCTACGGCGACCACTTCACCATGCTGAAGTTCCGCACGATGCGGCCCGACTCGGAGGCCCTGCGCGCCGAGCTCGAACACCTCAACCAGAACAGCGACGGCCTGCTGTTCAAGGTGAAGGAGGACCCCCGGATCACCCGGGTCGGCTCCTTCCTGCGCCGCAGCTCGCTCGACGAACTCCCGCAGCTCGTCAACGTCGTCAAGGGCCACATGTCGCTCGTCGGCCCCCGGCCACCCCTGCCCGAGGAGGTCGAGGAGTACACGCCGGACATCAAACGCCGGCTGCTGGTGAAACCCGGCCTCACCGGACTGTGGCAGGTCAGCGGCCGCTCAGACCTGCCCTGGGACGAGGCGGTCCGGCTCGATCTCGGATACGTGGACAACTGGTCGATGGGCCTCGACCTGTCGATCCTGGCCCGCACCGGGGCCGTGGTGGTGCGCGGAACGGGGGCCTACTGATGAACCAGAGGAAGAGGGAGAACGTGACGCAGGAGCCGCTCGGGGTCGCGGTCGTGGGGGCCGGTTACTGGGGCCCCAACCTGGTACGCAACTTCCAGGCCGCCGAAGGGTTCCGGCTGCGCTGGCTGTGCGACCTCGACGTGGACCGGGCCCGGCGGGTCCTCGGCGGCTACTCGACGGTCGAGGCCACCGCGGACTACACGGCCGTCCTCGCCGACCCCTCCGTCGCCGCCGTCGCCGTGGCCACGCCCGCCGGCACCCACCTCGACATCGCCCTCGCCGCGCTGCGCGCCGGCAAGCACGTCCTCGTGGAGAAGCCGCTCGCGGCGACCTACGCCGACGGGCTCCGCCTGGTCACCGAGGCCGAGGAACGCGGCCTCACCCTGATGTGCGACCACACCTACTGCTACACCCCCGCCGTCGGCCGGATCCGCGAACTGGTGCGCTCCGGTGAACTCGGCGAGATCCACTTCGTCGACTCGGTCCGCATCAACCTCGGGCTCGTCCAGAAGGACATCGACGTGCTGTGGGACCTCGCCCCGCACGACCTGTCGATCCTCGACTTCATCCTCCCCGCGGGCGTCGAACCGGTCGCCGTCGCCGCCCACGGCGCCGACCCGATCGGCGCCGGACAGGCCTGCGTCGCCTACCTCACCCTCCAGCTCAGCACCGGCGCCATCGCCCACGTGCACGTCAACTGGCTCTCCCCGACCAAGGTGCGCACCACCATGGTCGGCGGCTCCAAGCGCACCCTGATCTGGGACGACCTCAACCCCGCCCAGCGCGTGGCGATCTTCGACCGGGGCGTGGACCTCGCCTCGCCGCAGGAGATCGGCGCGGACGAACGCCGGGACATGCTCGTCTCCTACCGCTCGGGGGACATGGTCGCGCCCGCGATCGGCGAGAAGGAAGCGCTCCGCAGCATGGTCGACGAGTTCGGCGCGGCGATCGCCCAGGGCCGGCCCGCGCTGACCGACGGCCGGGCGGGCCTGCGGGTGCTGGACATCCTCGAGGCGGCCTCCCGCAGCCTCGCGTTCAAGGGCGCGGTCGTCGGCCTGCGCGCCGGGCGTTGACAGTTTCACTTCGCTGAAAGGTAACGGCAGTTGAGCAGCGTACGCGGCAAGAAGATCCTGGTCACCGGGGGAGCGGGCACCATCGGCTCCAACCTGGTCGACCTGCTGGCCGAGGGCGGCGCCCGCGAGGTGGTCGTACTCGACAACTTCGTGCGCGGGCGGCGGGCCAACCTCGACCGGGCCCTGCCCAGCGGCGTGGTGGAGATCGTCGAGGGCGACGTCCGGGACGCGGACACCGTGCGGAAGGTCACCGAGGGCGCCGACCTGGTGTTCCACCTCGCCGCGATCCGCATCACCCAGTGCGCCGAGGAGCCGCGGCTCGCCAACGAGGTACTGGTCGACGGCACCTTCAACGTCCTGGAGGCGGCGGCCGCCGCCGGGGTCGGCAAGGTGATCGCCTCGTCCTCGGCGTCCGTCTACGGCATGGCCGAGGAGTTCCCCACGACCGAGCGCCACCACCCGTACAACAACGACACCTTCTACGGCGCCGCGAAGGCATTCAACGAGGGCATGCTGCGCAGCTTCCACGCCATGTACGGACTGGACTACGTGGCCCTGCGCTACTTCAACGTCTACGGCCCCCGGATGGACATCCACGGCCTGTACACCGAGGTGCTCATCCGCTGGATGGAGCGCATCGAGGCCGGCGAGCCCCCGCTGATCCTCGGCGACGGCAGCCAGACCATGGACTTCGTCGACGTCCGCGACATCGCCAGGGCCAACGTGCTGGCCGCCGAGTCGGACGTCACCGACGAGGTCTTCAACATCGCGAGCGGCACCGAGACCTCGCTCAAGGAACTCGCCGAGGGGCTGCTCGCGGCGATGGGGGCCGAGGGCCTGGAGCCGGTGCACGGCCCCGCCCGCACGGTGAACTCGGTCGTCCGCCGGCTCGCGGACACCTCGCGGGCCGCCGAGCGGCTCGGCTTCGAGGCGCGGATCGACCTGCGCACCGGCCTGCGGGACCTGGTCCAGTGGTGGCGCGCGGAGCGGGAGGCGGCCAAGTGAGCACCGACCGCGTCCCGGTGATGATCCCCTGGCTCGGCGCGGAGGAGGCGCGGGCCGCCTCCGACGCGGTGCTGTCCGGGTGGGTCGCCCAGGGCCCGCGGGTCGCCGCCTTCGAGAAGGCCTTCGCCGAGCGGGTGGGCGCCGAGCACGGCATCGCCGTCAGCTCCTGCACGACCGCCCTGCACCTGTCCCTCGTCGCGCTCGGCATCGGCCCGGGCGACGAGGTCGTGGTGCCCTCGCTGTCCTTCATCGCCACCGCCAACGCCGTCCGGTACGTCGGCGCCGAGCCGGTGTTCGCCGACGTCGACCCCGCCACCGCCAACCTGACCCGGGACACGGTGGACGCGGTCCGCACCGCCCGCACCAGGGCCGTGCTCGCCGTCCACCAGGGCGGTGTCCCGGCCGACGTGCACACCCTGCGGGCCGCCTGCGCCGACTGGGACCTGCCCCTGGTCGAGGACGCGGCCTGCGCCATCGGCTCCACCGTCGACGGCAAGCCCGTCGGCCACGGCGCCCTGCTCGCCGCCTGGTCCTTCCACCCCCGCAAGGTCGTCACCACCGGCGAGGGCGGCATGATCACCACCGACGACGCCGAGTGGGCGGCCCGGCTGCGCCGGCTGCGCGAGCACGGCATGAACGCCTCGGCGGCCGAACGCCACGCGAGCAACAGGCCGGTCCTGGAGAGCTACCTCGAAGTCGGCTTCAACTACCGGATGACCGACATCCAGGCCGCCGTCGGCCTGGTCCAGCTCGGCAAGCTCGACGCGATGATCACCCGCCGCCGCGAACTGGCCGCCCGCTACGACGCGTTGCTGCACGACGTGCCCGGCCTCACCCCCGTGCGCGACCCCGCGTACGGCCAGAGCAACTTCCAGTCCTACTGGGTGCTGCTGGACGAGGACTTCCCCCTCGGCCGGGACGACCTGCTCGGCGCGCTGTCCGAGGCCGGTGTCTCCGCCCGGCGCGGCATCATGGCCGCGCACCTCGAACCCGCCTACGCGGACCACCCGCACGGGCCGCTGCCCGTCACCGAGCGGATCAGCCGCGACTCGCTCATCCTGCCGCTGTTCCACACCATGACCGAGGCCCAGCAGGACCGGGTCGTGGCGGCGCTGCGCGAACAGGCCCGAAGATGACCGGACTCGTGATCGTCGGCGCCGGCGGCTTCGCCCGGGAGACCGCACAGGCCGTCCGGGACGCGGGCGAGGCCGAACTGCTCGGGCACCTGGACGACGACCCGGCCCTGCACGGCACCGAGGTGGACGGCGTGCCCGTCCTCGGCGGCTGCGACCTGGTGCACGACCTGCCCGGCGCCCGGGTGGTGATCTGCGTGGGCAACCCACGGGACTACGCGGCCCGGGCCCGGCTGGTCCACAGGCTCGCCCTGCCCGCGGAGCGCTACGCCACCGTCGTCCACCCGACGGCGGCGGTCTCCCGGACGTCCCGGATCGGCCCCGGCTCGGTGCTGCTCGCGCACTGCGCGCTCACCGCCGCCGTGCGGGTGGGCGCGCACGTCGCCGTGATGCCCCAGGCCGTCCTGACCCATGACGACGTGGTCGAGGACTTCGCGACGATCACGTCCGGTGTCCGGCTGGGCGGGGGGACGCGGCTGGAGCAGGGCGCCTACGTGGGTTCCGGGGCCCTGGTCCGGGAGGGCACCACGGTCGGCGCCTGGTCGCTGGTCGGAATGGGCAGTGCCGTGCTCGGCGATGTGCCGCCGGGCGAGGTCTGGGTGGGGAGCCCGGCCCGGCGGCTGCGCGCGGCGGACGCGCCCGCGCTGGATCAACTCGCGATGCGAACAGTGGGGGGACCGCTGACATGAACCAGATTCCTCTTGTGGACCTCAAGGCGGCCCACCAGGAGGTCGCCGACGAGGTGCGGGCCGGATTCGACAGGGTCCTGGCCGGCACCGCCTTCGTCGGCGGCGACGAAGTGCGCGCCTTCGAGCGCGAGTACGCCGCGTTCGGCGGCGTCGAGCACTGCGTGGGCGTCGCCAACGGCACCGACGCCGTCGAACTCGCCCTGCGCGCGAGCGGGGTCGGGCCCGGCGACGAGGTGGTGGTGCCCGCGAACACCTTCATCGCCACGGCCGGCGCGGTGGCCCGGATCGGGGCCCGCCCGGTCCTCGCCGACTGCCTGCCCGGCAGCCACCTGCTCGACCCCGAGGCCGCGCTGGCCGCCGTCGGGCCCGCCACCCGCGCGGTCGTACCGGTCCACCTGTACGGGCAGCTGGCCGAGGTCGCGGCACTGACCGCCGCACTGCCCGAGCGGGTGAGCGTCGTGGAGGACGCGGCCCAGTGCCAGGGCGCCACCCGCGACGGGCGCGCGCCCGGCAGTGGCGGCATCGCCGCCACCAGCTTCTACCCGGGCAAGAACCTCGGCGCCTACGGCGACGCGGGCGCGGTGCTCACCGACGACGGGGAACGCGCCGGGCAGGTGCGGGCGATCGCCAACCACGGCGGCGTCGCCAAGTACCGCCACGACGTCCCCGGCTTCAACAGCCGCCTGGACGGACTGCAGGCCGTGGTCCTGCGGGCCAAGCTCAAGCGGCTGGCCGACGGCAACGCGGCCCGCCGGGCGGCGGCGGCCCGCTACGACGAACTGCTCGCCGATCTGGCGGCCGCGGGCCGCGTCGTCCTCCCGGTCACCGCCCCTGGCAACGTCCACGTCTGGCACCTGTACGTCGTCCAGGTCACCGACGCCGACCGCGACGCCGTCGTCGGGAAGCTGGGCGCCGAAGGCATCGGCGCCGGCGTGCACTATCCGGCCCCGGTCCACCTGACGCCCGCGTACCGGCACCTCGGGTACGCCCGGGGCGACTTCCCGAACGCGGAGCAGGCGGCCGACCGGATCCTCTCGCTGCCGCTGTACCCGCAGATCACCCCCGGCCAGCAGCAGCGCGTCGTGGACGCGTTCGCGGACGCGCTCCGCGGCTGACCGGCACCCGTCCCCACCGCCACCCCCCGCACCACCTCGGCCCCGCGGGCCGGACCAGCACAGCACCGCTGAGAGGTACACATGGAAAAATGGAGCAGACGGATCCGGGGCGGGCGCCTCGCCGTCGTGGTCGCGTTGATACTGGCGGTGCTCCCGCTGGCCGGGTCCGCCCAGGCGGCGTCCGATCCCTGCGGTTCGGGGTCGAACCCGATCGTGTGCGAGAACTCCAAGCCGGGCAGCCCCAAGACCGACTGGTTCTCACCCAACGCCTACGGCGACATCAAGGGCTTCACCACCAAGGAGAGCGTCCAGGCCGGGGACACCGTCCAGTTCAAGGTCCAGTCGAAGACCCCGTACACCATCCAGATCTACCGGCTGGGCTGGTACGGCGGCGACGGTGCCCGCCAGATGTCGACGGCGGCCCAGGCGGCCGTGACCTACCCGGCCAACTTCACCACCAAGCCCGCGAGCTGCACGACGAAGAGCAGCACCGGGCTGGTGGACTGCGGCAACTGGCCGGTGACCGCGACCTGGACGGTGCCCGGCGACGCCGTGTCCGGCCTGTACATCGCGAACCTCACGCAGACCGACGGCGACGGCCTGATGCCGTACCCGTTCGTCGTCCGCAACGACTCCAGCACCGCCGACATGGTCGTGCAGACCAGCGACCAGACCTGGCAGGCCTACAACGAGTACGGCGGCCAGGACCTCTACGACGGCGCCGGGCCCGCGCCGGACGGCCGCGCCTACGAGGTCAGCTACAACCGGCCGCTGGACATCGGCGGCGACAACGGCATCTACGGCTCCGAGTACATGATGCTGTCCTGGCTGGAACGCAACGGCTACGACGTCACCTACACCTCCGGCGTGGACGTCTCGCAGCCGGGCGGCGCCGCCCAGCTGGAGAAGCACAAGGTGTACATGTCCTCGGGACACGACGAGTACTGGACGGCGACCCAGTACGCCAACGTCCTGGCGGCTCGCAAGGCCGGTGTCCGTGAGGCCTTCTTCAGCGGCAACGAGGTCTTCTGGAAGACCAGGCTCGCCCCCAGCATCGACGGCACGGGCACCGCGGACCGCACCCTGGTCTGCTACAAGATGACCAAGATGGCGCAGAACAACGGCATCGCCGACCCGAGCGGCGTCTGGACCGGCACCTGGATGGACCCGACCAGCACCGCCTACGGCCAGTCCTACCAGCCGCCGAACATCCTCACCGGCTCCATGTTCACGGTGAACGGCTACCGCAGCGACGCCATCACGGTCCCCGGCTCGTACGGCAGGAACCGCATCTGGCGCAACACCTCCATCGCCAACCTGACCTCCGCCCAGACCGCGACCTTCCCGACCGGCACGCTCGGCTACGAGTGGGACAGCGACATCGCCAACGCCACCAGACCGGCCGGCGCCATCGACGTGTCGTCCACCACGGTCGACATCCAGGACGGCAAGCTCCGCCAGGACTGGGGCAACGTCTACGGCAACGGCACGGCCACCCACAACCTGGTCGAGTTCCGCGACCAGGACTCCGGGGCGCTGGTGTTCGGGTCGGGGACCGTCCAGTGGTCGTGGGGCCTGACCAACGTGCCCACCTACAACCCCGGCGACACGGTGGTCACCGAGGACTCCCGGATGCAGCAGGCGACGGTGAACGTCCTCGCCGACATGGGCGTCCAGCCGCTGACCCGGCAGAGCAACCTGGCCGCGGCCGCCGCCTCCACCGACACGACCGGGCCCACGGTCACCGTGACCAGCCCGGCCTCCGGGATCACCGTCCCGGCGCTGAAGCCGGTCACCGTCAAGGGCACCGCCACCGACTCCGGCGGCGTGGTCGCCCGCGTCGAGGTGTCCACGGACGGCGGCTCGACCTGGCAGGCCGCCACCGGCCTGACCTCGTGGAGCTACACCTGGACCCCGAGCACCCCGGGCGCCGCGTCCGTCAAGGTCCGCGCGGTCGACGACAGCGTCAACATCGGATCCGTCACCACCATCCCGCTGACCGTCGGACCGCAGGCCTGCCCCTGCACCATCTGGCCGGCCTCCGCCGTGCCCGGCACCGTCAACGCCGGCGACGGCAGCTCACTGGAGCTGGGCGTCAAGTTCCGCACCACCGTGGCCGGTTCGGTCACCGCAGTGCGCTTCTACAAGTCGCCCGCCAACACCGGAACCCACACCGGCAGCCTGTGGACCGCCTCCGGCACCCGGCTGGCCACCGGCACCTTCACGAACGAGACGGCCTCCGGCTGGCAGCAGCTGAACTTCGCCACCCCGGTGACCGTCAAGGCCAACACCACCTACGTCGCCTCGTACTTCGCCCCCAACGGCGGCTACTCCTTCGACACCACCCTCGCCGACAGCGACGCGGGACTGGCTCCGCTGACCGCGCTGAAGTCGGGCGTCGACGGCGGCAACGGCGTCTTCCACTACGGTTCGGCCAGCGCCTTCCCGTCCTCGCAGTCCTCGGGCAGCAACTACTGGGTGGACGTGGTGCTGGACACCTCGACGGCCAGCACGACCCCGCCCACCGTCAGCTCGACCTCCCCGACCTCCGGGGCCACCGGGGCGTCGATCACGGCACCGGTGTCGGCCACCTTCAGCTCGGCCGTCGACACCGACAGCGTGACCTTCACCGTGAAGGACGCGGCCGGTGACACCGTGCCCGGGACCGTCACCTTCCCCGCGTCGAACAAGGCGGCCTTCACGCCGTCGACGGAGCTGGACCTGAACACCGCGTACACCGCGTCCGTGCAGGCCTCCGACGTCTGGGGCAACGCCATGACGGACCCGGTGACCTGGTCGTTCACCACCAGTTCCACGCCGCCCGCGGTCACCTGCCCCTGCTCGCTGTGGAGTTCCGCCACCGTGCCGGCGACCCCCGACATGACCGCCGACTCCAACTCCGTCGAACTGGGCACCCGGTTCACCTCGTCGGCGGCCGGCTGGGTCACCGGCGTCTCCTTCTACAAGGGCACCGGCAACACCGGCACCCACACCGGCAGCCTGTGGACCGACGGCGGCACCCTGCTCGCCAGCGGCACCTTCACCAACGAGACGGCCTCCGGCTGGCAGACGCTGACCTTCGCCTCCCCGGTGGCGATCACCGCGGACACCCCGTACGTGGTCTCCTACCACGCCCCCAACGGCAACTACGCCGTGGACGGCGGATACTTCGCGGCGGCCCACAAGTCCTATCCGCTGACGGCCACGGCCGACACCACCACGCACCACAACGGGCTCTACCGGTACGGCAGCGGCCCGGCCTTCCCCAGCGGTTCCTACGGATCCTCGAACTACTGGGTCGGCCCCGTCTTCACCGCCGACGACCCGAGCACCTCGCTGGCCGCGTCGGTCGCCGCCTCGGAGGTGACCGCGGCCACCGTGGCGCACACCGCCGACGCCGCGAACGCCCTCGTCCTGGCCGTCCCCGCCAAGGCTGCGGTGACGTCCGTCCAGGCGACCGTGACCGTCCTGAAGGGTTCCGCGGCGGCCCGGAAGCTCCATGTCACGGCCGTCGTCTCCTACGACCGCAGGACCCACCGGGCGACCGTCCACCTGTCCGCGCCGCTGCCGGACGGCACCCGGTTCGAGGTCACGGTCACGGCGAAGGACAGGCACCGCGACACGGTGACGTCCCGGAGTTGGACGCTCACCAGCAAGACCACCTACAAGAAGAAAAAGAACTGACCCGTCCCCACACACCGTCGGTGGCCCGCGTCCGCCAGGTCGCGGGCCACCGACGGGGATTGGCTTCACCACCGATGAGCAGCGTCAGTGTTGTGATCCCCTGCTACAAGTACGGCCACTTCCTCGCCGACTGCGTGAGCAGCGTCCTGGACGAGCAGGACGGCGTCGACGTCCGCGTGCTCATCATCGACGACGCCTCCCCCGACGACTCGGCCGAGGCCGCGCGCAAGCTGGCCGCCGCCGACCCGCGGATCGAGGTCCTCGTCCACGAGACGAACAAGGGACACATCGCCACCTACAACGAGGGCCTGATGGAGTGGGCCGACGGAGACTACGTGGCCCTCCTGTCCGCCGACGACCGGCTGGTGCCGGGTGCGCTGGTCCGGGCCGCCGCCCTCCTGGACGCCCACCCGCAGGCGGGGTTCGCCTACGGGCGCCCGCTGCGCTTCCGGCACGGCGGGCCGCTGCCCAAGGCCCGTACGCGCAGCACCGGTTCGGTCGTCTACCCCGGCCAGTGGTGGCTGGAGCGCCGCTTCCGCGAGGGCACCGGCTGCATCACCTCCCCGGAGGTCGTCGTCCGCACCGACCTCCAGCGCAAGGTCGGCGGCTACGACCCCGCGCTGCCGCACGCCGGTGACATCGAGATGTGGATGCGGCTCGCCGCCCACGCCGACGTCGGCTACATACGCGGCGCCGACCAGGCGTACTACCGCGTGCACGGCAAGAACATGTCCACCGTCGACTTCGGCGGCCAGCTCGACGACCTGCGCCAGCGCCTGGTCGCCTTCGACTCGGTGCTCACCAAGTGCGGGGACCGGCTGCCGCACCCCGACCGCCTGGCCGAGCAGGTCCACACCCGCCTCGCCCGCCACGCCCTGCGCCGTGCCTACCGGGCCTACGACCGGGGCCGTACCGACGTCGTACCGGTCGAGGAGTGCGTGGCGTTCGCCGCGCAGTGCCTGCCGGGATACCGGACCCTGCCCGAGTACCGCGCGCTGCGGCTGCGCAGACGGATCGGCCCGAAGGCGATGCCGTACCTGCAGCCCCTGGTGTGGTCGGCCGTGGCCGAACGCGGCCGGGAGGCGCTGTGGTGGGAGTCCTGGAAGCGCCGCGGCATCTGATGGACCACCAGTTCCGGTCAGCCCGTGACGGGGACCCGGCCGGCGGGGCGGACCGGCTCCGCGAGACCGCCCTTCCCGGCCCTGCGGCGCAGCGCGTACCGGTCGCACCAGAGCGCCACCACGATCCCGCCGACGCCGCCCAGCAGAGCGGTGCCCGCCAGCGCCCGGGTCCTGGTGCCCTGTACCGGCGCGGCGCTCGCGGCGACCAGGACCGAGGCGCTGATCCGCGCCTCGGGGGCGACGCCCTCGGCGGCCTGGAGAGCCGTCACGTGCCGGGTGTACACGTCGATGACCCGGCTCACCGCGGTGTCGGCGTCGACGACGGAGGAACGCTGCGCCTGCACCTGGACCGAGGGGATCAGGTAGCGCGGCGTCGCACTGGTCCCGCTGTTGCGCGGGATCAGCTGGTACGTCCCGTCCACCCCGGCGGCGGCCAGCTCCCTGCGCCCGGCGGGCGACTCCAACTGCTGGATCACGCCGTACGACAGGGTGGCCAGCGGCGGTTGGAGGTTCGTCAGCTGGTTGGGCTGCTTGCCGGTCACGGGCGGTTTGAGCACGATCACCGCCGAACTCAGGTACCGCGGTGCGGGATGCAGCACCTGGTAGGCACCGGCCGCCGTCAGCACCAGCGCGAACAGCAGCACGTACCACCGGCGGAGCAGCGCTTCGGCGACGTCACGAGGCGACACGGGGATTCCTTCCGTCGCCACCGATCCTCGCAGGCGCCGGGGCGAACCGCCACCAAAAGGGAGATCTCATGAGCCTCGCCGACCTCTTGGCGATCATGCGCAGGCGCTGGTACTTCATGGTGCCCCTCACCCTGCTCAGCCTGTTCGCCGGCGGATACCTGTACCGCACCATCCCGGTGTCCTACGAGTCGCAGAGCTCCGTCACCCTGCTCGACTCCACGGCGATCGCCGACATGGCGCCCACCTTCGGCAACCCGATCGCGAACGCGGGCGGTTCGCTGGTCGTCACCGCCGACGTGCTGATCAGGACGCTCCAGTCCGGCGACTCCGCGAAGGAACTCCGCTCGCGCGGCGTCACGGACCCGTACACGGTCGGCTTCGCGGCGCAGTCCGACAGCCCGCTGCTCACCCTCGGCGTCACCGGGACCGACCGGGCGAAGGTGCTCCGCGAGACCACCACCCTCACCGACTTCACCGGGGAGCAGCTCAAAGCCCTGCAGGCCGCCTCCCGGGTGCCGAAGGGGTACGCGGTGCAGACCGCGCCGGTGGTCCTGCCGCAGACCCCGGTCTCGCAGTCGAAGAGCCGCTACCAGAACATCGCGGCGGTCCTCATCGCCGGGATGGTCGGCGCGTTCCTGCTGTCCATCCTGGCCGAGGGCGTCGCGGTGGTACGCCGCCGCGGACGCGCCCTGGCCGGCTACGTGCCCCGGCGCCACCGCGCGAGCCCGCCCGAGCGGCCCAGGGGGCTGCTGGTGCGCAGGCTGGACGCCACGACGATCCTCAGCGGCTACCTGGTGCTGGCCTTCTTCGTCCCCTCGAACCTCACCCTGCCCGCGCTCGGCGGCGTCGGCACCCCGGCCAACGTGTTCGCCCTGCTGGGACTCCTCTGGTACCTCGCGACCTGGCTCGGCGGCCGCATCCTGCCGGCCAGGGACACCAGGCTCCCGCGCGTGGCCATGTGCGTGCTCGCGGCGGCGGTCCTGCTGTCCTACCTCGCGGACGCGACCCGCGAGAGCTCCCACGAGGAGGTGCTGGGCGCCGACCGGGGCCTCATCGGACTCGGCGTGTGGACCGCGCTGGTGGTGCTCTCCTCGGCCGGCATCCAGGAGCGGAGCCGCCTGGACACGCTGATGCGCCGGGTCGTCGTGCTGGGCACGGTGGTGGCCCTCATCGGCTACTACGACTTCTTCGCGGCCACCAACATCGCGGACTCCATCCACATCCCGGGCCTGCACTCCAGCACGGCCGGCATCAGCACCATGGACCGCGGCTCGTTCACCCGGCCGCGCTCCACCACGTCCCATCCGCTGGAGTTCGGCGGCATGCTCGCCATCCTGGTCCCCTTCGCCGTCCACCAGGCCTTCGACCCGGTGCGCCGGCACGCGGGCGCGCTGCGCCGGTGGGGACCGGTGGCGATCATGGCGGGCGCGCTGCCGCTGACGGTGTCCCGCACCTCCATCATCGGCGTCTTCATCGTGATCCTGGTGATGGTCCCGCGCTGGAAGCCGCAGCGCCGCTGGTCCGCGATCGGTCTGATCCTGGGCTCGGTGGCCGTCTTCAAGGTGATCATCCCGGGGCTGATCGGGACCATCACCGGTCTGTTCGCCAGCTTCCTGTCCAACTCCGACAGCAGCACCCAGGCGCGCACCGTGAAGTACAGCGCGATCGTCCCCTACCTGAAGGAACACCCGTGGTTCGGGCGCGGGTTCGGCACCTTCACCCCCGACCTGTACTTCTTCACCGACAACCAGTACATGCTGACCCTGGCCGAGATGGGCGTCCTCGGACTGGTCGCGCTGCTCGTGCTGTTCGTCACCGGGATCCACCAGGGCGGTGCCATCCGCAGGCTCGCCCGCACCGAGTCGGACCGGGAGCTCGGCCAGGCGTTCCTCGCCTCGGCCCTGGTCGCCCTGGTCATCAGCGCCACCTTCGACGCGCTGAGCTTCCCCATGTACGCCGGGATGTTCTTCCTGACCCTGGGCGCCGGCGGCAGCTACCTCGGTTTCATCCGGCGCGAGGCGGCCCCCGAAGTCCCCGCGCCCCGTGCGGCACCCGCAGTGCCCGAGGCCGACCTTCCCCGACTCGTGGAGTCCCGATGAGCAGCGTCGCCGTCATCGTCGTCACCTGGAACAGCGCCCAGCTGCTGCCCGGGTTCCTCGCCGCGCTGCCGCACGGCATGACCGGCCTCGACTGGCGGCTGGTCGTCGCCGACAACGACTCCGCCGACGACACCGTCGAGGTGCTGCGGACCCTCGCCCCGGCCGCCACCGTCGTCGGGACCGGCCGCAACGCCGGGTACGCGGCCGGGGTCAACGCGGCGCTGCGGGCCGCGGGGGAGCCCGACGCCGTGCTGATCTGCAACCCCGACACCCGGATGCGGCCTGGCTGCGCCGCACGCCTCGTCGGCAGTCTCGGGGACGGGGTCGGGATCGCCGTACCCCTGCTCTACGAGGAGGGCTCGGACACCCCGCACCGTTCCCTGCGCCGGGAGCCGACCGTGCTGCGGGCGCTCGGCGAGGCGGTGATCGGCAACACCAGGGCGGGGCGCTTCCCGGCCCTGAGCGAGCTGGTCACCGACCCCGGCGCCTACCGGCGTCCGACCCGCGCGGACTGGGCGACCGGCGCGCTGATGGCGGTCTCCGCCGAGTGCCTGGCCGCCTGCGGGCCCTGGGACGAGTCCTTCTTCCTCTACTCGGAGGAGACCGAGTTCTGCCTGCGGGCCCGCGACCTGGGCTACGCCACCCGCCTGGAGCCGACCGCCGACGCCGTCCACCTGGGCGGCGACTCCCGCGTCTCGCCCCGGCTGTGGACCCTGCTCACCCTCAACCGGGTCCGGTTGTACCGGCGCCGGCACGGCCCACTGGCGACGGCCGCGTTCCGGGCCGCCGTACTGCTCCGCGAGACCTCACGGGCCGCTCTGGGCCGCCCGGCCAGCAGGGCGGCCGCGGCCGAACTGGCCCGCCCGGGCGCGCTGCGCGGGGTGCCGGGACCGTGAGCCGGGCGGCCGTGCGCAGGCGCCGCCGTCCCCGGCGGCCCGGACCGTCAGCGCGCCGGCCGTGTCCGCACCGCGATCAGCGACTTCGGCACCCCGAGCACCCGCTCGCTCAGCAGCGCCGAGCGGGGGAAGAGGTAGCGCATCTCGGCGCGGGTCAGCAGTTCGATGTTGACGACGGCGTCCATCGCGGACTGAGGGCTGTCGGGGCGGCTGTGCACCAGCGGCCAGCGCCGCACCAGACGGGCCCGCGCGGCCAGCGGCAGGAACTGGAAGCCGGGGGCCACGAAGTGCGGCTCGACCGGAAAGTAGCGGTACGGCGTCTGGACCCAGTGCAGCGGGGCCAGCCGCTCCACGGCGGCGACGAACCTCCGCCGCTGGCTGTGGCCGCCGACGTGCTCGATGGTCGAGTTGGAGAACACCAGGTCGTAGCCGCCCTCGGCGCTCAGCGCGGCGGCGGTCTCCGGGTCGGTGACGTCGGCGTTCCCGGCGGTGATCCAGTCGGGCAGTTCGACGGGGTGCGCCTCCAGGTTGATCAGGTGGACGTGCTTGGCGCGCACGGGGGCGCGCAGCCACATCTCCGCCGTGCCGCCCAGGTCCACCACGCTCATGTTCTCGATGCCGGGGAAGCAGCGCCGGAAGCGTTCCCAGCGGGCGATGCGGAGTTTCTCGCCCAGTGAGCCGGGGGCGTCGACGAACTTGTTCCTGAGGGCGCGGGACGGTGCCACGGGATCAACCACCTGGGATCGGAGGGGACGGAAGAGCGGGCCTCAACTGGGCTGGCGCCATTGGGTGTAGAAGCTGGCCGGGTTCATCAGGTACCGGACGGTGGGGTGCGGCAGATGACGTACCCGGTGCCTGCGCGCGTACCGGCGGATCAGTTCCCAGTCCTCCCGGGGCAGCACCTCGGGGGTCCGGCGCAGCCGGCTGAAGTACAGGGCGCGGGTGCGGCGGGCGACGAAGGCGTTGGTGTCCAGGAAGGCCTCGCGTGCGGCCCGGCGCCGGTCGTACGGGACCGAGAGGACGTCGTTCTCACTGCCGTCGGGCCGCACGCGGCGCAGCGCCGTGTACACGGCGTCGGGACCGCCGGGGGCCTCCAGGACCGCCAACGCCCGCTCCAGGTGGTCGGGTTCCCACAGGTTGTCGTCGTCGAGGAACGCCACGTACCGGGAGCGGGTGAGGCGGATGCCGACGTTGCGCACCACGCCCGCGACCCCGGTGTTGCGGGCCAGCGAGACGGCGAACAGCCGTGGATCGTCGGGCAGTTCGGGCAGCCCGGCGCCGTCGTCGACCACCACGACGACCTGGTCGCGCACCGTCTGGTCCAGGGCCGAGCGGACCGCGGCCCGCAGTGCCTCGGGCCGCCGGTGGGTGGCGATCACCGTGGCGACCAGCGCCGTGGGCGGCGCGGGCAGCGCGGCCGCCAGCCGCCGGGCCTCGGCCTCCTCCGTCCGGCGCAGCCGCACCGCGCTCGGGGCGAGCAGCACCTTGTTCCTGGCCTCGAACAGCACCAGCCAGCCGAACAGCGCCTTCAGCAGCGTCCAGGGCGCCCGCGCGACGCGGTGCGCCACGGTGCCGGTCACGGGGACGGCTCCGGCCGCACCGGGCGGCCGTCGGACAGCCGGTTGCCGCGCCACTCGTTCCCGGCGCCGTCCGCGTTCCAGTGGGCGACCGTGCCGTACCCGCCGGACGCGGGGTGGTACTGGGTGGAGAACACGTTGTTCGTGACCTTGATCCCGGTGGCGCCGGTGGCACCGCCGTAGAGGGCGTAGGCGCCGCCCGCGATCCAGTTGCGGTCGACGGTGACGTTGCGGACGACCCCGGTGTCGGCGAACAGGCCGATGCTGCCCGAGGCCCCCTGCTTCAGACCGGTCGGGTTGAGCAGCGTGTTGTGGCGGATGACCAGGTGCCCGGTGTTGCCGCCGCCGCTGATCACCGCGTTGGTGTGCTGCCACTCGCCGCTCTGGTTCACGAACGGCGCGATGTCGTGGACGTAGTTGTCGTGGATGTCGCCCTGGCCCATGGACAGGGCGTCGCCGAACACCGAGACGTCGCACCAGCCGACCTCGACGGAGCTGGTCCCCATGTTCGACACCGCGTAGTCCACGCCGCCGTTGTCCGGTCCCTTGCCGGGGACGGCGGTGATGGTGGTGTGCAGGATCCGCAGCCCCTTGTAGCCGGGACGCAGGTTGACGCCCCACCAGTTGGCGGAGGTGATCCTGGTGTCGATGACGGTGACGTCGTCGGCGTAGATGTCGAGCGAGCCGGTGATGTCCCAGCCCCGGATGACCGTGCCGTTCTCGCGGACGGACAGGTTGCCGGTCCGGTGCGGGGTGAGCGGGATGCGCGGTCCGGTGCTGCGGGCGTCGGGGAACCCGCAGGCGGCGGGGGAGGCGCAGGCGGCCTGCGGCGCCGGCTTCCCGGACGCGCCGCCGCCGGCCGTGGCGCCGGTGCCGGTGGGCGTCCCGGTGGCCGAGGTCGGCGAGGCGGCGCCCGCCGTTCCGGGCGTTCCCGGCGTCGCCGAAGTCCCTGTCGGTCCGCTCGCCGGGCAGGTCAGCGCGGAGTCCGGGCAGTCCGGCGGGGCGGATCCGGCCGATCCCGAGCAGGCGGTCACGAGGACGGCAAGCAGTCCCGCGAGCAGCGGTCCCGCGATCCTGGCGAGGGCGGTACGTCGTGGCATGGGGTCACCTCGTGCCCTGGGGTGAGGAGCCGACGCGGGCGGCCGCCCGGGGGTGTTCCACCCCGCGCAGGAAGTCACGGCTGGGCAGCACGCACACCGCGTAGCCGACCAGCGCGACGGTTCCGGTGATGAGGAGCGCGAGCCGCCCGTCGCCGAGCGGAGCCCGCAGACCGAGGACGATCACGGTCATCACGGCCCCGCCCAGGAACGGCCAGGCACAGGCCCGTGCGATCCGGCCGAGGCCGATGCCGCCGCGGTGCAGGGCGACCAGGAACACGGGCACCACCAGGCCGCCCGCGACCAGGACATGACCCTGGGATACCCCCACGATGCCGTTCAGGTGCGCGGCCACCAGGAGCACCGGGACCAGGGCCGCCAGCCACAGACCCTGCACCAGGAAGAGCGAACGGCGTCGGCCGATCGCGACCAGGCAGTCGTAGGCCAGTTCGCCGCCGATGCGGATCAGGCCGAGCGCCATCAGCCAGGGCAGCGCGGCCGCCGCGGGGACCCACTGGCCGCCGTAGACCAGCCGGATGACCGGCTCCGCGAGGCCGGCCAGCAGCACACACAGCGGGACGGTGCCGGTGATCAGCACGCCCAGGGCCCGGCTGAAGCCCTTGGCGAGCGCCTGCGGCGAGCCGGCCAGGCGGGAGAACCCGGCGAAGGAGACCCGGCGGGCGGCCTCGGAGATGATGCGCACGGGCCAGCCGGAGATGTTGAAGGCGAGCACGTAGAACCCGAGCGACACGTTGCCGAGGGTCGCGCCCACCACCATCGTGTCGACGTTGACCACCGCGAGGGCCAGCATGCTCGCCCCCGCCAGGGGCAGCCCGAACCGCAGCAGCGCGCGGGCCTGTCCGGAGTCCCAGCCGAACCTCAGGGTGCCCGGGGCCGCCAGCGCGCAGCCGATCAGCGTGACGACGTTCCCGGCCACCGCGCCCCAGGCGAAGCTCATCGCGCCCCGGCCCGCGAAGGCCAGCAGCAGCGTCACCGCGGTGCTCATCACGAAGTTGAGCGCGTCGATGATCATCCGCTTGCCCTGGGCGAACTCCCGGGTGAGGAAACCGGCGGGGACCTGGGCCACCCCGTCGATCAGCACGCACAGGCACATCACCCGCAGGACGCCCGCCGCGTGCGGCGAGCCCAGCAGGCCCGCCACCGCCGGCGCCGTCGCGAACAGCGCCACGTACAGCAGCCCGCTGGAGAGGGTGCTCAGGGTCAGCACGGTCGGCGCGAACCGCCGGGCGTCCCCCTCCCAGCGCACGATGGCCAGGCCCACGCCCAGTTCGTTCGCCGAGAGCAGGACCAGCAGCACGGTCTGGGCGATGCCGTACACGCCCCATTCCGCCGGGCCGAGGGCGAAGCGGGCCAGCAGGATGCCGGTCGCGAAGTTGCCCAGCCGCATCACGACGGTGTTGACCAGGCTCCACCGCGCCGCCGAACGCACCTTGCGGCCGAGGGAGGGGGCGGTGCCGGTCGCGGCGGCCGTCACCGGGCCGGGGGGAGCGGGCGCTTCGCTCGTCTCACCGGTCCCGCTGTCCGGTGCGCGGGCGATGTCCATGAGTCGACTCCTCGTCGAGTGGCTCGGCGGCGGACGCCACGGCCATGGCGGGCCGCGGCGGGTCGGGCTCCGCGGCGGCCGGAGCGGTGGCGGCGGACTGCGACCAGCTGGGCGGCTGCCGGAGGGCGAGGGTCTCCTCGACGAGCGACTTCCCGGCCGGCGCCGTCGCGGCGGCCGGCTTCTCGTCGGGTCCGGCGGGACCCGCGGGCCCGGCCTCGGCGGACGGCCCGTGCGGGCGCTTGCGCGCCTCCGCGTAGAAGGCGGCGGCCAGGGTGAGGACGAGACCCAGGGCCCCGGCCATGACCATGTACTCCAGCCGCGTCTTGGTCTGGGCCGCCGGGTTCTGCGGCGGCACGATCGTCGTCATCCGGATCATGGCCTTGGGGGCGACCGACTGCTGCTTCTGGAACTGGTCGAGCCGTTCCCTGGCGTACGCGGTCAGGATCCTGTCCGAGGACAGCACCGCGGCCTTGTCGGTGCCGGTGACGGTGAGCCACAGCAGCGGCCCCTGCGCGTTGTCGGCGAGCTTGGCCTGCACCGTGCCCTTGGCGCCGCGGGCCTTGAGATCCCGCAGCGAGTCGTCGGAGTTGAGGTTGCGGGCCAGGCTGTCGGCCATGCCGGTGAGCGAGGTCTGGGTGCTGAGGAAGGGATTGCCGTCGTAGGCCAGGGTCGCCTTCTGGGAGTTCAGCAGCACCACGGTGCTCTGCGACTGGTACGTCACCGGGACCAGCACGGTCACCGCGAAGACCAGACCGGCGGTCAGCAGCAGTCCCGGCAGCAGGACGTACCAGCGCCTGCGCAGCACCCGGGAGATCTCAGCGAGATCCATGGCGGCTCCCCCTCGCGACCAGACGTTCGACGAGCATATGTTGCAAGCGGATCATATGGGGAACGTTCGATCCTTGGGTCGGGGCCGATCGGTCGGTCTCGCACGGGAGTTGGCGGTGCCCCCGGTCAGCAGCACCTCGGCGATACGGTCGCTCGCACGGCCGTCCCACAGGTCGGGCCGGCGCGGCGCGGGCGGCGCGTCCAGCACCGCGTGCACGGTGGCCGTGATCCGCGCGGGATCCCGGCCGGCCAGCACGTTGGTGCCCTGCTCGACGGTGATGGGCCGCTCGGTGTTGTCCCGCAGCGTCACGCACGGCACGCCCAGCGCGGTGGTCTCCTCCTGCACCCCGCCCGAATCGGTGAGGACGACCCGCGCGGCGTCCTGCAGCGCGATGAAGTCCAGGTACCCGGCGGGAGGTACGAGCCGCACTCCCCCCGGCACGCCGATCTCGGCCAGCCGGCCGGCCGCCCGCGGGTGCACGGGCAGCACCAGCGGCAGGCGGCCGGCGATCTCTCCCAGGGCCTTCAGCAGCCCCGTCAGGACCTCCGGGTCGTCCACGTTGGCCGGCCGGTGCAGGGTGACCAGGCCGAACCCGCCTTCGGCCAGCCCGAACCGGTCCAGGACGTCCGAGGCGCGGGCCCGCTCCAGGTTGGCGAGGAGCGTGTCGATCATGACGTTGCCGACCAGGTGGATCTGGTCCTCCCGGTAGCCCTCGGCGCGCAGGTTGCCGACGGCGTCGGGGGAGGGCGCCAGCAGGTAGTCGCTGACCCGGTCGGTGGCGACCCGGTTGACCTCCTCCGGCATGCTCCAGTCACGGCTGCGCAGCCCCGCCTCGACATGGGCCAGCAGCGGCCCGGCCTTGGCGGTGACCAGGGCGCAGGCCAGCGTGGAGTTGATGTCGCCGACCACCACGACGACGTCCGGGGCCACCTCGGCGAGCAGCGGCTCGAACGCGGTCATCACCCGGCCCGTCTGCTCGGCGTGGCTGCCGGAGCCGACGCCGAGGAAGCGGTCGGGCGGCCGGATGCCGAGGTCGGCGAAGAACACGTCGTTCATCGCCGGGTCGTAGTGCTGGCCGGTGTGGACGAGGAGCACCTCGGCGCCCCGGGCCTCCAGGGCGTCCATCACCGGTTTGATCTTCATGTAGTTGGGGCGGGCCCCGGCCACACAGACGACTCGCATGGTTCAGAGCACCTCGATGGTGGGGCCGGACGGCAGCCTGCGGCGGCAGTCCAGGACGAAGGGGGCGTGTTCGGCGACGAGTTCGTAGTCGAAGCCGTCGTGGTCGGTGAGCAGCACCACCACGTCTGCGTCGGCCAGCTCCCGCTGGGTCGGTTCGACCCGCACCAGCCGGCTGTCCACCGGCAGGCTCTCCACCACGTGCGGGTCGGCCGCCCTGACCTGCGCGCCCATGTCCAGCAGCAGCTGGGAGATGCGCAGCGCGGGCGACTCGCGGGCGTCGCCGGTGTTCTTCTTGTACGCGAGGCCCAGCAGCAGGATGCGCGAGCCGTTCACCGAGCGGCGCCTGTCGTTGAACAGCTCGCTGATGCGCCGTGTCACGTACTCGGGCATGTGGCCGTTGATGTCGTTGGCCAGCTCCACGAACCGGAAGCTCTGGCCGAGTTCGCGCTGCACCCGCCAGGACAGGTACGAGGGGTCGATCGGCAGGCAGTGCCCGCCCACACCCGGCCCCGGCGTGAACTTCATGAAGCCGAAGGGCTTGGTCGAGGCGGCGTCGATGGCCTGCCAGACGTCGATGTCCAGATGGTGCGCGAACATCGCGATCTCGTTGACGAGCGCGATGTTCACGTGCCGGAAGGTGTTCTCCAGGAGCTTGGCGAGCTCCGCCTCCTTGGGCGAGCCCACCGGCACGGTGGTGTCGACGAGTTGCGCGTAGAAGCCCTGAACGGCCTTCAGAGAGGCCTCGTTGACGCCGGAGACCACCTTCGGGGTCTCCTTGAAGCCCCACACCGTGTTGCCCGGGTCGATCCGCTCGGGGCTGTACCCCAGATGGAAGTCGGAGCCCGCGGTCAGGCCCGACCCCTCCTCCAGGATCGGCGCGAACAGCTCCTGGGTGGTGCCGGGGTAGGTGGTCGACTCCAGGACGACCGTGGCGCCGGGGCGCAGATAGCGGGCGAGGGTGACCGCCGACTCCCTGATGTAGCGCAGGTCGGGGGTGCCCTCGTGCAGCGGGGTCGGCACGGTCACCACGGCGATGTCGAAACCGCCGCAGTCCCGGGCCGCGTCGCTCGGGCGGTAGGTGCCGTTGTCCAGGGCCGCCCGGATCCGCTCGGAGGAGACGTCCTCGACGAAGGACTCACCGGCGGCGAGACTCTTGATCCGCCGGGTGTCGACGTCGTAGCCGATCACCTCGTGGCCGACCTCGGCGGCCCGGACGGCCAGCGGGAGGCCGACGTATCCCTGTCCGACCACGACGACACGCATCAGTGACTCCTGTTCGCGGGAGCGGCCGGCGGGGCGGGGCGGAACCGCTCGCGCGCCGTCATGAGGAGGAAGGCCACATTGGTGGTGAGGTAGCGGCGGCCCAGCCGGCGCGGCTCCTGGAGCGCGCGGTAGAGCCATTCCATGCCCAGCCGCTGCCAGGACCGCGGGGCCCGCTTGGTGACCCCGGCCAGGATGTCGAAGGAGCCGCCCACGCCGTGCACCACGCGGGCGCCGGTGCGGGCGCCGTACCCGGCGGTGAAGATCTCCTTCTTCGGCGAGGTCATGCCGAGGAACAGCAACTGGCCGCCGCTGCGGGCGATCGCGTCCGCTATCTCCTCCTGCTCGGAGTCGTCGAAGTAGCCGTTGCGGCTGCCGGCCACCTTCAGGCCGGGGAAGCGGCCGGCCACCTGGAGCAGCATCCGCTCCAGCACCTCCTGACGCGCGCCGAGGAAGTACACCGAGAGGCCCGCGGCCTCCGCCTCCGCCAGCAGCCGCAGGAACAGGTCGATCCCCGCCACCCGCTCCGGCAGCGGGGCGCGCAGCACCCGGCCGGCCCAGACCACGGCCTGTCCGTCGGCCAGCACCAGGTCACAGCCGGCCACGGCCCTGGCGAGCCGTTCGTCCCGCCGCATATTGACCAGCTTCGCGGCGTTCACCACGCCGATCTCCAGCTGGGCGCCGTCCCGGACCGCCGCCAGGCAGCGCGCCACGGTCTCGTCCATCGTCAGCGGGTCGAGCTCGACCCCGAACAGCGTTCTTCGCTCGCTCATATCCGGCCCCCCTGCCAGGCGTAGAGCATCCAGCCGAATTCGTACGGCCGGCATTCACGGTCCACGGCGACCGGCCGGTACACCCGGTCCAGGGCCTTCAGACGAAGGCCCGGGGCGATGCGGGTGGACAGGCCCCGGGCCGCCCGCACGGCCTTCCTCGGGTCTCCCCGGTAGACCTTGCGCCAGGTGGCGCCGAGTTCGTCCAGGATCATCGGTTCCCGGTGCCCGGAGCCGGCCAGTTCGGGAACGTCCGCCATCCAGCGCAGGCCGCTGCGGATCGCCGCGCCGAAGTCGGAGCCGCCCGCGTCGGCCAGGTCGAACAGGGCCGTCGGCGCCATCGCGTGCTGGTGGACGCTGTAGACCGGGTAGCCCTCCACCACACCGCCGGTGCGCGCGTCGTAGTGCCACCACCACTGCCCGCCGTCGCCCTGCAGCTCACAGATGCGCGCCGCGCAGGCGTCCGCCGCGGCCAGCGCCTGGGGATCGCCGTCCCCGTCGCCGCTGGCGTGGGCGCGGGCCAGGGCCTGCAACGGGTACGTCTGGTCGGCGAAGCAGCAGACGTGGGCCCGGTACCAGGGCAGCAGGCCGGGTCCGGTGGCGTGCGGAAAGAGCGGGCTGTCACCGATCCGGGCCCGCAGCAGCCGGTCGCGAGCTGCGCTGAAACGTCTCTCCACATCGACCGTGTCCCGCGCCGCCGCGAGGGCGGACAGCACCCAGGCGGCCTCGACGGTGTACTGCGGACGGTCCGCGTCGTCCAGCGCCTCGACCCGGGCCAGGGCGTCGGACAGTTTGGGGTGCCCGGTCTCCGCGGCGGCCCAGGCGATGAGCGCGGAGTCGCCCAGGTTGGTCACCGCGGGCAGCGACTCCACCAGCAGCCCGGCGAACTCCTGGGCGGTACGGCCGCCGAGCACCGCGCGCTGGCGGTCCTCGGGCAGGTACTGGGCACCGAGCACGGTGATCGCCGCGTACCGGGTGCTGATCCCGCGCCGCTCCAGCGTCCAGCGGCCGTCGGGGGCCCGGTGGCCGGCCATGGTGAAGGCGAAGGCCTCACCGCCCGGCAGCAGCATCGACGGCAGCCCCGACTCGGCAACGGTGAGCAGCCGTTGGGCGAGCGCGAACAGCGGCGGATCCGCGAGTTCGAGCGCTGCCAGGCGTGTCGTGGTCATGATCTGGGCACACCAACCCCCCTGTGGGTCCTTTATGCGCATGCTTGAGTACGCCTCGGCACAGCCGGCCGGGCGGGACGAAGAAGGCGGACGTCAGTGGTCAGCCGTCAGGACGGTCGTCGCTCCCGGTTGGAGGCGTAGCTGTCCCCACCACGTAGTAACCCCCCCTGGGCACTTATGGTTTGTGCGCTCATTGTGCTTTGTCTGCACAGTTCGCGCACATGTTATGCCGCTAGATGTTCGAGGAATTGCGTTTTGCGGGAAACAGCTGAAAACAGCTGTCATGCGCGTTCGGTGAGCTCGCCGTCCTTCTCGTCGTGCAGCGCGCCGGTCTCGGGACACTCCCAGACGCCCGGCTCCGCGTCCCGCTCGACCAGTCGGACGCCGGCCCGGCCCACCCAGCCGATCCTGCGCGCCGGAACCCCGGCCACGAGCGCGAAGTCCGGCACGTCCCGGGTCACCACCGCCCCCGCCGCCACCAGCGCCCAGCGGCCCACCCGCACCGGCGCCACACACACCGAACGGGCCCCCAGCGACGCCCCCTCGGCCACCACCACGGCCACGGCCTCCCAGTCGCCCCCGCGCTTGAGCCGGCCCCGGGGGTCAACCGAACGCGGGAAGTAGTCGTTGGTGAGGACCGCGGCCGGGCCCACGAACACCCCGTCGCCGAGCACCGCGGGTTCGTAGACGAGCGCGTAGTTCTGCAACTTGACGTTGTCGCCGATCCGCACGCCCGGACCGACGTAGGCGCCCCGGCCCACGATGCAGCCGCTGCCCAGCCTCGCGTCCTCCCGGATCTGGGCCAGATCCCAGACCGTCGTTCCGTCGCCGACCGTGGCCCTGTCGTCGACCTGGGCGGTGGGCTGGACCTTGAAGTTCACCTGGCTGAACCTTTCTTCTCGGCGTGTCGCTCCACCGACGGGCGGGTGAGGGGGCGCAGACAACAGGCAACAGAAGTTGCCTCCAAGCGCACCCTACTGACGCCGGACACGCCGAAGGGGCGGAATCCGCACACTGTTGGTCATGTCCGGGACAGTCCGGTCGGTACCTGCCGCGCACCCGTGCGAGTGGCCGGGGCGGGCTCCCGGTGTCAGCCTGGGGTTCTCGGCGTGCAAGGGACGGAAGCGGATGACCTCTGAGATCGGCGGGCCGGTCGTCCCCCGGGAGGAGTTCGACGCGTTGTTCACGGCGCTCCGGACCTGGGGGCGCTGGCAGCGTGCCGACCGGGGAGCCTTCAACCGGGTGACCGCGGGACACGCCCGGCGGGCCGCTGCCCTGGTGCGGTCCGGGACGGTCGTGCCGACGGCGCTGCCGTGGAACACCCGCTCCGGACCGGACAACCCCACGCCGGCCCTGCACCACATGACGGACCTCGGCGACGTGGAGAGCCCGGAGCCGGCCACCCACAAGGACTTCGTCGCCGCCGACTACCACGGCAAGGGCGTCACCCATCTCGACGCCCTCAGCCACGTGGCGTACCGCGGGGAGCTGTACGACGGCCGGCGCGCCCGCGACCACGTCGACGCCGGCGGCGCCCGCTTCGGCGCGGTGTCGGCGCTCGGGCCGCTCGTCACGACGGGCGTGCTGCTCGACATGCCCGCCGTCCTCGGCGTCGACTGGCTGGAACCGGGGCGGGCGGTCCGTGCGACCGACGTCCTCACGGCCGAGCGGGCGCTCGGCGTGACCGTCGGCGAAGGCGACGCCGTCCTGTTGCGCTCCGGCCACGCCAGGCGCCGCCGGGAACGCGGCGCCTGGGACTCGGCGGCGTCGAGCGCGGGTTTCCACGTGGACGCGCTGCCGCTGCTGGCGGAACGGGGCATCGCGCTGCTCGGCGGGGACGGCGACAGCGACGTGCGGCCCTCGCCCGTGCCCGGGGTGCACTCGCCCGTGCACGCCCTGGCGGTGGCCGCGCTGGGGGTGCCGCTGCTCGACAACCTCGACCTGGAAGCGCTGTCCGTCGCTGCCGCCGAGGCGGGCCGGTACACCTTCATGCTGGTCGTGGCGCCGCTGGACATCCCGGGCGGGACGGGGTCGCCGGTCAACCCGGTCGCGGTCCTGTGACCGGCGCGGGCCGGGGGCGGGCGGGATCCGGCCGTGGGTGAGCGGGATCTGGCAGACGATGACTCTAGCGGCCGATGTACGTATTGTCGTTTATGTCGCTTTCTTTGCGAAAAGCTGATACTTGCGACAGTGAGCGAGGCGCAGAGTGATGCGGTCCGGCGGGCAACCAGTTCCGGCCAGGCGGCCGACAGGTGATGCGGGTCCCGTGCGTTTCCGTGAGCGGTTCCTGCAGGGCGAGCAGGTCGACAGCGGGGTACGGGCGCCGATCCTGGGCTCCTGGCTGCGCTGCCGGTCCCTCGGTCTCTCGCCCGACCGGGCCGACCTGCCCTTCCACGAGGACTTCGACCCCGGCGGGCCGCTCGTGCGGGCCGCGGTTCCCGTGCTCGACCGGCTCCAGGCCCGGTTCGCGGGCAGCCAGATCAACATCTCGCTCGCCGACGCGAGCGGCACCGTCCTGCTGCGCCGCTTCGGCGACCCGGCGCTGCCCCGCAGCCTGCCCGCGATCCAGGTGGAGCCCGGCTTCGTCTTCGCCGAACGGTTCGCCGGCACCAACGGGATCGGGCTCGCGCTCGCCGAGCGCGGCCTCGTCCGGGTCTTCGGTGCCGAACACTTCGCGGAACGCGCCCAGGGCAACGCCTGTATCGCCGCGCCCGTCCGGGACCCGCTGAGCGGGCGCCTGGAGGGCGTGCTGTGCTTCGGCTACCACCGCAGCGCCGAGAGCCCGTTCCTGGGCGACGTCATCCGCCGGGCGGTACGGGCCGTGGAGGGCGGGCTGCTGCGGCAGAGCTCGGCCCGCGAACGGGTCCTGCTCAGGGCGTACGAGGCCGCGGCCGGCCTCTCCCCGGGGCTCGCCGCGGACGAAGGGGTCCTGGACCTGCGCCCCGGTGACCGGGCCATCCTCATGGAGAAGGCGGCCGAGCTCATCTCCCGCGGGCGGTACGCGGCCACGGGTGTCTCCCTCTCCGACGGCCGCCGCGTCACGCTCGTCAGCCGCCGGGTGACCGGGGCCTCCGGGGTACAGGGCCTCGCCGTGGAGATGCTGCTGCCGGGCCTCTGCGCGAGGGCGCCCCTGGACGTCTCGCGTCATCACGTGAGGGTGGACGCGGTGGACGCGGCCTTCGGGGCCGTGGCGGGGGACGGGCTCGACGCACCGGGGGGCGCCCTCACGGCCGGTGTGCTGCGTGCCGGCGCAGGTCACGCGGTGCCGACGGGAAGGCCCGGCGCTGCGACCCGCACGAACCCGGCCAGGTCCCGGGACCGTTCCCCCGCCCTCCTCCTCGCCCACCCCCCTGCCCCGCCCGGCGCCCCGACCGAGGCTTCGGCCGCCGGCCGGTCCGTGTCTCCCGCGGGGGCTGGGGGCGCCGCCCCGTGCGGGACTCCCGTCGAGGGTTGCGGTGCCGCCCCGTCCGGCTCTCCCGCGGCGGCTGGGGTCGCCGCCCCGGTCGAGGCTTCGGCCGCGGGCCGGTCCGGCTCTCCTGCGGGGGCTGGGGTAGCGGCCCAGTCCGGCGCCCCGGTCGAGGTTTCGGTCGTCGGCCGGTCCGGCTCTCCTGCGGTGGCTGGGGTAGCGGCCCAGCCCGATGCCTCCGCCGAGGTTTCGGTCGTCGGCCGGTCCGGCTCTCCTGCGGTGGCCGGGGTAGCGGCTCAGCCCGATGCCTCCGCCGAGGTTTCGGTCGTCGGCCGGTCCGGCTCTCCTGCGGGGGCTGGGGTAGCGGCCCAGTCCGGCGCCCCGGTCGAGGTTTCGGTCGTCGGCCGGTCCGGCTCTCCCGCGGAGGCTGCGGTCGTCGGCTCGTCCGGGACTCCCGCCGAGGGCACCGGCGCTGCCCCGTCCGGGACTCCCGCCGAGGCCTCCGTCGCCGTCCCGTCGCGGTCGGGCCTGCGCCCCGGGGCCCCGCCGCTGTCGACCGGGCCGGGTCCCGCGGGTGCTGCCCGTACCGGCGTGGCCGCTGAAGGTGACGCCCGCACCGGTGCCGGCGTTCCGGGTGCCGAACCTCCCGGTGCCCCGCGGCGGCTCGTCCTCGTCGGTGAGCCCGAGGTCGGCGCCTACGCGCTGGCAGCGCGCCGCAGGCTGGAGTTGTTGTCCGAGGCCAGCACGCGGATCGGGACGACGCTCGACGTCCGCCGTACCGCCGAGGAGATGGCGCTGACGGCCGTACCGAGGCTCGCGGACCATGTGACCGTCGACCTGCCCGACGCGGTACTGCGCGGCGAGGAGGCCGACGACCCGCTCGGCGACCTGCGCCGGACGGTGGTGCACGGCGTCCGGGACGGACTGCCCTTCACCCCGGTCGGCAAGCGGATCGACTTCGGTCCCGCCACCCCCCAGCTGCGCTGCCTCAGCAACGGCCGGGCCGAGCTGGAGCCCGACCTCCAGGCCGCCGCAGGCTGGCTCGCACAGGATCCCGAGCACACCGAACGGCTGCTCGCCGAGGTGCACTCGCTCATCGCGGTACCGCTGGTGGCCCGCGGCGTCGTCCTGGGCGTCGCCAGCTTCTACCGCGGCCGGGGCTCCGCCCCCTTCGGCGACGACGACCGCTCGCTGGCACGGGAGCTGGCCAGCAGGGCCGCCCTCTCCATCGACAACGCCCGCCGGTACACCCACGAACGTTCGATGGTCCTCGCGCTCCAGCGCCGACTGCTCCCGCACGGGCTGCCCGACCAGGACGCCGTGGAGATCGCCCACCGCTACCTGCCCGCCGAGTCGGACGTGGGCGGCGACTGGTACGACGTCATCCCGCTGTCCGGCACCCGGATCGGCCTGCTCGTCGGTGACGTCGTGGGACACGGCATGCTGTCGGCGGCCACCATGGGCCGGCTGCGCACCGCCGCCCGCAGCTTCGCCGAACTGGACTTCCCGCCGGACGAGGTGCTCACCCACCTGGACAACCTGGTCGGCCGCCTGGACCGCGACGACCCCGACGGCGAGGGCTCCGGCATCATCGGCGCGACCTGCCTGTACGTCGTCTACGACCCCACCGCGCAACGCTGCGTCATGGCCCGCGCCGGTCACCCGCCGCCCGCGCTGGTCAGCCCCGACGGCAGCGTCCGCTACCCCGACCTGCCCGCGGGACCCCCGCTCGGTCTCGGCGGGCTGCCCTTCGACGCCGTCGAGGTCGACCTGCCGGAGGACAGTCAGCTGGTCCTCTACACCGACGGCCTCATCGAGGACCGCCGTCGCGACGTGGACGCCGTACTCGAACAGCTGCGCGGCGCCCTGGCCGGTCACCCGGAGCGCACGCCCGAGGAGACCTGCCGGGCCATCCTGGACCGGGTGGCACCCGCCCACCCCTGCGACGACATCGCCCTGCTGGTGGTCCGCACCCACGCGCTGGCCGCCGACCGGATCGCCACCTGGGAACTGGCCCCCGACCCGGCCCTGGTCGGCGAGGTCCGCGCCGCAGCCCTCGGCAAGCTCACCGAATGGGGCCTGGACGACACCGCGTTCGCCATGGAGCTGATCCTGAGCGAACTGGTCACCAACGCCATCCGGCACGGCACCGGCCCCATCCGGGTACGGCTGCTGCACCACCGCACCGTGATCTGCGAGGTCGTCGACACCAGCAACACCGCACCGCACCTGCGCCGCGCGGCCAGCACCGACGAGGGCGGCCGCGGCCTGTTCCTGGTCGCCCAGCTCGCCCGGGCCTGGGGCACCCGGCACCTGTCCCAGGGCAAGGTCATCTGGGCCGAATGCGGACTCGACGGCGTGTGAGCGGAAGACGGCAGCCCGGTATCGTACGGATTGATGTAATTTTCTACCGTGTGTGACGCTCCCGGTCAGGACGCGGCTCGCCCCGTCGCGCCGGAACCCGTGGTCGCCGTCCGCGGGCTCGTCAAACGGTTCGGCGGCACCCTCGCACTGGACGGCGTCGACCTCGACGTCCACGCCGGCAGCGTCCTCGCCCTGCTCGGACCCAACGGCGCCGGGAAGTCCACGCTCATCAAGGTGCTCGCCGGCGTCCACCGTCCGGACGCGGGCCGGATCACCGTCGCCGGAGAGCCCCTCGGCAGCCGTGCCGCCACCCGCGCGATGTCCTTCATCCACCAGGACCTGGGACTCGTCGACTGGATGACGGTCGCCGAGAACGTCGCCCTGGTCGGCGGATATCCACGCCGCGCCGGCCTGATCTCCTGGCGCCGCACCCGCGAGCGCTGTGCCGAGGCCCTGCGGACCGTCGCCGCCCACCTCGACCCCGCCGAGCCCCTCGCCGGGCTCGCCCCCGCCGAGCGCTCCCTGGTGGCCCTCGCCCGGGCCCTCGCGGCCGACGCGCGGCTCATCGTCCTGGACGAGCCCACCGCCCGCCTGCCGGCCGCCGACTGCGCCCGGCTCTTCCAGGTCCTGCACGACCTGCGCGACCAGGGCCGCGCGATCCTCTACGTCAGCCACCGCCTCGACGAGGTCCACCAGGTCGCCGACAGCTTCGCCGTGCTGCGCGACGGCCGGCTGGTCAGCCACGGCCGGCTCGCCGGGTACGGGACCGCCCGGCTCGTCCACGACATCCTCGGCGAACAGCCCCCCGGCAGGCGTCCCGCGGCTGCCGGGGGTGCGCCGGGTGCGGTCGTCCTCAGCCTCGACGGCTTCCGCACCACCGGCACGGGCCCGGTGAGCCTGACACTGCGGGCAGGCGAGTCCGTGGGCCTCGTCGGTCTCTCCGGTGCCGGGCACGCCGAACTCGGCCGTGCGCTCGCGGGCGCCCTGCCCGTCCTCGGCGGCACGGCCACGCTCGACGGCCGGTCCTACCGTCCCCGCACGGTCGCCGACGCCGTCGCCCGCGGGGTCGGCCTGGTCCCCGGCGACCGCCTCCGCGAGGGCCTGCTCCCGCAGCTGACCGTGCGCGAGAACCTGCTCGCCAACCCCCGCGCCGACGGCGTCCCGGCGCTCGCCCGGATCGGCCCCCGCCGGGAACGGGCCGAGGCCGCCGCCCTGATCAGGGCACTCGCGGTGCGCCCCCGCGACCCCGAGGCGCCCGTCGCCACCCTCTCCGGCGGCAACCAGCAGAAGGTCATGATCGGCCGCTGGCTGCGGGCGGGGCCCCGGCTGCTGATCCTGGAGGAGCCCACCGCGAGCGTCGACGTCGGCGCGAAGGACGCCATCCACCGGCTCCTCGACGACGCCCTCGCCCGGGGGCTCGCGATCCTGCTCGTCTCCACCGACTTCGACGAGGTCGCCGACGTCTGCGGGCGGGCCCTGGTCCTGGTCCGCGGCTCGGTGACGGCCGAGCCCGGTGGCGCCGCCCTCACCGCCGAGGCGCTCACCCGGGCCGCCTCGGCCGTGCCGCCGTCCGCACCCGGGGGCGGCCCATGACCGGCCGCGCGCCCCGCCCCGCCGGCCACCTGATCGGCTCGTACGGCCTGCCGGCCCTCACCGTCCTGCTCGTCCTGGTCTTCTCGCTCGCGCTGCCCCGGACCTTCCCCACCCTCGACACCGCCGACTCGATCCTGTCCACCCAGTCCATCCCGGCCGTCCTCGCCCTCGCCGCCACGGTCCCCGTCGTCACCGGCTCGTTCGACCTCTCCCTCGGCTACGGCCTCGGCCTCGCCCACGTCCTGGTGCTGAAGCTGATCGTCGACGAGGGCTGGCCCTGGCCGCTCGCCTGCCTCGCCGTGGTCGTGGGCGGCGCCGCCGCCGGGGTCCTCAACGGGGTCGTCGTGGAGTTCGGACGGATCGACTCCTTCATCGCCACGCTCGGCACCGGCAGCATGATGTACGCGATCACCGGGTGGGTCACCGGCGGCAGCCGGATCGTGCCGGGCCCCCAGGGCCTGCCGCCCGCCTTCACCGACCTCTACGACGCCCGGTTCCTCGGCCTGCCGGTCCCCGCCTTCTACGTCCTCGCCCTCGCCGCCGTCCTCTGGCTGGTGCTGGAGCGGCTGCCGCTCGGCCGGTACCTGTACGTCGTCGGCTCCAACCCGCGCGCGGCCGAACTGGTCGGCGTCCGGACCCGCACCTGCACGGTGTACGCGTTCACCGCGGCGGGACTGCTAGTCGGCCTGGCCGGGGTGCTGCTCGCCGCCCAGCAGCAACAGGGCAACCCCAGCGTCGGCCTCGACTACCTGCTGCCCGCCTTCACCGGGGCCCTCCTCGGCTCGACGGCGATCCGGCCCGGCCGCCCGAACGTGCTCGGCACGGTCGTCGCCGTCGCGGTGCTCGCCGTCGGCCTCACCGGCATCGGCCAGCTGGGCGCCGACTTCTGGACCGTGCCCCTCTTCTACGGCGGCACCCTGCTGATCGCCGTGGGCCTGGCCGGCTACGCGTCCCGGCGCCGTCTGCGCGCCGGCACCGGCCTGGCGCCCGGCCCGCCGGAGCCGGCGGAGGGCGGCGCCGAATGAGCCGCGGCACGCCGCGCGCCGCCACCCCGGCCCCGGAAGGGCGGCCCAGGAGCCGGCCCGGCCGGTTCGCCCGGTGCGCGGGCGCCCTGCTGGCGGCCGCCGGCCTGCTCACGGGCTGTGCACACGGGCCGGCGCGGCACGTCCCGGAGGAGTCGGCCACCGGTCCGAACGGCTGCCCCGCCGCCTACGAGGCCGCCCGCACCGCCGTCGCGCGCGCGGAACACACCGACGTCCCCTGGAACGGCCCCACCACCGGGCCGCGCGCGGTGACCGGCAGGTCCCTCGTCTACGTGGCCCAGACCATGACCAACCCCGGGGTCGCCGGGGCCGAGCAGGGCGTCCGGGAGGCGGCGCGGATCGTCGGCTGGAACGTCCGGGTGATCGACGGCGGCGGCACCCCGGCCGGCATCCAGGCGGCGATGGGCCAGGCGGTCGCGCTCAGGCCCTCCGGCATCGTCATCGGCGGCTTCGACCCCGGCACCACCTCGCAGCAGGTCGCCCGGGCCGTCGCCCAGCACATCCCGCTGGTCGGCTGGCACGCCGTCGCCGCCCCCGGCCCCAGCCGACGGCCCCCGCTCTTCACCAACGTCACCACACACGTCCAGGACGTCGCCCGGATCAGCGCCCGGTGGATCATCCAGAACTCGCGCGGGCGGGCCGGTGCCGTGATCTTCACCGACGACTCCATCCCGTTCGCCCGCACCAAGTCCCGGCTGATCGCGTCGGAACTCGCCACCTGCGCGGGCGTGCACGTCCTCGCGTACGAGAACATCCCCATCCCGGACGCGAGCATCCGGACCCCGCGCGAGGCCGCCTCGCTCCTGTCCCGGTTCGGCGCCCGCTGGACCCACTCCGTCGCCATCAACGACCTCTACTTCGCGGACGCCGCCCCCGCGCTCCGCGCGGCCGGCGCACCGGGGGCGGGACCGCCGTACAACATCGGGGCGGGGGACGGCGATCCGTCGGCCTTCCAGCGCGTCAACAGCGGCCAGTACCAGTCCGCCACCGTCCCGGAGCCGCTGACCCAGCAGGGCTGGCAGATCGTGGACGAGTTCAACCGCGCCTTCTCGCACGCCCGGCCCAGCGGATACGCGGCCCCGGTGCACATCGCCACCGCGGCCGACTCGCACGGGGCGACCACCTGGGACCCGGCGGGCTACCGGGAGGCGTACCGGAAGATCTGGCGCGGGTGACGGCCGGGCGTGTCAGACCGTCGACAGGTCGATCGCCCGGTCCAGGTCGCGGGGGCGCAGGACGCGCAGGATCGCCTCGAGGAGGTAGTAGTCGGCGTAGGGGAGGGAGATCTCGACGCCGTCCTCGGCGGGGCGGTTGCGGGTGCAGCGGGCCACCACGGCCTCGGCGCGCGTGGAGCGGGTGGTGAGGCAGGTCCGGCACAGCGCGCCCAGGATCCGCAGGGCGGTGGTGCGGTAGGGGCGGTGGCCGGTGGCGGCGGCCAGGTCGAGCAGCCCGCAGGCCGTCACGGCCCCGGCGGAGGCGTCCTTGACGTCGTACGGCTGCTGCGGGGCCCGGTAGTCCCAGACGGGGACGTGGTCCGGGCCGAGCGCCCGCACCGCGTAGTCGGCGAGCCGGCGTGCGGTGGCGAGGAACGCGGCGTCGCCGGTGCGCCGGTACATGGTGGTGAAGCCGTAGACGCCCCACGCCTGGCCGCGGGCCCAGGCCGACGTGGGGCTGTAGCCCTGGACCGTGTTCGGGCCGATGGGGACGCCGGTGGCCGGGTCCAGGTCGTAGACGTGCGGGAGGGATCCGTCCGGGCGCGGGAACAGGCGCCGGGTGGTGTGCGCGTGTCCCACGGCCGCGTCCAGGAAGGCCTGCTCGCCGGTCTCCCGGCCGGCGAAGACGAGCAGGTCGAGGTTCATCATGGTGTCGATGATCATGCGTCCCGCGTTGTCGGGGGTGTCGAGCGCGCCCCAGGCGCGCAGGAAGCGGCCCCGGGGGTTGTAGCGCCGCAGCAGTGAGCGTGCGGCCTGCACGGCGCCGTCCCGCCAGGAGGTGTCGCCGGTCAGCCGCCAGGCGGTGACCCAGGAGGGTGTGAAGAGGAAACCCAGGTCGTGGGTGCCGGTGTCGTAGCGGCGGGGGGCGAGTCCCGCGGCCGATTCCAGGGCGAGGGTGCGCAGGGCGGTGTCCCCGCTGTGCAGCCAGGTCAGCCACAGGACGCCGGGCCAGAAGCCGCCGACCCAGTCGCCGTTCTGGGAGTACACCCACTTCTCGAACCTGGTCCCGACCGGGAACGCGGTCACCCGGGGGGCGACGGAACGCACCTTGTCCACCGCGTAGTCGGCGGCCGCGCGCAGCTCCCGCCGGGTGGCCACCGGCACCCCGTCGTCGAGCGCCTGGGCGGGTCCGGGTGCCGACGCGCAGGCCGCGGCGCCGCCCGCGGTCGCCAGCAGGGCCCTTCGGGACATGCGCATGGGGGCTTCCTCTCCGACTGGACGGACGTGCGGGGGAGTCGAGGGAGTCTTGCATGCCGGCTCCGGCCCCGAACATACATGTGCGCAATGTTCATGTACGTGACTCTCGTCGGCCCCTGCCACCGCGTCGACGGCGCGCTGTATCGTGCCCGCGGCACCACTCGCCCCACCGGCCCACAGCGTCAACTGCCCTACCGGCAGGTCGACTTCACCGACGTGCCGGTTCCCTTCGCCGCTTCCGGAGGAACCGTGGCCACCAGCCGCCCGCAGCGTTCTCGGATGCCCCTGACCCGACGCAGATCCCTCGCCCTGACCGCCGTCCTGGCCGCCCTGTGCGCCGCGGCCCTCACCCGCCCGGTCCCCGCCCACGCGGACGCCGCCGCCGACCGCGCGGCCCTCGCCCGATGGTGGGCCCCGGTCACCTTCCAGGACGTCGACTCCACCGGCGAGACCGCGCTCGGCGGCAAGTCCGACTACCTCACGTCCTACGACTACGACGGCGACCTCGACGGCCGCGACAACTGGGAGAACACCGGCCGGTTCCCGCTCGCCGCGCACGTCTACTACTCAGTCGTCCGGACCCCGTCCTTCTCGTACCTGCTGTACATGTACTTCCACCCGCGCGACTGGTCGGACGGCGTCATCGACAACTACCAGGAGGACCTCACCGAGCACGAGAACGACTCCGAGGGCGTGCTGGAGGTGATCGCCCACGACGGCTCCGCCCACGGGCAGTTGAAGGCCGCGATCACCGTCGCGCACAGCAACTTCTACTCCTGGGTGCCCGCCGGCGGCGACTTCACCAGCGGACAGGAGAGCGTCGACGGCACCCTGAAGCTCCAGGGCGACCCGCACGACGACGGCCACGGACGGCCGTTCATCACCCAGCAGCCCAACACGCACGCGACCTGGGCCGAGGGCTACCTGTCCAGGGAACGCGACCAGTACGCGAACGGCGACGGCATCGTCTACTACCCCGGCACCACCGCCGAGGTGCCGTCCGGCTCGAACGACCGGGACGTCCAGTACACGCTGACCGACATCTTCGCCCCCGGCGGCATGTGGGCCGACCGCGGCCTCACCACGCTGTTCGCGACCCCGGACAACTTCGCCGGCGACGCCGGGCCCGACCCCTACGGCGCCAAGTGCGGCGCGGGCGGGGTCCTCGGCCCGGCCAACGGCGCCTGCGACACCGACGCGGCCAACCCGCCGTGGGCCTGGGACGACGCCGACGACCTGCCCGGCCGGGGCTACCTCGCCACCAACCCCGCCGAACTCGTCTGGGACTACTTCTCCTGGCCGGGCCGGCCCGCCGCACCCGACCTCGCCTACACCTGGGACCAGTACCAGGGCATCACCTCGTGATCACGGCTCGGCGCGCGTGATCGGCCCGGAGCTGGTGTGCTGGGGGAGGGGGGTCGCACCGTTTCCGTCGTACCCGCTCCGGGAGAGGCGTCATGAGTACCTACCGAGTCGCGCAGGTGTCCGCCGCGGGCGGGTCGTTCGAGATCGCCGAGCGGGAGGTGCCCCGGCCGGGACCGCGCCACGTGCGCATCGCGGTGGAGGCCTGCGGCATCTGCCACAGCGACACCCTCTTCGTGAACGCGGTCGTCCCGGGCATCACCTTCCCCGTGGTGCCCGGGCACGAGATCGCCGGGCGGATCGAGGAGATCGGCGAGGGCATCGAGGACTGGGGCTGGGCCGTCGGCGACCGGGTGGCGGTCGGCTGGTTCGGCGGCAGCTGCGGCCACTGCAAGCCCTGCCGGCAGGGCGACTTCGTCGTGTGCGAGACCATGAAGACGCCCGGCTGGGCCTACGACGGCGGCTTCGGCGCGAAGGTGGTCGCGCCGGTCGACGCCCTGGCCCGGATCCCCGACGGGCTGACCGCGGCCGACGCCGGACCCATGGCCTGCGCGGGCGTGACCACCTTCAACGGTCTCAGGCGCAGCCCCGCCGAACCCGGTGACCTGGTCGCCGTCGTCGGCCTCGGCGGGCTCGGCCACCTCGGCGTGAAGTACGCGGTGGCCATGGGCTTCGAGACGGTGGCCGTCGCCCGCGGCCCCGAGAAGGCCGACCTCGCCAAGCAGCTAGGCGCCCACCACTACGTCGACTCCACGGCCGGGACCTCCGTCGCGGAGGCCCTCCGGTCGCTCGGCGCCGCCAAGGTCGTCCTCGCCACCGCCGGCAACTCCCAGGCCATCTCGGCGGCCGTGGACGGGCTGGCACCGCGCGGTGAACTGGTGGTGATCGGCGCCGACCCCGAGCCCCTCGGCATCACCCCGTTCCACCTGATCATGCCCGGCCGGGTGGTCCGCGGCCACCCCTCCGGCACGGCGCAGGACGTGCAGGACACCATGGAGTTCAGCGCCCTGCACGGGATCCGCCCGACGACCGAGACCGTACCGCTGGAGCAGGCGGACGAGGCCTACCGGAAGATGCTCAGCGGGGCCGCGCGCTTCCGCATGGTGCTCACCCACGACTGAGCGCTCACCTACGAATGAGCGGGATCACGTGCGAACGGCGCGGGCCGCGAGCAGCGCGATGTCGTCCTCCGAACCGGCGGCGAGGCGGGTCAGGACGGTGTCGACGATCTCGTCCAGCGGATCGGTGGGGGACAACGGCAGCGTCGTCAGCCGCGCCAGACCGCGGTCGATGTCCTCCCCGCGCCGCTCCACCAGCCCGTCGGTGTACAGCAGCAGCACACCTCCGCGCTCCGGGGTGACCCGCTGCTCGTACCGGCCGAGCCCGCTGCCCAGCGGCGGGCCGACCGGCACCGGCACCAGCTGCATCGTGCCCTCGGGGGTGAGCCAGGCCGGCGGCAGGTGCCCGGCGCTCGCGTAGGTGAGCGTGGCGACGTCCGCGTCACCGAGCGCCAGGAAGCAGGTGGCCACCCGTTCGAAGCCGGAGTCGGCGACCATGCGGTCCGCGTGCTGGAGGATGTGGCGCGGCGCGAGCCCCGCCAGGGCCAGGGCGCGCAGCGTCGAACGGTAGTGGCTCATGGCCACCGCCGCGTCCACGCCGTGGCCCATCACGTCACCGATGACCAGCATCGTCCGGCCGCCTGGCAGCGCCACGACGTCGTACCAGTCACCGCCGATCAGCGAACCGTCGTCGGCCGGCCGGTAGCGCGCGGTCGTCTCCACACCGGCGTGCCGCTGCAACTGGCCCGGCTCGGAGAGCAGGGCGCGTTGCAGCTCCAGGGCCATGGTGTGCTCGCGCTGGAAGCGGACCGCCCGGTCCAGGGCGCGGGCCGCGCGTGCGGCGAGTTCGCGGGCCACCGTGGCGTCCTCGTTCGAGAACGGCGCCGACTCCCCGGCCCGGGCGAGCAGCAGGATGCCGAGCACCCGGCCGTCCGCGACCACCGGTGCCAGCAGCACCGAGTGGACGCCCGCGGCCAGGCAGGCCAGGGCGGGCGGCCAGCGCGGGACCAGCGACCGCCACTGCGCCCCGGTGATCGCGTTGCGCCGCCACACGCGGCCCGCCGCCAGGTTCCGCCGGGTGCCGGTGCCGCGCGGCCAGCCGACCAGCTCACCACGCGCGTCCAGCGCGGCCAGGCCCATGGCCAGCCCGGGACGCGTGGCGTACGCCACGAGCCGGGTCGGTGTCCGCCGTGCCGCCACGGTGTCCGGCGGGGTCAGCTCCACCCCGGCCGCGTCCGCCAGCTCAGGTACGACGAACTCGGCCAGCTCCCGGCAGGTCCCGGCGACATCGGTGCCGGTGCCGATCCGGGACGCGGCGGCGTCCAGCAGTGCCAGCCGCCGGTGGGCGCGCTCCAGCTCGTACACGTACTGCTGCGGCTCACTGATCTCCAGGCCCACCCCGGCGACCCCCACCACCCGGCCCGTGCTGTCCACGAGCCGGTGGTACACACAGCGCCACTCCCGGACCTGGTACGGCGAGTCCACCCAGGTCCGACCGGTGACGATCATCTCGCGCGGCCGTCCGTCGCGCAGGACGTCCCGCAGCACCTGCTCGGAGCGCTGGATGTGCGGCAGCACCTCGGACAGCCGGTGCCCGAGGTAGGCGGCGGCGGGCAGCCCCGTCATCCGCGCCATGTGCGGATTGACGTACAGGTAGCGCAGTTCGGTGTCGAGGACGGCGAAACCGGCGCCGGAGTCCTCGACGATGCCGCGCAGCATGTCGACGTAGGCGATACCGGAGGGCGGCGCGGCCGGTGCCGGGGAGGCGGCCGGCGCGGTGCCGGTGGCCGCTCGTCGTGAGGAGGTGTCCCTGTCCACCCGGTCCTCCTCGCCTACCCCCTCCCACGGCCGCCCTCATCGTCCATCAGGTCGCCGGGAGGCGCATCTCGTACGGGTCCGCTCACATCGTCGTACAGGGGTGTGTGCGGCGGGCTTAACCCCCGTCGATCGGGAGCGGTGACGCCCGCGTAACCGGCGGTCCCTACGGTCGAGCCCGAAACCGAAGAGGCCGACCAGCAGGAACAGGGGGCGCCCGTGGCCGCGCCGGACTCGCGCAGCACCGGCACCGACCGGGTGCGGACGGTCTGCTCGTACTGCGGGGTGGGCTGCGGCATCGTCCTGGACGTCGGCCGGGGCCCGGACGGCCGCCGTACCGTCCTCAAGGCGTCCGGGGACAAGGAGCACCCCGCGAACCTCGGGCGGCTGTGCACCAAGGGCGCCACCACCGCCGACATGCTCGCCGCGCCCGGCCGGCTGACCACCGCCCTGCTGCGGCCCGAGCGGGGCGAGGAGGCCGTGCCCACCGCCGTGGACGCGGCGGTCGCCGAGACCGCGCGGCGGCTGCGCGCGATCGTCGACGAGCACGGCCCGGACGCGGTCGCCCTCTACGTCTCGGGGCAGCTGAGCCTCGAAGCGCAGTACCTCGCGAACAAGCTCACCAAGGGTTATCTGCGCACCAACAACATCGAGTCGAACTCCCGGCTGTGCATGGCGAGCGCGGGCACCGGCTACAAGCTCTCCCTCGGCGCCGACGGCCCGCCCGGCTCGTACGAGGACCTCGACAGGGCGGACGTCTTCCTGGTCATCGGCTCCAACATGGCCGACTGCCACCCCGTCCTCTTCCTGCGGCTGATGGACCGGGTGAAGGCGGGCGCGAAGCTGATCGTCGTCGACCCGCGCCGCACCGCCACCGCCGCCAAGGCCGACCTCTTCCTCCAGGTCAGACCCGGCACCGACCTCGCCCTCCTGAACGGCCTGCTGCACCTCCTGCACGCGAACGGGCACACCGACCCGGACTTCGTCGCCGCGTACACCGAGGGCTGGGAGGCGATGCCGGAGTTCCTGGCCGACTACCCGCCCGCCGCCGTCGCCGAGATCACCGGCGTCCCGGAGGCCGACCTGCGCACGGCGGCCCGGCTGATCGGCGAGGCGGGGGAGTGGACCAGCTGCTGGACCATGGGGCTCAACCAGTCCACGCACGGCACCTGGAACACCAACGCCCTGATCAACCTGCACCTCGCGACCGGGAAGATCTGCCGTCCGGGCAGCGGCCCGTTCTCGCTGACCGGGCAGCCCAACGCCATGGGCGGCCGGGAGATGGGGTACATGGGCCCCGGGCTGCCCGGCCAGCGGTCGGTCCTGGTGGACGCCGACCGCGCCTTCGTCGAGGAGGTCTGGGGCCTCGAACCCGGCACGATCCGCGCCGACGGCGTCGGCAGGGGCACCGTCGACATGTTCCGGAAGACGGCCGACGGCGAGATCAAGGCCTGCTGGATCATCTGCACCAACCCGGTCGCCTCCGTCGGCAACCGCAGGACCGTCATCGAGGGCCTGGAGGCCGCCGAGTTCGTCGTCACCCAGGACGTCTTCGCCGACACCGAGACCAACGCCTACGCCGACGTGGTCCTGCCCGGCGCCCTGTGGACGGAGACCGAGGGCGTCCTCGTCAACAGCGAACGCAACCTCACCCTCGCCCGGCCCGCCGCCGACCCCCCGGGGGAGGCCGTCGCCGACTGGCGGCTGATCGCGGCGGTCGCCCGTGCGATGGGCTACGAGGACGGCTTCCGCTACGACAGCGCGGAGGAGATCTTCGAGGAGATCAAGCGCTTCCACAACCCGGGGACCGGCTACGACCTGCGGGGCGTGACCTACGACCGGCTCCGCGCGGGCCCCGTCCAGTGGCCCGCCGCCCCCGGCGGCCCCGACCGCAACCCCGTCCGGTACGTCGCCGCCGACGGGTCCCTCACCTTCCCCACCGCCTCCGGTCGCGCCGTCTTCCACGCCCGCCCGCACCTGGCACCCGCCGAGATGCCCGACGACGACTACCCGTTCGTCCTGAACACCGGACGGCTCCAGCACCAGTGGCACACGCTCACCAAGACCGCGAAGGTGGCCAAGCTGAACAAGCTCGACCCGGGCCCCTTCGTGGAGATCCACCCCGCGGACGCGAGCGCCCTCGGCATCGCCGGAGGCGACTCCGTCGAGGTGGCCTCGCGGCGCGGCCGGGCGGTGCTGCCGGCGGTCGTCACCGACCGGGTGCGGCCCGGCTCCTGCTTCGCGCCCTTCCACTGGAACGACCTGTTCGGCGAGTACCTCAGCGTCAACGCGGTGACCAGCGACGCCGTCGACCCGCTGTCCTTCCAGCCCGAGTTGAAGGTGTGCGCGGTCTCGCTGACCAAGGTGTCCACCCCGGTGACCGTGCAGGCGCCGGGCACCGAGCGGACCCCCGCCACCGTCCTCGCGCCCACGGCCGTACCGCCCGCCGCCGCCTCGGTCTTCGGGCTGGCCCCCGCCCCGCCGCCGGTCCTCACCGAGACCGAACGGCACTACCTGGCCGGATTCCTCGCGGGCATCCCGGTGGGCTCCCCCGGCGTCCCCGTGCTGCCGCCCGACGCGCCCTTCAGCCCCGAGCACGCCCTGTGGGTCAACGGCACCCTCGCCGGCATGTACTCCCGCTCGCCGGCGCCCGCCGACCCGGCGCCCGCACCGGCCACCCGCCAGGTGGTGATCCTGTGGGCCTCGCAGACCGGCAACGCCGAGGACTTCGCCGCGACCACCGCCGAGCGGCTCACCTCCCGCGGCCACACCGCCTCCCTCGTCGCCATGGACGAGGCCGACCCGGCCGCCCTGCCGAGCGGCGCGGACCTGCTGCTGATCACCAGTACCTTCGGCGACGGCGACGCCCCCGACAACGGCGCCGGCTTCTGGGACGGCCTGGCCGCCCTCGACGCCGGCCGCCTCACCGGACGCCGGTTCGCCGTCCTGGCCTTCGGTGACTCCAGCTACGACGACTTCTGCGGGCACGGACGACGCCTGGACCGCCGGATGGACGAACTCGGCGCAGTCCGGCTCGCCCCGCGCACCGACTGCGAACCCGACTACGAGCCGCAGGCGGAGGCCTGGCTCGACCAGGTGCTCACGGCACTCAAGGACGCGCCCACGTCGTCCCCCACGCCCACGTCTTCCTCCGCGCCCGCGGGTGGCGCCCCGTCCGCGCCGGCCGGGTCCCGGCGCCCCGCCCCCGCCGCCGCCCGCCTCGTCGGCAACCGGCTGCTCAGCCTGCCCGGCGCCGGGAAGGAGGTCCGCAGGTTCACCTTCGACATCGGCGACAGCGCGACCCCGCTCGGGTACGAGGCGGGCGACGCGCTGAGCGTGCGGCCCCGCAACTCGGCCGCCCTCGTGCAGGAGTGGCTGGACGTCACCGGACTCGACGCCGCGACCGCCGTGGAGATCGACGGGGTCGGCGAAACACCCCTCTCCGAAGCGCTGCTGCGGCACCTTGACATCACCCGGATCACCCCCGGCCTGTTGCGCTTCGTCGCCGACCGCGCCCGTGACCCGCGCGAGCTGCGGAAACTGCTGCGCCCCGACAACAAGGACGAGCTGGCCAAGTGGTCCTGGGGGCGGCAGGCGGTCGACGTCGTCGCCGAGTTCGGGATCAGGGCCGGTGCCGGGGACTGGGCGGGCGTCCTCGGCAGGCTGCAACCGCGGCTGTACTCCATCTCCTCCAGCCCGCTGACCGACCCCCGCCAGGTCTCGCTCACCGTCTCCGTGGTCCGCTACGAGAACCTGCGCGGCACGCCCCGGCAGGGAGTCTGCTCCCCGTTCCTCGCCGACGCCGAGCCCGGCACACCGGTCCCGGTGCACGTCCAGCGCTCCCCGCACTTCAAGCCGCCCGCCGACCCGGCGACCCCCATGGTGATGGTCGGCCCCGGCACCGGCGTGGCGCCCTTCCTCGGCTTCCTGGAGGAGCGCCGGGCCCGCGGTCACCGGGCACCCAACTGGCTCTTCTTCGGCGAACAGCACCGGGCCACCGACTTCTACTACGAGGAGGAGCTCACGGCGCTGCGCGCGGAGGGCACCCTGAGCCGCCTCGACACCGCCTTCTCCCGCGACCAGCGCGCCAAGGTCTACGTCCAGGACCGGATGCGCGAGCACGGCCCGCACCTGTGGTCCTGGCTCCAGGACGGCGCCCACTTCTACGTCTGCGGCGACGCCTCCCGGATGGCCAAGGACGTCGACCGCGCCCTGCGGGACATCGCGGCCGTGCACGGCGGACTCACCGAGGACGAGGCGACGGCGTACGTCAAACAACTGGCAGCGGAGAAGCGTTACGTCCGGGACGTGTACTGACCGTGGCCGCGCAGCTCACCTCCGGCCGGTGGCACGCGCAGGGGCCGGAGCTCGGCTCCGGCCCCTGCGTGCGGCACGCGTGTCAGGCGGCCACGCCCACGGTGCCGTGCAGGCGCGCGACGACCTCGGTGAGCTGCGCGGCCACCTCGGCGTCGTCGGCCGGGTGGGTCTCGGCGAAGCGGACCACGGAGCCGGGGATGGACAGCTTGACGTCCTCCAGCACCTTGCCACCGGCGATGCCGACGGCCTTGCGGGTCTCGTCCTGCGCCCACACGCCGCCGAACTGGCCGAAGGCGGTGCCGACGACGGCGACCGGCTTGCCGCCGAAGGCGCCGGCGCCGTACGGGCGGGACAGCCAGTCGATGGCGTTCTTCAGGACGGCCGGGATGGTGCCGTTGTACTCGGGAGAGAAGAACAGGAACGCGTCGGCGGCCTGGGCGGCCTCGCGCAGCTTCGTGGCGGCGGCCGGGACGCTGCCCTCGACGTCGATGTCCTCGTTGTAGAACGGGATGTCGGCGAGGCCCTCGAAGACCTCGACCTCGGCACCCTCGGGGGCGAGCTTGACGGCCGCCTCGGCGAGCTGGCGGTTGTGCGAACCGGCGCGGAGGCTGCCGACGAGAGCAAGGATGCGGACAGACATGGGGGAACTCCAAGGGGGCTGAAACACTGCTGTCACAAAACCGGACCAAGGTCCGGTTAATTTCTAACACCCCAAACGGACCACGGTCCAGTTATGTTCCCGATGCTTTACGCTGTCTTCATGTCCAGCGTCCTGCCGCCCTTCCCGCAGCCCCAGGAGCCCTTCGACACCCCCGAGTTGCTCGAAGTGGGGCCCGCCCCGGAAGAGCCCTGCCTGCGCGCGGACGCGGCCCGCAACCGCGCCCGGCTGCTGGAGGCCGCCGCCCGGCTGATCGCGGAGCACGGCGTGGCCGGCGTCACCATGGAGGCCGTGGCCGCGGCCGCCGAGGTGGGCAAGGGCACGGTCTTCCGGCGCTTCGGCGACCGCACCGGACTGCTGATGGCGCTGCTCGACCATTCCTCACGGCAGCTCCAGGCGGACTTCCTCGGCGGCCCGCCGCCCCTGGGCCCCGGCGCCCCGCCGGTGGACCGGCTGCGGGCGTTCGGCATCGCCGTGCTGTACCGCACGGCCGAGCAGCTGGACCTCAGGCTGGCCGCCGAGCAGGAGCCCACCCGGCGCTACTCGCACCCCTCGCTGCGGGCCCTGCGCATCCACGTCATGATGCTGCTGCGGCAGATCCAGCCGGACGCCGACTGCGAACTGCTCGCCCAGACACTGCTCGGCTACCTGGACCCCGCCCAGATACACCATCTGACCAGGCAGTGCGGGATGCCGATGGAGCGTCTGGAGGCCGGTTGGACCGACCTGGTCGCCCGGGTCACCCGCACGGACCCGCCCCGCTGACCGCCGCCGCCCCCGGGCCGCCGCGCACCGGCCTGCCCGGCCCGGTGGACGGCGCCCCGTTCGTCCAACGGTGAATCATCTCGCCCCGCGCGTCCCCCCGCGGGGGCCTTCTGCCACTATGCCGTACGTCATGGTGCAGATACCGAAACCGCCCTCGGCGGCGTCGCCGACACCGCGCTCGGTCCCCACGAGCGCCGATGTGGCCCGCCTGGCCGGCGTCTCCCGCGCGACCGTCTCCTACGTCCTCAACAACACCAGAGCAGTCCGGATCAGCGAACCCACCCGCCGCCGGGTCCACCAGGCCGCGAAGGAACTCGGGTACGTCCCCCACGCGGCCGCCCGCACCCTGCGCGCCGGCCACAGCCGCATGGTCCTGATGCCCGCCCCCGCCATCCCCGTGGGCCCGCTGTACGGCCAGTTCATCAACGATCTCCAGTGGGCCCTCAGCCGCCTCGACTACACGGTCGTCCAGTACGGCACCGCGGGGGTCCACGGCGACGAAGCCGCCCGCTCCTGGGCCGAGTTGAGGCCGGTGGCGGTACTGGTGCCCGGCTCGGGACTCGGCCCGGAGGGGGTCGCGGTCCTCAAGCGCTCCGGCGCCCGGGCCGTGGTGACCCTCGGCCCCGAACGCGTCCACGGCGCCCACGCCCTGCTGATGGACCACGGCGTCGTGGGCCACTGCGCCGGCACCCACCTCTACGCCCGCGGCCGGCGGCGGATCGGCGTGATCGTCCCGGACGACGCCGGTCTGGACACCTTCTCCCGGCCCCGGCTCGAAGGCGTCCGCCAGGCCCTGCGGGGCACCGACGCGACGGTGACCGAACTGCCGCTCGGCTACACCGAGCGCTCGGCGGCCGCGCTCGCCGCCAGATGGCCGGAGCTGGGCATCGACGCGGTGTTCGCCTACAACGACGAGTACGCCATGCTGTTCATGCGCGCCCTGCAGGACGCGGGCGTGCGCATCCCCGACGAGACGGCCGTGGTCGGCGCCGACGACCTGATGCTCGGCCGGCTGCTGCGCCCCCGCCTCTCCACGGTCCACATCGACCTGCCGTCCGGCCGGGAACTCGCCGAACTGGTCGACCGCGTGGTGCGCGACCGAGGCGACGAGCCCGAGACGCACAGGGTCCTCGGCGCCTCGGTGGTGCGGCGCGAGTCCAGCTGATGGACCACCCTGGTCGGGGGCGGTGCGTTTCCGTGCCCCCGCACTAGGATGTTGCGCGCTCAACCAACGGTCCGCGGACGTCGTGGGCCGCGCCACCCCGGCGAACGAACGGAGAGCCGTCATGCCGTTGCTCGACCCGAAGGCCTGGCAGGCGAGCGCCCTGTCCGGCGCGCAGTACGACGTCACCGAGCCCGCCACCGGCGACACCCTCGGCACGGTCACCCTCGCCGCCCCCGCCGACGTCTCCCCGGCGGCCACGGCCGCCCACGCCGGGCACCGTGACTGGGCCCGCGCACCGCACTTCGTGCGCGCCGGGGTCCTGCGCAGGGCGGGCGACCTGTTCACGGAGCACGCCGCCGAACTGCGCGAGTGGATCGTCCGCGAGTCCGGCTCCGTACCGGGCAAGGCCGACTTCGAACTGCACGTCGCCGCCCAGGAGTGCTACGAGGCCGCCGCCCTCGCCTCCCGGCCGGCCGGCCAGGTACTGCCCAGCGAGGCGCCGAGGCTGTCGTACACCCGCCGGGTGCCGGTCGGCGTGGTCGGGGTGATCGCCCCGTTCAACGCGCCGCTGATCCTCTCCATCCGCTCGGTCGCGCCCGCCCTCGCCCTCGGCAACGGCGTGGTGCTCAAGCCGGATCCGCGCACCGCCGTCTGCGGCGGTCTCTCGCTCGCCGCGGTGTTCGCCGAGGCCGGGCTGCCGGAGGGGCTGCTGCACGTGCTGCCCGGCGGCGCGGACGTCGGTGCGGCGCTGGTGGCGGACCCCCGGGTGCCGGTGATCTCCTTCACCGGCTCCACGGCGGCCGGTCGCGCGGTCGGCGAGGCCGCAGGCCGTCACCTCAAGCGTGCCCATCTCGAACTCGGCGGCAACTCCGCCCTGATCGTCCTGGAGGACGCCGACCTCGACGCGGTGATCTCCACGGCCGCCTGGGGGTCCTTCTTCCATCAGGGCCAGATCTGCATGACCACCGGACGGCACCTGGTGCACAGCTCGCTGGCCGAGGAGTACGTCGAACGCCTCGCCGCCAAGGCCGACTCCCTCGCCGTCGGCGACCCGCACCGCGAGCAGGTCCACCTCGGCCCGATCATCGACGCCGCCCAACTCGCCAAGATCCACGGCCTGGTGGAGTCGAGCACCGCCCAGGGCGCGCGACTGGCGGCCGGCGGCACCCACGAGCACCTCTTCTACCGGCCCACGGTCCTGGCGGGCGTCGACGACAGCACGCCCGCCTACGCCGAGGAGGTCTTCGGACCGGTCGCGCCCGTCCGCGCCTTCGCCGACGCGGAGGAGGCCGCCGCCCTCGCGGCCGACAGCTCCTACGGACTCTCGCTCGGCATCGTCACCCGCGACACGGCCCGCGGCCTGGACCTCGCGGAGCGCATCCCGACCGGCATCGTCCACATCAACGACCAGACCGTGAACGACGAGGCGGTGGCCCCCTTCGGCGGAGTCGCCGCGTCCGGCACCGGAGCCCGGTTCGGCGGCGACGCCAACCTGGAGGCGTTCACGGACGTGCGGTGGACGACCGTACGCGGCGACGTGGCGCCCTACCCCTTCTGACTTCCGTCAGAGGCCGTCACTCACCCTGGGCGCCGCCCTGCTGTGCGGCGATGCTCTTGCGGACCTCGTCCATGTCGAGCTTGCGGGCCTGACCGATGACGTCCGCCAGGGCCGCCTCCGGCAGGGCGCCCGGCTGGGCGAACACGGCGACCTGGTCGCGGACGATCATCAGGGTCGGGATCGACTGGATGTCGAAGGCCTGCGCCAGCTCCGGCTGCGCCTCGGTGTCGACCTTGGCGAACACCAGGTCGGGGTTGGCCTGCGCCGCCTTCTCGTAGACCGGGGCGAACATCCGGCACGGGCCGCACCACGACGCCCAGAAGTCGATGAGGACGAACTCGTTCTCGGTGACCGTCTGGTCGAAGTTCTCCTTGGTGAGCTCCACGGTGCTGCTCATGTGTGCTTCCCTCTTCCTGATGTGGGGGCGCCCCGGTGCGGGGCGGAACCGCTCGCCACAACATGCCCGGCCGGGCGGGTATTCCGGCCGCCTACCCATGTGGCCCGAGCGCACACCACCCGCGAGACTGACCCCATGACGGAAACGGAATCCATCGCATACGACGTCGTGGTGCTCGGGGCCGGCCCCGTGGGGGAGAACGTGGCCGGCCGCACCCGTGCGGCCGGTCTCTCCACCGCGGTCGTGGAGGGCGAACTCGTCGGCGGCGAATGCTCGTACTGGGCCTGTATGCCCAGCAAGGCCCTGCTGCGGCCGGTCATCGCCCAGGCCGACGCCCGCCGCCTGCCCGGCCTCGCCCAGGCGGTCCAGGGCCCCCTCGACACCCCGGCGGTCCTCGCCCGCCGCAACTACTTCACCTCGAACTGGAAGGACGACGGCCAGGTCGCCTGGCTGGACGGCATCGGGGCCGACCTGTACCGCGGCCACGGCCGGCTCGCCGGACCCCGTACGGTCACCGTGACCGGACCCGACGGCACCGTGACCACGCTGACCGCCCGGCACGCCGTGGCCGTCGCCACCGGCACCCGCGCCCAGCTGCCCGGACTGCCGGGGCTCGCCGAGGTCAGGCCCTGGACCAGCCGCGAGGCCACCAGCGCCCAGGAGGCACCCGGCCGGCTGATCGTGGTCGGCGGCGGTGTCGTGGCCACCGAGATGGCCACCGCCTGGCAGGCCCTGGGCTCCCGGGTCACCCTCCTGGTGCGCGGCAAGGGCCTGCTCAACCGGATGGAGCCGTTCGCCGGGGAACTCGTCGCCGAGGCGCTCGCGGAAGCCGGCGTCGACGTCCGCACCGGGACCTCCGTCGCGTCGGTGACCCGCGAGAACGGCACCGTGGTCGCCGTGACCGACGCGGGGGACCGTGTCGAGGCCGACGAGATCCTGTTCGCCACCGGACGCATCCCGGCCACCGACGACATCGGACTCGACACCGTCGGCCTCGCGCCGGGCTCCTGGCTGTCGGTCGACGACACCCTGCTGGTCGAGGGCACCGACTGGCTCTACGCCGTGGGGGACGTCAACCACCGGGCACTCCTCACCCACCAGGGCAAGTACCAGGCCCGGATCGCGGGCGACACCATCGCCGCGCGCGCCGCGGGCACGGGGCTGCCGGACGGACCGTGGAGTGCGCACGCGGCCACCGCCGACCACCACGCCGTACCGCAGGTCGTCTTCACCGACCCCGAGGCGGCGGCCGTCGGACTCTCCCTCGCCGAGGCGGAGCAGGCGGGGCACCGGGTCCGGGCCGTCGACGTCGAGTTCTCGTCCGTGGCCGGAGCGGGACTGTACGCCGAGGGGTACAAGGGCCGCGCCCGGATGGTCGTCGACCTCGACGAGGAGATCCTGCGCGGGGTCACCTTCGTGGGGCCGGGGGTCGGCGAGCTGATCCACTCCGCGACGATCGCCGTGGCCGGACAGGTCCCGGTCAGCCGCCTGTGGCACGCGGTCCCGTCCTACCCGACGCTGAGCGAGGTGTGGCTGCGCCTCCTGGAGGCGTACCGCGGCTGAGACCGAGGGGGCCGTGCCGCACGTCGCGGTGCGGCCCCCGCGTCCCGCGAGGTGCCGGCGGTCCGTCTTCTGCCGGGGAGTGGGCGGTCTACGGCAGGTCGAACCCCAGTGCCTCGGCCGCCGTCGCCGGAGTCGGTTCGGCCCAGCGCCGCGCCAGCTCCTCGTTCGAGGACAGCGAGCGCAGCTCCGCCCGGTCCAGGTACAGCGTGCCGTCGAGGTGGTCGGTCTCGTGCTGGACGATGCGAGCCGGCCACCCCGTGAAGACCTCGTCCACCGGATGCCCGTGTTCGTCCGCGCCGGTCAGCCGCACGCTCGCCGCCCGGGCCACCACCGCCTGCCAGCCCGGCACGCTCAGGCACCCCTCGAAGAACGCGGCGCGGACGGCGCCGACCGGCTCGTAGACCGGGTTGACCAGCACCCGGAACGGCTGCGGGACCCGGCCGCGGGCGACGGCCACCTCCTGCGGCACCGGCGCCGGATCCTCGATGACGGCGATCCGCAGCGGCACCCCCACCTGGGGCGCGGCCAGCCCTACGCCCGGTGCCGCGTGCATGGTGACGCGCAGCGCCTCGACGAACCGTGCCAGCAGTGCCGGGGCCAACTGGCCGTCGTACCGCTCGGTTCCGCGCCGCAGGACCGGGTCGCCGGCCGCGACGATGGGCAACGGGCCGCCGACGGCGAGGAGTTCCTCGACCCGTTCGGCAAGGGGTGCGCGATCACTGGGAGATGCCATCGCGCCAGCATGCCACGCCGAGCCGTGTGACACGGGTCACTTCGACCGCCTGGAACCCGCTCCGGTCCCGCTCCGACTACTGGACCGTCCCCACCCCGCACACCCGGTCCCGGAGAAGCCCACGATGCCCAGCGCCCCCTCGACCTCCCCCCGCTCCGGCTCCGCTGCGTCGGGGGGACCCCCGCCGGACGGGCCCCCGGGGCCCACGGCCCCGGCCGCGTCCCCGAGCCGCTGGGCCCCGCTGCACCCCCTCGTCCTGCGCCTGCACTTCTACGCCGGCGTCCTGGTCGCTCCCTTCCTGCTCGTCGCCGCCACCACCGGCCTGCTGTACGCGTTCTCCTTCCAGGCCGAGAAGTTCGTGTACGCCCACGAGCTGACCGTCCCGGTGGGCAGCACCGAGCTGCCGATCTCACAGCAGGTCGCCGCCGCCCGCACGGCCCACCCCGAGGGCACCGTCTCCGCGATATGGCCGTCCCCCGAGGCGGGCGCGACCACCAGGGTGCTGCTCTCGGGCGTCCCCGGCGTCGGCGCGGACCACACCCTCGCGGTGTTCGTCGACCCGTACACCGGCAAGGTGCGCGGCGCTCTCGAACAGTACGGCTCCACCGGCGCGCTCCCGCTGCGCACCTGGATCGACGAACTCCACCGCGATCTGCACCTCGGCGACACCGGCAGGCTCTACAGCGAGTTCGCGGCGAGCTGGCTGTGGGTGGTCTCGGGCGGCGGCCTGGTGCTGTGGTTCTCCAGGCGGCGGGCGCTGCGCACGGTGCGCGGCACCAGCGGGCGGCGGCGCACCCTCGGGCTGCACGGCACCGTCGGCGTCTGGGCCGCGGCCGGTTTCGTCTTCCTGTCGGCGACCGGCCTGACCTGGTCCACCTACGCCGGCGCCAACATCGACCAACTGCGCACCTCCCTCGGCCAGGCCACCCCCTCCGTCTCGGCGGTCGCGAGCGGCGGCGAACACGCGGGCCACGACACGGCCTCCGCCACCGGCGGCGGCGCCGAGCACGGCGTCGGCCTGGACAGGGTGGTCGCCGCGGCCCGCGCCGAGGGCCTCGGCAACCCCGTCGAGATCGTGCCGCCCGCCGACGCGAACAGCGCCTACGTCGTCCGTCAGGTCCAGCGCAGCTGGCCCGAGAAGCAGGACGCGGTCGCCGTCGACCCGGGCACCGGCGAGGTGACCGACGTCCTGCGCTTCGACGACTACCCGGTGCTCGCCAAGCTCACCCGCTGGGGCATCGACCTGCACACCGGCATCCTTTTCGGCCTCGTCAACCAGCTGGCCCTCGCCCTGCTCGCCCTCGCCCTGGTCCTGCTGATCCTGTGGGGCTACCGCATGTGGTGGCAGCGCGGCCGCGGCTCCGCCTTCGGCCGGCCGATCCCGCGCGGGGCGTGGGCGGAGGTCCCGCCCTGCCTCCTGGTGCCGGCGATGGCGGTGATCGCGGTGCTCGGCTACTTCGTGCCCCTGCTGGGCGTCCCGCTCGCCGCCTTCCTCGCCGTCGACATCGTGCTCGGCGAGCTCGCGCACCGGCGCGGGCAGCGGACCTACGGGGGCGGGCCCCGCGTCAAGTAGCGTGGTCGCAGACGTTGACAGCGCGGCGGCGAGCCTGCCGGGCAGGCGGGGCGGTGTCCTCGGGCCGTGCGAGCCCCGGAGGCATGGACTCCGCCCGCCTGCGGGCCACCGGCTCCGGCGTCCCGGTGACGGCGGCGCCCGGAAAGGGGTGACGGGACCATGGGCCGGACCCGGCGCGGGCAGGGGGAGCTGGAGGGCCAGGTGCTCGGCGCGCTCAGGGAGGCCGGAGGTCCCGTCACGGCGGCCTGGGTGCGGGAGCGGCTCGGCGGCGACCTCGCCCACACCACCGTGGTGACGATCCTGACCCGGCTGCTCGCCAAGGACGTCGTCGCCCGCGAGCGGCAGGGCCGGTCCTTCGTGTGGACGCCGACCGCCGACGTGGCCCGGCTCGCCGCCCTGCGGATGCGCCGCCTGCTCGACGGCGAACAGGACCGGGAGGCCGTCCTCGCCAGCTTCGTCACCGCCCTGCCGCCCGGCGACGAACAGATCCTGCGGGCCCTCCTGGGCGCCGCCGGACCGCCCCGACCGAACCCTCGCCGCGGCACCCGCGCGCCCCACGACGACACCGCGACCTGACCGCCCCGACCCCGTCACGGATGCCGAAGGGCCCCTCGGACACGCCGGTCCGGGGGCCCTTCGGTGATCAGTCACGGTCACTCACTCCTGCGGGAAGTCCCCGGCCAGCGCCGAGGCGATCCGCAGGTGCGGCTCCGCCTCCGTGTGCCGGGCCTGCCGCTGGAGGGTGCGGCCCAGCATCAGCCGGGCGTAGTGCTCCACCGGGTCCCGCTCGATGATCGTGCGCAACTCCGCCTCGGCGCGGCTCAGCTGGGCGGAGTGGTAGTAGGAGCGCGCCAGCAGCAGCCGGGGGCCGGTCTGCTCCGGCACCTCCTCGACCAGCCCCGCGAGCACCCGCGCGGCGCCGGCGTAGTCCTTGGCGTTGAAGAACAGCTGCGCCCGCTCCCAGCGCTCCGCCGCGGTTCCCTGGTCGTAGTACGTGGTGTCCACTCGTGACCTCCTTCGAGGGCACCAACGGACAGAGGTTGTTGAAAATTCCACTATGCGACGGGGCCCGGGAACCGGCCGGCCGTGGGGGCTCCCGCGCGGGGGTGCCGGCGGTGGGCCGCGCCGCCCGCCATGACGGCCAGCGCCAGGCAGAAGATCAACGCCAGCGCCAGACCGGCACAGAAGATCGCCAGCGGGCCCAGGGTGGCGATGTGGTGGTCGAGTACGGACACCGTGTAGCCCGGGCCGCCGGACAGGTTGCCGGCGATGGCCAGGGCGACGAAGGCGACGGTGGCCGCGAGCAGGAGCAGTCCGAGAAGAAGCAGCATCCCAGTCATCTCCTTCGGGAAATGGTTCTGCCGCGTCGAGTACCTGCGGTGCGGCGGATTACACGGCCCCCGGCCCCGGCCGGTTCCCGCATCGCCTCAGCCGACAATTTCGATTTCCTTGACAATTTTTCTTGTCGGTCAGATCCTGGAGCTGCGAAGCCAGCTCCCCACGGACACCGGACGGCGAGGAAATCCCGATGCGTACCCTGATCAGCACTGCCTTCATCTCGCTCGACGGCGTCGTCGAGGCCCCGGGCGGCGAGCCCGGCTACCGGAACTCCGGCTGGACCTTCAAGCACGTGGAGTTCGTGCCCGAGGCCTTCGAGATCAAGGGCCGTGAGCAGGAGGAGTCGACCGCCATGCTGCTCGGCCGGGTCAGCTATGAGGCGTTCAGCCCGGTCTGGCCCGGCATGCCGGAGTTCGCGCACTACCGGACGGTGCCGAAGTACGTCGTCTCCACCACCCTCGCCGAGGGCGACCTGGTCTCCGACTGGGGCGAGACCACGATCCTGCGCTCGCTCGCCGAGGTCGCCGCCCTCAAGGAGACCGACGGCGGCCCGATCATCGTGCACGGCAGTGCCGAGCTGAACCGCGCGCTGTCCGACGTCGGCCTGATCGACCGCTACCACCTGCTCGTCTTCCCGCTGCTGCTCGGCGCGGGCAAGCGGTTGTTCAGCGCCGCCGACAAGGACGCCCAGCGGCTGCGGCTGGTGGAGCACGAGGTCTACTCCAACGGCCTCCAGAAGAACGTCTTCGACGTGATCCGCTGACCCGGCCAGCGCGCCGCATGATCTCCGTCCCGAAAGGGCATTCGGACACCATGGGAGGCGCGCCTGTGATCGTGCAGCCGCCGGGCCCCGACGGTGGCCGGCGGGTCAGCATCCGCGGGGAGTACGTCGGTACCGCGCACCACCTGCTCGACGTGGTCGAGTTCCTGCGTCGGGCGGGCCTGCCCGAGGCCAGTACGACGGTCGACGACCCCGAGCTGATCGAGTGGCAGGGCATCGGGCCGAGCGCCTGGACGGCCGCGGACTGAGCCGCACGCGCCCCGGGAGACCCCGTGGGCTGCCCCGGGGGTGCCCGGAGTCGCCCCGGAGTTGTTCGACCCTACGAACTTCTGTGTGACGGGTACACAACATCGGCCATCACTGATAGGAAACCTTCCTATCGATGAGTGTCGATGACCGACCCCTCACCCCCCGCAGGAGCCCCCGTGAGGCATCCGAACCACGCCACGACCAACCCCGTCCTGACCTCCCGCCGGGCGCTGCTCGCGATGCTCGGCGCCGCCACCGCCGGAGCCGTGCTGCTGCGCCCCGCACACGCATCCGCCGCCGTCGCCGCGAGCTGTGCCGGCCTGGACGACCCGGCGAAGAAGGAGATCGCCATGAAACTGGTGTCGAGTGCGGAGAACTCCTCGCTCGACTGGAAGGCGCAGTACAAGTACATCGAGGACATCGGCGACGGCCGCGGCTACACCGCCGGGATCATCGGCTTCTGCTCCGGCACCGGTGACATGCTCGACCTCGTCCAGCTCTACACCGACCGCAAGCCCGGCAACGTCCTGGCCAAGTACCTCCCGGCCCTGCGCCGGGTGAACGGCAGCGACTCGCACGCGGGCCTGGACCCGAACTTCCCCGCCGACTGGCGCAAGGCCGCCCAGGACAGCGCCTTCCAGCAGGCGCAGAACGACGAGCGCGACCGCGTGTACTTCAACCCGGCCGTCCAGCAGGGCAAGACCGACGGCCTGGGCACGCTCGGGCAGTTCACCTACTACGACGCCATCGTCATGCACGGCGACGGCGACGACCCCACCAGCTTCCGCAACATCCGCAAGCGCGCCCTCGGCCACGCCAAGCCGCCGGCCCAGGGCGGCAACGAGACGACGTATCTCAACGCCTTCCTCGACGCCCGCGTCTGGGCCATGAAGCAGGAGGAGGCGCACAGCGACACCACCCGGGTCGACACCGAGCAGCGGGTTTTCCTGCGCAACGGCAACCTGTGCCTCGACACCCCGCTGAACTGGAAGGTGTACGGCGACAGCTACCACATCGGCTGACACCCCCGGGCTGTCGTACCGCACCCCCATGCGGTACGACAGCCCAGGGGCCCTTCCCCCCTCGCAGTGGTCCTACGGCTTGATGCCCACCCCGGTCCACAGGCTGACCTCCGCGTCGGTGGCGGTCGGCTCGGTGTCCGGGCGCCAGCGGTGGCCCACCGAGACGCCGGGGTCGAGCAGGTCGAGCCCGGCGAAGAACCGCGTCACGTCCGCGCGCGAGCGGAACTGCACGGGCGTGCCGGCGCTGTTGTAGATGTCGGTGACCTTCTGCCAGGTCGCGGGGTCGAAGTCGGGCGTGCAGTGGCTCAGCGCCAGCGCGCTGCCCGAAGGGAGGACGTCCAGCAGCCGGCTCACGATGCCGTACGGGTCCTGCGCGTCCGTCACGAAGTGCATCAGGGCGTTGAGGGACAGCGCCACCGGCTGCCCGAGGTCCAGGATCTCCGCGAGTTCGGGGGCGTCGAGCAGCGTCTGCGGGTCGTTGACGTCCGCCTCTATGTACGTCGTCCGGCCCTCCGCCGTGCTGCGCATCAGCCGCTCGGCGTACTTGAGGACCAGCGGGTCGTTGTCGGCGTACACCACCCGTGCGTCGGGGACCACGGACTGGGCGACCTGGTGCAGGTTGGGCTCGGTGGGGATGCCGGTGCCGATGTCGAGCCACTGCCGGATGCCGTGCTCGCGGGCGAGGACACGGGTGGCGCGGTGCATGAAGGCACGGTTCTCCCGGGCGCAGACGAAGATGCCCGGGTAGGCGGCCGCCACCGTCTCGGCCGCCACCTTGTCGACGTCGAAGTGGTCCTTGCCGCCCAGGTAGTAGTCGTACATGCGGGCGGAGTGGGGCCTGCTGGTGTCGATGTCCCGCGCCGCGGGCGAGTTGCTCATCATGAACCTTTCCAGGGGGTTGCGAGGGGGAGGGGTCAGCCGGTGGTCAAGTGGTCTGCGAGGCCCCGTTTGACCCCCGCGACGAACGCGGTGATCTCCTCCGGGGTGTAGATCAGCGCGGGCCCCGCGGGATCGGTCGACTGCCGCAGCGCGATCCTGCCGTCGGCGAGCTGCTTCGTCTGCACGCACTGGCCGCCGTTGGGGCCGCTCCAGGGCGACTCCCAGCCCTGCTCGCCGAGGTCCGATGCGGGCATGCCGTTGTACACGTCGTGGGCGCTGCCGTCGATGATGGTCATGAGTACTCCTTGCGCATGCGGTTCAGGAGCGCCCTGCTCTGCGCGTCGGAAGTGAGCAGGGACATGCGGTTGTGCGCCTCCAGGTGCGCCACGACGTCGGAGCGCTGGTCCAGGTACATCGCGCCGGAGAGGATCTCGCTGTAGACGACGTCCGGCAGTTCGGGCTCCGCGAACCGGAAGTAGGTGAACGGGGCGCACGCGCCCATGTGGGCGCCGGCGGTGAACGGGACGACGTCGACGCTGACGTGCTTCAGTTCGGAGACCTCCAGGAGCCGTTCGATCTGCTCCCGCATCACCTCGGGGCCGCCGACCACCCGGTGCAGGACGGCCTCCTCCATCACCACCCACAGGGTGGGCGCGTCGGGCCGCTCCAGCAGGGCCTGTCTGCGCAGCCGCAGATTCACCCGCCGTGCCAGGTCCTCGTCGCTCTCGTGGGGAAAGCCGCCGCTGAGCACGTGGCGTGCGTAGGCGTGGGTCTGCAGCAGCCCCGTGACGTACTGCGGCTCGTAGGTGCGCAGCGTCGACGCCCCGGTCTCCAGGCTCACGTAGGCGCTGAACCAGGTGGGCAGTACGTCACGGTACGTGTGCCACCAGCCGGGCTCGTTGGCCCGCTCGGCGAAGGCGACGAACTCGTCCAGCTCCTGCCGGTCGGCACCGTAGGTCTGGAGCAGCTTCTCGACGTACAGGGGCTTGAGGGCGACCTCCGCCTTCTCCAGGCGGCGGATGGTCAGCGGGGTGACCCGAAGCGCCCGCGCGGCGTCCTCCAGTGACACACCGGCGCCCTGGCGCCGCTCCTGGAGCCTGCGGCCCAGGATCATGCGCAGAACGGTGGGCGCACTGGCGCTGCCCGCGTTCGAACGGCCTTCGCTCACGCCCTTACCTCCTGAGGATCCGTCACCACACCGAGTGTGACAGGCACTTGGTGCAGCGACCAGACCGATACCGGCATTCTGAAATTATCAGGGAGTCGGTTGCAGCCTGAACTCGGATGCGCGCATAGTTACTTGAGTCAGTCGCGTCCACTGCACGGGCAACGCCCCGCTCCCGTGCGGACGTCGCTGCGCACTGCCCGCTCCTCGCCGCGCACCCCCGCCTTACGGAAGGCAGCCACCGTGTCCCCCCACACGATCTCCCCCCGTGACCTGCTGGACATCGCCGCTCCCGATCGGGCGCACTGGATCGAGTTGCCCTCGCACCGCTCCAGCGTCAGGGTCGCCCGCCGCTCCATGAGGACCCGCCTGAGCGACTGGGGGCTGTCGCGGGAACTCTGCGAGAACGCGGTGCTGCTCGTGTCCGAACTGGCCACCAACGCCGTCATCCACACGCTCAGTGTGCGGATCCTGTGCGGCATGGGCCTGGTGTCCGAGGGGTGCCTGCGGCTGGAGGTCCACGACCACGACTACTCGCGCCGGAGCCTGCCCCGCCGTGAGCCCGGTCCCGACGACGAGGGCGGCCGGGGGCTGCTCCTCGTCGAGCAGCTCGCCGACTCCTGGGGCGTCGACCGGTCGCGGCTCACCAGCGGCCACGCGGTGTGGGCGACACTGACGGCCTGACGCCGGGCCGCCCTGGCTCCGAACCGGGCACGGCGAAGAAGGACTTGGCGATTTCACGGCACGCGCGCCGCTGCATATGATCTTGGTCGTGACTGTGCAGAACTCTGACAAGACGCTTTCCCGCAAGCAGCGGCTCCAGGAGAAGCAGCGCCGCCAGCTGACGGTGGTGGACACCGTGGACAAGGCCGAGGGCAAGCTCCGCAAGGCGGAGGCCGAACTGGCGGTCGCCGTCGCCGAGGCGGTGCAGGTGTTCGGTGACGAGCGCGCCGCCTCCGAGGGCCTCGACATGCCCGTGGAGGCCATCCGCCGGTTCGTCGCCATCGCGGCGGCCGAGACCGCCGCCACGGACGCCACCGCCGTGTGAGGCGACGCGCCGGCGCCGGACGACCCCGGCGCCGACGCGTGGCGGGCACCGCCCGGGGGGCCGCCGATCGGGTGATTCGCGCGTTCCCCGTGCGGGCGGGAAAGCAGGGAAATACAGGCCTGACGGCTCCTTCGCGGCACCCTCTCCCCTCACCGTGACAAGTGGCAGGCAAAGCCGCTATCCGGACAAACTGAATCCGCCGGTTCGTGATCAGGAACATTGACGTTCTTCAGGAGATCGCATGGTGGAGCAGTCCTCCGAGGTCGTGTCGGAGCCGGACGAACCTGCCGTCGCCCTGACCGACACGCGCCCCGGCCCAGCCCCGATCGAGCAGCGCCTCGCGCAGGCCCTGGCGGGCCTCCTCGACACCGGGCACGTCCCCGTCGACGGCCACTTCTTCACCGACCTGGGCGCCAACTCCCTGGTCATGGCCCAGTTCTGCGCGCGCGTACGCAAGCAGCCGGACATGCCGTCGCCGACCATGAAGGACATCTACCGGCACCCCACCATCCGGAGCCTGGCAGCCGCTCTCGGCGCGACCGCGCCCACCGACGCGCCACCGGCCCCGCCGGCCCCCGAGCCGGCCCCGGACCCCGGCCCGCGCCACAAGCGCTGGGACCACCTGCTGTGCGGAACCCTCCAGCTGCTGGCCTTCCTCGGCTACTCCCTCGTCTCCGGATACGTCACCGCCACCGGCTACGAGTGGATAGCCACCGGCAAGGGCCTCGCCGACGTCTACCTGCGGTCGCTGCTCTTCGGAGGCGCCGCGTTCGCGGCGCTGTGCGCGTTCCCCATCGCCGCGAAATGGCTCCTCGTCGGCCGCTGGCGACCCGCCGAGTTCCCCGTCTGGAGCCTGACGTACCTGCGCTTCTGGCTCGTCAAGGTACTGATCCACGCCAACCCCATGGTCTTCCTCACCGGGACCCCGCTGTACGTGCTGTACCTGCGGGCCCTCGGCGCCCGGATCGGCAAGGGCGTCACGATCCTCACCCACTCCGTCCCGGTCTGCACCGACCTGCTGACGATCGGCGCGGGCACCGTCATCCGCAAGGACACCTTCCTCCTCGGCTACCGGGCGCGCGCGGGACACATCCAGACCGGCCGGATCACCCTCGGCACGGACGTCTTCGTCGGCGAGAAGACCGTCCTCGACATCGACACGGCGATGGGCCACGGAGCCCAGCTCGGTCACTCGTCCGCGCTGCACCGCGGCCAGACCGTCCCGGACGGCGAGCACTGGCACGGCTCACCCGCGGAGCCGACGGCGACCGACTACGTCAGGGTCGCACCGGCCGACTGCGGCACCGCGCGCCGCTTCTGGTTCGGCCTGAGCACCCTGGTGCAGCTGTTCGTCCTGTACATCCCGCTGGCCGTCGGCGGCATCTACATGCTGTTCACCCAGATCCCGGCGATCGGCAAGCGCCTCGACCCGACCACGACCGCGCTGTCCTGGCCGGAACTGCTCTCCGACGCCCTGCTGCTCTCCCTCGCCCTGTTCTTCGGGTTCGTCGTCCTCGGACTGCTGGCCCTGTACACGCTCCCGCGCCTGCTCGGCCTGGTCGTCAGGCCCGACCGGACCTACCCGCTCTACGGACCCCACTACGCGCTGCACCGTGCCACGGCCCGGATGACGAACGTCAAGTTCTTCGCCTGGCTCTTCGGCGACAGCTCCTACATCGTGTTCTACCTCCGCGGTCTCGGATACGACCTGTCCCAGGTCGAGCAGACCGGGTCGAACTTCGGTACCGAGGTGCAGCACGAGACACCCCTGCTGGTCACCGTCGGCAGCGGCACGATGGTGGCCGACGGCCTCTCCATCCTCAACGCCGACTTCTCCAGCACGTCCTTCCGGCTGTCGAGGGTCTCGATCGGACCGCACAACTTCCTGGGCAACAACATCGCCTACCCGGCGGGCGGCCGGACGGGCGACAACTGCCTGCTCGCGACCAAGGTGATGATCCCCCTCGACGGCGAGGTCCGGGAAGGCGTCGGACTGCTCGGCTCCCCGTGCTTCGAGATCCCCCGCTCGGTGGACCGCGACACCCGCTTCGACCACTTCAGGACCGGCGACACCCTGCGACGCCGGCTCGCCGCGAAGAACCGCTACAACCTGCGCTCGATGGCCCTCATGCTGTTCGTGCGCTGGCTGCACACCTTCTGGCTCACCCTGTTCGGCCTCGCCTCCGTGGACCTGTACGGCGTGCTCGGCCATGTGGTGATCGCCGGGTACCTGGCGTTCACGCTCGTCTTCTCCACCGCGTACTACATCCTCGTGGAGCGCTACCTCGCCTCCTTCCGGGCGCTGCGCCCCCGGCTGTGCTCCATCTACGAACCGTACTTCTGGTGGCACGAGCGGCTGTGGAAGGTACCCGACCACTTCCTCAACATCTTCAACGGCACCCCCTACAAGAGCCTGGTGTGGCGGCTGCTCGGCGTGCGCATCGGCAGCAGGGTCTTCGACGACGGCTGCTACCTGACCGAGCGGACCCTCACCACCATCGGCGACGAGTGCACCCTCAACGCCGGCAGCAAGATCCAGTGCCACTCCCAGGAGGACGGCACCTTCAAGTCCGACGGCACCACCCTGGGCGCCCGCTGCACGCTGGGCGTCGCCGCCCACGTGCACTACGGCGTGACCATGGGCGACGGCTCCGTACTGGCACCCGACGCCTTCCTGATGAAGGGCGAGGAAGTCCCCCCGAACGCCCGGTGGGGCGGCAATCCCGCGGTCGACATGCCCGAGACCGACAGCCGGCCCGCCGGCCCGGGCCGGGCGACGCCGACCACCGACGCCGCCGCGGCGACCGTGAGTTGAGGAAGGCCATTCGATGCGAACGCGCGTGGAAACGGACCGGGAGTTCTGGAGCCGGACACTGACCGCCGGCGGTGTCACCACCGTGCCCCGGTGGACGGCGGAGCCGGCGCCGGGCACGGCCGGGCACGGGACGCCCGCCCCGGGAACGGACGAGCACGAGATACCGGTGCCGGACGACCTGACCGCGGAGCTGCGGGCCCTGGCCGCGCACCGCGCACTGCCGGTCGGCACCCTGCTGCTGGCCGCGCATCTCAAGGTGCTGGCCGTACTGTCCGGTGAGCCGGAGGTGGTCACCGGTCACAGCACCGGCACGTCCGCCGAACCGCTGCCCTGCCGGACGTCCGTACCCGCCGGCTCCTGGCACGCCCTGCTGACCGCCGCCCGCTCGGCCGAGACCGAGGTGCTGACCCACCAGAACTTCCCGGTGGAGAAGCTGCGCCGGGAACTGGGGCTGACCGGGCCGCCGTACGAGATCGTGTCCGGCCCCCTCGACACCGACGCGGCCCACGCCGACACCGGCTCCCTGCACGTGCGCTGGTCCGACCGGGCCGGACGGCTCACCCTGCGCCTGCGGCACCGCACCGACGTACTGGACACCGCGGCGGCGGCCCGGATCGGCGGCTACCACCTGACGGCCCTGCGCCTGATGACCGCCGACCCGGACGCCGACCACACCCGGCAGAGTCTGCTGTCCGCCGAGGAACGGCGCGAACAGCTCGACGGCATGGCGGGTCCGCACCGGCCGCTGCCCGACGCCCGGGCCCACGAACTGTTCGAACAGCGGGTGCGGGCGCACCCACAGGCGGTGGCGGCCGTGCACGGCGGCCGGGAGTGGACGTACGACGAACTCAACCGGCGGGCGAACCGGCTGGCGCGGGCGCTGCTGGCGAGGGGCCTGGACCGGGAGGGCGTGGTCGCCGTCGTCACCGAGCGCACCCTCGACTGGCCGGCGGCGGTGCTCGCCGTGTTCAAGGCCGGCGGTGTCTACCTGCCGATCGAACCGCACTTCCCGGCCGGCCGGATCGCCGCGACCCTCTCCCGGGCCGGCTGCCGGCTGGTCCTGACCGGGACCGGCCCCACCGGCACCCTCGACGAGGCCCTGGCCGGCCTGCCGGGGACCCGGAAGCTGCCGGTCGAGGAGGCGTACACCGAACCGCACGCCGACGACGACCCCGGCATCCCCGTCGACCCCGGCCAACTCGCCTACATCTACTTCACCTCCGGCTCCACCGGTGAGCCGAAGGGCGCGATGTGCGAGCACGCGGGCATGCTCAACCACCTCCACGCCAAGATCGACGACCTGGCGATCGGAGAGGGCTGCGTCGTCGCCCAGACCGCCCCGCAGTGCTTCGACATCTCCCTGTGGCAGCTCCTCGCCCCGCTCCTGGTGGGCGGCCGGACCCTGCTGGTCGAGCAGGACGTGATCACGGACGTGGCGCGGTTCGTCGACACCCTGGAGAGCGGCCGGGTCGGCGTGGCGCAGCTGGTGCCGTCGTACCTGGAGGTCGTGGTCTCCTACCTGGAGCGCAATCCGCGCCCGCTGCCCGACCTGCGCTGCGTGTCGGTGACCGGCGAGGCGCTCAAACGCGAGCTGGTCCAGCGCTGGCTCGCCGTCCAGCCGGGCATCGGGCTGCTCAACGCCTACGGGCTGACGGAGACGTCCGACGACACCAACCACGAACTGCTCCGCGAGGTGCCCGACCGGGTGCTGCTCGGCCGGCCCGTCGGCAACGTCCGGGTCTACGTCGTGGACGAGCACCTGTCGCTGCTGCCGCTGGGCGCCCCGGGACTGATCGCGTTCTCCGGCGTCTGCGTGGGCCGCGGATACGTCAACGACCCCGAGCGCACCCGGGAGGCCTACCGGACCGACCCCTACCGGCCCGGGGAACGGCTCTACCTGGGCGGCGACTGGGGGCGCTGGCACCCCGGCGGCAAACTGGAGTTCCTCGGCCGCCGGGACAGCCAGGTCAAGATCCGCGGCTTCCGGATCGAGATCGGTGAGATCGAGAACGCGCTGCTGCGCGTGGCCGGAGTCCGGGACGGCGCGGTGGTCGTCGCCGAACGCGGCGGAGGCGGCAAGCACCTGATCGCCTTCCACAGCGGCGAACGGCGGCCCGCTGAGCGGCTGCGGGAGGCGCTCGCCGCCACCCTGCCCGACTACATGGTGCCCTCGGCCTTCCACTGGCGGGAGAGCCTGCCGCTGACGCCCAACGGCAAGATCGACCGCAAGGCCCTGACGAGGCAGGCCGAGGAGGTGTCCCGGCCCGCCGAGCCGTCCGCGGGCGACCTGAGCCCGGCCGAACGGCGGCTGGCCGCGGTCTGGGCCGAACTGCTCGGCGTCCCCGAGGAGCGGATCGGCCGCACGGACCACTTCTTCGACTCCGGCGGCACCTCCCTCACCGCGGTCAAGCTCAGCCTCGCGCTGGACCGCGCGGTCTCCCTCAAGGACATCACCCGCCACCCGGTCCTCGCCGACCTGGCCGCCCTGCTGGCGGGCACGGCGGCCCGGCCCCGGCCGGAACTGCTGCTCTCCCTCTCGGGCGGGAGCGGGGGACCGGACAACGCCCTGGTCTGCTTCCCGTACGCGGGCGGCAACGCGGTCAACTACCAGCCGATGGCGAGCGCGCTGGCCGACAGCGGCCTGACGGTGCTCGCCGTGGACCTGCCCGGCCACAACCTCGCCGCACCTCCCGAACCCTTCGCCCCGATCGAGGAGGTCGCCGAACGGGTCGCCGCGGAGATCGCGGCACGCGGCCTGACCCGGGTCATGCTGTGGGGACACTCGTCGGGAGCCGCGCCCGCCGTGGAGACGGCCAGGCGGCTCCAGCAGCGGGGCGTACAGGTGGCACGGGTCTTCCTCGGCGCCCACCTGCTCGGCACCGCGGCCGAACGGCAGGCCGCCGTCGGCGAACTGACGGCCCGCAGCGACCGCGAGATCGCGGCGCGACTGGCCGCCGACGGCGGCCACGCCGAACTCGCCGAGCTGAACCCCCGGCACGCCGAGCACATCGCCGCCGCCTACCGCCACGACTGCCTCTCGGCGCACCACTACTTCCTCGCGGCCCTCCGGACGCCGCCACCGGTCAGGCTGTCCGCACCGATGACGGTGGTCGTCGCCGCCGACGACCCGCACACCGCGGGCCACGACCGCCGGCACCGGGACTGGCAGCTCCTCGCCGATCACGTCGAGCTCCACGAACTCGCCGCCGGCGGGCACCACTTCACCCGCACCCGGCCCGCCGAGGCGGCACGCGCCGTCCTGGACACCGTCCTCCCCCTCGCCTCCTCCTGACCGACGTCCGACGTCCCGACCCGTCACACCCCAGGCGGTCGACCGAAAGGAACCCGAGATGCCGTCCTCCTCCCTGGCATCACCCCTCGACGTGGAGCTGCGGCCCGACAGACCCGCACTGCTGCGCGTCGAACCGCCCGACGACGCCCCGAAGTGGGCGGCCGAGCACCGCGACGCGCTCCGCGCCCAGGTCACCGAACACGGCGCGCTGCTCGTGCGCGGCCTCGGGCTGCGGGACGCCGGCCGGACGGCCGCCGTCTTCACCGGGCTGGCCGGTGACCTCATGACGGAGCAGGAGGCCTTCGCCCCCCGCGAGGCGCACGGCCGGGGGCTCTACTCGTCCACGCCCTGGCCGGCCAACCAGCCGATGTGCATGCACCACGAGCTGAGCTACTCCGTCCAGGTGCCCGGCCTGATGCTGTTCGCCTGCCTCACCGCGCCCGAGCGGGGCGGGGCGACGGCGCTGGCCGACGCCGAGGAGGTCCTGCGGGCACTGCCCAGCGGCCTCACCGAACGGTTCGAGCGGGAGGGCTGGATCCTGACCCGCACCTACAACGACGAGATCGGCGCGAGCCTCACGGAGTCCTTCGGCACCGGCGACCGCGCCGAGATCGAGCGCTACTGCCGGGCGAACGCCATCGACTTCACCTGGCAGCCCGACGGCACCCTGCGCACCGAGCAGCGCCGCAACGCCGTCGTCCGGCACCCGGTCACCGGCCGGCGCTGCTGGTTCAACCAGATCGCCTTCCTCAACGAGTGGACGCTCGCCCCCGAGGTGCGCGAATACCTGGTGGACGTCTACGGCGCCGACGGACTGCCCTTCAACACCCGGCACGGCGACGGCTCCCCGATCCCCGAGGACGTCGTCGGGACCATCAACGCCACCTACGAGGCGCACACCCGGCGCGACCCCTGGCAGCCCGGCGACCTGCTGCTGGTGGACAACATCCGCACCGCGCACAGCCGGGAGGCGTTCAGCGGAGACCGGCAGGTCCTCGTCGGCATGGGCGAGCCCGTACGGCCGGCCGAGGACTGCCCTGCCCTGGAGGCGAGCGAGCGATGACCGACACACTGCCGACGGCCACCGCGTCCCCCGTACCCGCACCGGGGCACCTGCCGACGTTCGCCGTGATCACCGGTGAGCAGGTGCAACGTGCGCTGGACGGGCGCGAGAAACAGCTCGTGGAACTGGTCGAGGCCGCCTACCGGCTGCACGACGCCGGCGACTCCGTCAACCCGCCGTCGTACTTCCTGCGCTTCCCCGACCGGCCCAGCTCGCGGATCATCGCGCTGCCGGCCTCCCTGGGCGGCCCGGTCCAGGTGGACGGACTGAAGTGGATCTCCAGCTTCCCGGACAACGTGAGCGCCGGACTGCCGCGGGCGTCCGCGGTGCTCATCCTCAACGAGCACGACACCGGCTACCCGTTCGCCTGCCTGGAGAGCTCGATCATCAGCGCCACCAGGACGGCCGCCTCCGCGGCCCTGGCCGCCGACTGGCTCAGCCGCGGCCGCTCCCGCCCCACCCGCGTCGGCTTCTTCGGCACGGGCCTGATCGCCCGGTACATCCACACCTTCCTGGCCGGTACCGGCTGGGACTTCGACGAGGTCGGCGTGCACGACCTGTCCGCCGACAGCGCCGCCGGCTTCAGCGGCTACCTGCGGGGGACCGGCAGCGCCGCCCGGATCACCGTCCACGACAGCGCCGAGGACCTGGTCCGCGGCAGCGACCTCGTGGTCTTCGCCACCATCGCGGGCCGGCCCCATGTCACCGACCCCGCCTGGTTCACCCACAACCCGCTGGTCCTGCACGTCTCGCTGCGCGACCTCGCCCCCGAAATCCTGCTGGGCGCGGCCAACTTCGTCGACGACGTCGACCACTGCCTGAAGGCCGACACGTCGCCCCACCTGGCCGAACAGCTCACCGGCGACCGGGACTTCCTGAACGGGACCCTCGGCGACGTCATGTCCGGCCGGGCCGCCCCGCCGCCCGACCGCCCGGTGATCTTCTCGCCCTTCGGACTCGGCGTCCTCGATCTCGCCGTCGGCAAGTACGTCTACGACGAGGTGTCCCGGTCGGGAGACCTGCGTCTCATCGATGACTTCTTCCACGAACTGCGCCGGTACGGCTGAGACCGTCGTCCTCGGCCCGGCACCAGGAGGCCCGCCGTGCCTGTCATCTCCGCTCCCCACGCCTTCAACGAGGGCGATCTCTTCGTCGACCTGGAGTCCATCTGCGGACACGCGCTCTATCTGAAGTGCGAGGCCTTCAACTTCGCCGGATCCATCAAACTGAAGGCCGCGAACGAGATGGTGGAGAGCGCCGAACGCGACGGACTCCTGACAGCGGACTCCGTCCTCGTCGAGTCCTCGTCCGGGAACCTGGGAGTCGCGCTCAGCATGATCGCCGCGAGCAAGGGCTACCGGTTCCTGTGCGTGACGGACTCCCGCTGCAACCTGTCGACCAGGCTCCTGATGGAGGCACTCGGCAGCGATGTGCACATCGTGGCCGACCAGGACTCCAACGGCGGCTTCCTGGGCACCCGCATCGAGTACGTCCGCAACCTGTGCGCCTCGGACGACAGATACGTCTGGCTCAGCCAGTACACCAACCCCGGCAACTGGTCGGCGCACTACCGCACCACCGCGCCGGAGATCGCCCGCCGGTTCCCGGAACTGGACGTCCTGTTCGTCGGGGCGGGCACCACCGGGACCCTGATGGGCTGCGCCCGCTACTTCCGGGAGTGGCACCGGCCGGTGCGGATCGTCGCCGTGGACGCGGCGGGTTCGGTGGCGTTCGGCGGCGAACCGGGCCGCCGGATGATCCCGGGCCTCGGCATGAGCATGCGCCCGCCGCTGCTCGACGAGTCCTTCGTGGACGAGGTGATCCGCGTCGAGGAGCCGGACACCATCCGGATGTGCCACCGCATGGCCAGGCACGGCTTCCTGTTCGGCGGCTCCACCGGCACGGTGGTCAGCGGCGCGACGGACTGGCTGTCCCGCCACGGCACCTCCGACCTGACCGCGGTGGCCATCGCACCGGACCTCGGCGAGCGCTACCTCGACACCATCTACCAGAGCAACTGGCTGCAGGACCTCTACGGCGACGGGGTGCTCGACACCGAGGACGCCGAGGACACGGCACGACCCAAGGCGAAGCCCGAACACCTGCCCAGAGAGCCCAAGTCCGCCTCACGCGCCCCGGCGCGCCGCCGCAGCCCCTGAGCCCCCCGGCGGACCGCACCACCCGCAGCCCCTCGAAGCCGCCTCCCCGGCGGCCCCGAGGGGCCCGGCACACCCACCCGCCCGCACTCGCGCCGCACCCGCGTCAGCGCCGTGCCAGTTCCGCCAGCCACGGATGCCCGGGATGCACGAGCGCCAGCCACCCGCCGAGCAGGTCACGCCGCGTCCGACCCAGCAGCGGCAGCACCCCCGCGAAGTCGGCGTGGTCCTTGGCCCGCGAGTCCTTCGCCTTGAACAGCAGTACCAACTCCGGTACCAGGTAAGGGATCCCGTCCGCGCTCCACGCGACAACCGCCTCGTACGGCAACCGCAGCCGCACGTCCCGCCGGAAGATCCACGTTCCGCCCTCGTGCGGCTCACGGAACACGTCGAAGAGGTACCGGTCGCTCGCCGGATCCCGTACCCAGGTCTGGCGCGTGGCCGCGAGGACGTCCGCCCCGGCCTCCGGCCAGATCCGTCCCGACCCCACGGCGTCGAACGCGTACTCCGCGAAGCGTTCCCGGACCTCGGGGAAGCCCGCCGCGGGAATCGCGATCTCCAGGTCCCCGTGCGGCCTTGACTGCCGGCCACGGAACAGGTCCAGCGCCCACCCCGCCGCCACGCACCAGGGCACACCGACCCCGCGCAGCCGCTCGGCGACCTCCTCCGGCCGCAGGCACCCCACCCACCGCGCGGCCGCTTCGTCGGCGTCCACAACGACACCGCCGGTCGGCACAGGATCAGTCACCGGACCCCCCACAGCCGGAGACCGGGGTGCCGTCGGCCGGGTCGGGGGAGCGCAGCAGTCGCAGGAACGCCTTCACGCCCGCGATGATCTCCTGGTTGTCGGTGAGACGGTTCACGGTGGACTCGAACTCCCGGCCCAGCGCGGCGATCCTGCGGTCCGTCTCCTCGGCCCGCTCGTACGTGCTCATCGCCAGCGCGTCCACGCTGCGGCGCAGTTCGGCCAGGGCCCGGTACTGTTCCTCCGCCTTCTCCTCCAGGACCCGTGTCCCGGCCTCGGCCCGGTCCAGCCGCAGGTGCAGTTCGACGACGTCGTCCCGCGGGAACGTGACCTCCCTCAGGAGGGTGCCGAGACGCCGCCTCAGCTGCGCGAAGTACGCGCCGGCCGGCCGGAACAGGGTGCTCAGCAGGAAGAAGCCGGCGAACCAGTAGCCCGTGAACTCACGGCTCGCCCAGGCGACCGCGACCACGGCCCCGGCCGTCAGGAGGTGCCCCGCGACCGCCACCCGCAGCATCGTACGGGCGATGCGCGCGGCCTCGGCGTCCCGGGCCGGGGGGATCTCCATGCCCTTGGCACGGCTGACCGCCGTCTCGGCGAGCACCGCGTGCGCGCGGAAGTACAGGTTCCAGGGAACCGTGAGCAGGAGCAGCAGCCACAACAGGCTCAGCGCGCCCGCCCCGACGGTGAGCACCACCGTGGGCGGTGCCCCCGCGACGTACGCGAGCACCAGCGCGGCCCCGGCCGCCACGACGGCCACCACCGCCCCCAGAAATCTGCCCATGGCCCCGTCTCCCGTCCGCCCGCCGACACCGCCCATCGTCCCCGGCCAGGTGCGGGGCGGCATGAGTAGGCGTACTCAGCCGGGCGGCCGGAGTGTGCTCTCCCGTTACCGAACGCGGACAGGCCCGGGTGAACGACGCCCGCCCAGGGGCCGTCTCACGGGGTGCAACAGCGAAACACGACCTGACCAGTCGATGGGGGATTTTCACATGACCACGTGCCGTGCCCGCCGTACCGCCCGTTCCGCCGCCCTGCTCGCCGTCGCCGCCGCGGCGGCACTGTCCCTGACCGCCTGTCAGAGCGGGGGCAAGGACGCCGCCGGGCAGACGAAGAACGTCTCCGCGGCCACGTCCGGCGCGGGCCGGGCCGAGACCACCGCGGACGAGGCCCAAAGCGGTATGCGCACGCAGACGACCGCCGCGCGGCGCACCGCCGCCGCTGCCGCCACGCCCAGGACGGCGTCCCCGGTCCGCACCCAGACCCTGCCCGACGGCAGCAAGGCCGAGATCCGCCGGCTCGGTGCCCAGCACTACCTGCTCAAGCTCGTGCACCACGGTGACGTCCTGGCCACGATGGAGGCGAAGCACCGGGACGCCGGGCTCGACGCCAACGACATGTTCCTGGTGCTCACCAAGGACGGCCGGGTCGAGGCCTGGATGGGCGGCGGACACCAGGGGCCGGGCACCTTCGAGCTCATGGGCGGCTGGACGGCCAAGGTCACGAAGGCCGGCGAGGACCACTACCGCGCGCGGATCCTCGGCGACGCCGGCGGTGTGTCCGGCACGATGGACGCGAACGGACGGGACGCCGGTGTCGAGATCGACCGCGTCTACGTCGTGCTCAGCGCCGGGGGTGTGGTCAGCGCCCACTCCTGAGGGAGCCGCGCCGAACAGTCCGCGGGCGTCGGCGAGGTGGCGGCGGGCGCCGTCTCCCGCCGCGAAACCGCAGGCAGACGAGATGCGCTGACGACGCAGCATGGTGAATCGGCGACACGCGGAGATGCCGGTGCCTTCCGTGGACCGTGCCGGCGGTGCGGCCCGGCCGGACGGCGGCATCCTCCGGCTCGACTTCAACCCGCCCGAGGAGCACGTCCCCGGGTTCGAGATCGTCGACCTGGCGACGCCGCACGAGCGGCGCCTGCGGGCGGGGCGGCGCTCCGTCGACCCCGACAACCGCTGGCCCGCCGGGCTTCGCGGGGTCAGAATGGCCGGATGCACCGTCTGGTCGTCCTCGACGCTCCGTCCCGGCTCGGCCTCCGGCCGCGCCCACCGCGGGAAGCGTGCCCGGGTGCTACAAACCGACGGGAGCGCCGCGCGACACGACCGCGGCGACCGGGCGGAGGACGACGGCGTGTGCAACGCCGCGGCGATCACCGGGTACACCCGCACCACCCCCGACCGGCGACAGCCCAGCGGACCCGCCGGGCAGCCCCCGGGCCGAGATCCCCGGCATGGCGACGACCCTCGTCACCGAGGCCGAAGAACGCCACCACGATCAGCTCCGTGCCGGCCTATTCGATCGCGTTCGTGCAACTGCGCCATGAATGAGAGGACTTGATCAGGGTGTCGAGCTTGCCCGAGACGGGCGCCACCACCTTCAGCAATCCCGTGATCCCCGGCTTCCACCCCGACCCGAGCATCTGCCGGGTGGGCGAGGACTACTACATCGCGTGCTCCAGCTTCGAGTACTTCCCCGGCGTCCCGGTCTTCCACAGCCGCGACCTGGTGCACTGGTCCCAGATCGGCAACGCGCTGGACCGGCCCGGCCAGCTGCGTCTGCCGCTCGACTCGCGCTCCTCGGGCGGTGTCTACGCGCCCACGCTGCGCCACCACGACGGCCGGTTCTGGCTGATCGTCACGAACGTCAGCAGCGACGGCAACATGCTGTTCACGGCCACCGACCCGGCAGGCCCCTGGTCCGATCCGGTGCGGCTGCCCGGGGTCCCCGGCATCGACCCGGATCTCGCCTGGGACGAGGACGGCACCTGCTGGTGCACGGTCGCGGGCGTGGGCCAGGTCCGCCTCGATCCCCGCACCGGCGAGACCCTCGGCCCCGTCCGCAAGGTATGGTCCGGGTCGCCCGGCGCCAAGGCCCCGGAGGCGCCCCACCTGTACCGGATCGGCGACTACTGGTACCTGCTGATCGCAGAGGGGGGCACCGAGCGGGGCCACGGCGTCTCGATCGCCCGGAGCCGCACCCCCGACGGCCCCTTCGAGCCCTGCCCGGCCAACCCGATCATCACCCACCGCGGCATCGAGCACCCCATCCAGAACACCGGCCACGCGGACCTCGTGCAGGCACCGGACGGCTCGTGGTGGATGGTGCTGCTCGGAGTACGGCCGCGCGGCGGCACCCCCGGCTGGCACGTGCTCGGCAGAGAGACCTTCCTGGTGCGGGTCGACTGGGCCGACGGCTGGCCGGTCGTCGGCGAACTCTCGTTGCGGGCCCCCGCACCGAGGTGGCCGCTCCAGCCGGTGACGGTCACCCCGGTCCGCGAGGACTTCGACCTCAGCGCGCTCGCGCCGCACTGGGTGTCGCTGCGCCACCGTCCCCCGGAGGACTGCACCACGAAGGAACGGCCCGGCTGGCTCACCCTGCGCGCCCGCGGCGCATCCCTCGACGACACCGACGTCACCTTCCTCGGGCGGCGGCAGCAGCACCTGTCCTGCCGGGCGCGCATCCTGGTCGACGTGGGCGAGGGGCGGGGCGGCCTGGCCGTCCGACTCGACGAGCGGCACCACTACGACATCGAGGCCGCGTCCGGAGAGGTGCGGGTCCTCGCCCGGATCGGCTCGGTGAGCACGGTGGTGGCCTCCCGGCCGGTGCCCCCCGGACCCGTCGTCCTGCGCGTCGAGACGGCCGCCGTCGAAACCCTGACGGACGCACGCACCGGCCCCGACACCGTCACCCTCGGCATCGAGGAACCGGACGGCGCCTTCGCCGAACTCGCCGCGCTCGACGGCCGCTACCTGTCCACCGAGGTCGCCGGGGGCTTCACCGGACGGGTTCTCGGCATGTTCGCCTCGTCGGGCGCGGTCCACTTCGACTGGTTCGACTACGAGCCGCTCGACCGCTGAACGCCGGGTGACACCCGCGCCGCGCGGCGCCGGGGAACTCACGTCGCGCGGCGCCGGGGAACCCACGTCGCGCGGCGGACGCTCGTCCCGAACGGTCGCGGACGGTGTCGGCGCGCGTCGGCGTCGTCGGAGGTATGCCGCCCGACCCGGACACGGCCCGGGACCGTCAGGTACCGGGACAGCCGCGTGGGTGAGCACCGCGGGCCGTGGTTGTGGCACGAGCGGCCGGGTACTCGAGTGCGTCCCGCCGTGAGGGGTGCCCGCCGGAGCCCAGGCCGTCACGGCGCGCCCGGCTGCGGGGCATCCGGCGTCCCACGTCCCCTGCGAGGCTCCGATGAGTCGTCTCTTCTCTCCGCTCACCCTCCGCGGCACGACCTTCCCGAACCGGGTCTGGGTGGCCCCCATGTGCCAGTACAGCTCGGTCGACGGGTATCCGCAGGACTGGCACCTGGTCCATCTCGGCTCCATGGCACGCGGCGGGTCCGGCCTGGTCATGCAGGAGGCCACGGCGGTGGAACCCGAGGGCCGGATCACCCCTTCCGACGCCGGCATCTGGGATGACGGGCAGGCCGCCGCGTACAAGCGGATCACCGACTTCGTCCACGGGCAGGGGGCCGTCGCCGGTATCCAGATCTCCCATGCCGGCCGCAAGGCGTCGACGGCACCGCCCTGGGAGGGTGGCGGGTACGTCGAACCGGAGGCCGGAGGATGGCAGACGGTGGCACCGTCACCGCTGCCGTTCGGGGACTGGCCGGCCCCGCGTGAACTCGGCACGGACGACATCCGCGCTCTGGTCCGGGCTTTCGGCGAGGCCGCCGCGCGGGCGCTGGCAGCCGGCTTCGAGGTCCTGGAGATCCACGCCGCGCACGGCTATCTGCTGCACCAGTTCCTGTCACCGCTGTCCAACCACCGCGGCGATGAGTACGGAGGTGACCTCGCCGGACGCAGCCGTTTCCTCGTCCAGGTCACCGACGCCGTACGGGCGCAGTGGCCGGAGGACCGCCCGCTGTTCGTACGCTTTTCGGCCACGGACTGGGCCGACGGCGGCTGGACACCGGAGGAGACGGTCGAGCTGTCGCGGCACCTGGTGGCCCACGGCGTCGATCTGGTGGATGTCACCAGCGGCGGCCTCGTCCACAACGCCCGCATCGAAGTGGAGCCCGGCTACCAGGTTCCCTTCGCCCGAGCCGTCCGCGAGGGCGCGGCCCTGCCCGTCTCGGCGGTCGGCCTGATCACCGCACCGGAGCAGGCCGACCAGATCCTCGTGGACCGCTCGGCGGACGCGATCATGCTCGCGCGCGAACTGCTGCGCAACCCGACCTGGCCGCTCCGCGCGGCCCACGTGCTCCGTGACGACGTCCCGTGGCCGAAGCAGTACGAGCGCGGCCGCCCACGGCACGGCTGAGGCACCGGGAATGGGACTCAGGGTGAAGCGGTTTCACCCCTTATGAGCAATCCGTCTGGCAATGCCGCCTTTCCTCCGTCCCTGAGTGAGTCGATACGTGCGGTGCTCGCGGCCGACCGTGCCGGCACACTGCGGCAGATATCCGCCCTGAGCCGTGAGTTCGAAGGGATCGTCGAGGCGAACGCCCTGGTCCCCATCGACGACGAGCACGACCCGGAGGGGGCGAGCACGGCCTTCGAGCGTGCGCACGTCGCCGCCCTGCTGTCCCAGGCCCGCGAGCACCTGAACGAGCTCGATGACGCCGTGGAGCGTTTGGACAGAGGTGACTACGGGCGCTGCGAGCAGTGCGGTGAGCCGATCCCGACGGGACGCCTCGAAGTCCGCCCGGCGGCGAAAACCTGCGTGGGCTGCGCGTCCGCAGCGCGTTGACGCGGCGCTTCTCGTTGTCCTTGGGAATCCGGCGGGGGAAGGAGGTGGTGCGCGTGGATCCCAGCTCCGACCTGGGTCCGAGCCCGGCTCAGTGTGCCGAGAAGGCCCGGGAGGGCGGCAGGCCGGGACAGTCCCAGCATCTGCGCGATGTACCGAAACCGCCGATCGAGGAGGAACTGGACAGCTGACGACCACCGCGTCGGACTCGGCGCGGAGCGGGGCGGGTACGACCGTGCGGCGGGGGTGTGCCCTCGTGGGCGTGAGCGCGGTCGGCGGCTCACGCCCACGAGGCGAACGGGGTCAGGGCATGAGGAGGGTCTTGACGGCGCGGCGCTCGTCCATCGCCTGGTAGCCCTCGGCGACCTGCTCCAGGGGCAGGGTGAGGTCGAAGACCTTGCCCGGGTCGATCCGGCCGGACAGGACCCGCTCGATCAGGTCGGACATGTAGCGGCGCACCGGAGCCGGGCCGCCGCGCAGCCCGACCTGGGAGAAGAAGAGTTCCAGGCCGTCGACGGCGACCTCGTGCGGCACGCCGACGAAGCCGACGTTGCCGCCGGGACGGGTGGAGTGCAGGGCCTGGCTCATTGCCTCGGCGGTGCCGACGCACTCCAGGACGGAGTCGGCGCCTATGCCGTTCGTGAGGTCCTTGATCCGGGCGATGCCGGCCTCGCCGCGCTCGGTGACGATGTCGGTGGCGCCGAACTCCAGGGCCAGCTTCTGTCGCGACTCGTGGCGGGACATGGCGATGATGCGCTCCGCGCCCAGTTCCTTCGCGGCGATGACACCGCAGAGCCCCACCGCGCCGTCACCGACGACCACGGCCGTCGAACCCGGCTTGACCTCGGCGGCCAGGGCGGCCCACCAGCCGGTGCCCATCACGTCGGACACGGCCAGCAGACCGGGCACCAGCTCGGCGTCCGGGTGCCCGTCGGTGGCGACGAGGGTGCCGTGGGCGTTGGGGATGCGCACGTACTCGGCCTGACAGGTGCTCATGAACTCGCGGTTCAGGCAGGAGGACTGCCAGCCCTTCCGGCAGTTGGCGCAGGTGTTGTCGGAGGTGGCGAAGGAGCCGACCACGAACTGACCCGGCTTGACGTGGGTGACCTCGCTGCCGGTCTCCTCGACGATGCCGACGTACTCGTGCCCCATCGGGTGCGGGTCACCGACGGGCTCCAGACCGCGGTACGGCCACAGGTCCGAGCCGCACACACAGGTGGCGACGGTGCGGATGATCGCATCCGTGGGGTTGACGATCTCGGGCTCGGGGACGTCCTGCACCCGGATGTCGCCGGGGGCGTGGATCACGGTGGCTCGCATGTCTCTTCTCCTGATGCGTTTCTCGGGCGGGGGCTCGGGCTCGGGCGGACTGTTCGCTCTGATGGCCGGCCCTTGCCGGTCGGCGGCCGCTTCAGGAGTTCCATCGTGATTCTCATCGTGCATTTTCGTGCTGCAGTGGGCAGCGCTGTCACCCGGACGTGCCGAATTCCTTGACGATGGGCGATGGCGCATACAGAAGCGTCGACGACCTGTGTAAATGAGAAGAATTCCACCCGGCGGGCGATGTATCCAGGGAGAAAACCGTCCTACCCAGCCGAATGGCGGTCGGCGCACACTGGTCGGTATGAACAGCAGTGCGCACCGTGCGGAGCTGGGCCGATTCCTGAAGGACCGTAGGGCCGAGCTCAGCCCCCGCACGGTCGGTCTGCCCGAAACCGACCGGCCGAGGCGCGTGGCCGGCCTGCGCCGCGACGAGGTGGCCGTACTGGCCTCCATCAGCACCGCCTACTACACCCGTCTGGAGCAGGGACGCATCACCCCCTCCACAGCCGTGCTGGCCGAGCTCGTCCGCGCCCTGCACCTGAACGACGAGCAACGGGATCGCCTGTTCGCGCTGGCGGGCAAGGGCGGCGGCGGGACACGGCGGCGCGCTCCGCAGAGGGCGCATCCCCGGCTGCGTGCCGTGCTGAACGAGCTCAGCGTGGCGCCCGGCATGATCCTGGGCCGGTACCTGGACATCCTGGCGTGGAACCCGATGGCTGCCGCCCTGTTCGACACCGACTTCGCGAAAATCCCCCCGTCGCGGCGCAACTACGTCCGGCGGCTCTTCACCGATCCGGCGATGCGGACGCTGTACGCCGACTGGGAGGAATCCGCCCGCAACGCCGTGTCCGTGCTGCGGCAGCAGGCCGCGGCCTGCCCCGACGACCGGCGGCTGACCGCCCTCGTGGGTGACCTGGCCGTGAGCGACGACCAGTTCCGTGCGTGGTGGGGAGGCCGTCACGTGGCACCCCGCGCCGGTGGCACCAAGGCGTTCAACCACCCGGTCGCCGGTGCACTCACCCTCGGCTGGGACGCACTCACCTGCATGGCCGACCCCGACCAGCAACTCGTCGTCTGGGCCGCCGAACCCGAGTCACGTGCCTACGAGGGGCTGCGCTTCCTCTCCTCCTGGGCGGTGCACCAGCAGGACGGACCGGCGTCCGACGCCGCCGCCTGACGGAAATGGGCACTCCGGTTTTCGTCATGCCCTCCCGATATTGCGGCCAAGCCAGGGACAATTCCTTCCTCCCTTCGCCGCAGAATTCCGTGCCATGCTTCCAGAGCACGATTCACGCGATCCTTTTCCAGGAGTAATACCCCATGTCGTCCACCTCCCGCCCCACGGTCGCCGTCGCTTTCCATTCCGGTTACGGGCACACCGCCGTCCTCGCCGAGGCCGTGGCCCGCGGTGCCGCAGAAGCCGGTGCCGAGGTGATCTCCGTCCCCGTGGACTCCATCACCGACGAGCAGTGGACGCAGCTGGACGCCGCCGACGCGATCATCTTCGGTGCCCCCACCTACATGGGCACCGCGTCCGCGGCCTTCCACACCTTCGCCGAGGCCAGCAGCAAGCGCTGGTACACCCAGACCTGGGCCGACAAGATCGCCGCCGGCTTCACCAACTCCGGTGCCAAGAACGGCGACAAGTCCTCCACCCTGGGCTACTTCTTCACGATGGCCGCCCAGCACGGCATGCACTGGATCAGCCTCGGCGTGCAGCCGGGCTGGGCCTCCACCGAGGGCGGCGAGGACGACGTCAACCGCCTCGGCTATTTCGTCGGCGCCGGCGCCCAGACCCCGGTCGACGCCGGCCCGGAGGCGGTCCACACGTCGGACATCGCCACCGCCGAGGGCCTCGGCGCCCGCGTCGCCCGGCAGACCGCGTTCTTCCTGGCGGGCCGCGCCGCGCTCGCCGCCTGAGACACCGCCCGAGACACCCACCGCAGATCATCGAGGAGCACCCCCATGTCCGATTCCCCGAACGTCGCCCTCGTCCGCCGGCTCTACGACTCCGGCATGGCCCCGGACGTCGTCGCCGAGGTCATCGACCCCGACATCGTCTGGGACATCACCCCCGGCTTCCCCCACGGCGGCGTCTACACGACGTGGGCGAGCGCCGGAGCCGACTTCTTCGGCCGGCTCGCACCCCGCTTCACCTCCTTCGGCGGGGTGGCCGAGGAGTTCTACGACGCCGGTGAACACGTCTTCGTCCGCGGCCACTACCACGCGGTCGCCAAGTCCGGCGCCGAGTCGGACGCCCGCTTCATCCACCTGTGGACGGTGAGCGGCGGCAAGCTCACCCACCTGGTCCAGGCCGCCGACAGCCACGTCGTCCAGCTGGCCGCGAACGACAACTGACCACCCTCGACCCACCCCGCAGGGAGAAAACCATGGCGAAGATCCTCTTCCTCGTCACCGCCGCCGACCACTGGACCCTGGCCGACGGCTTCGAGCAGCCCGCCGGTTTCTGGGCCGAGGAGGCCATCGGCCCGTACGGCGTCTTCAAGGAGGCCGGCTACGAGATCGCGGCAGCCACCCCGGGCGGCGTCCCGCCGACCGCCGACGCGCTCAGCCTGACCCCGGACTTCAACGGCGGCGAGGAAGGCGCGCGGCAGATGCGGGCCGCGCTCGCGGCGGCCACCGAACTGGCGAACCCGGTCCGTATCGAGGACGTGGACATCGACGACCACGACGCGGTGTTCGTGCCCGGCGGCTGGGGCCCGATGGAGGACCTGTCCGACGACCCCGCGGCCGGCCGGCTGCTCGGCGACTGGCTGGCCTCCGGCAGAATCGTGTCGCTGGTCTGCCACGGCCCGGCCGCGTTGCTGTCCACGGTGGACGCCGACGGCAAGTCCCCCTTCGCCGGCTACCGCCTGACCGGCCTGTCCAACTCCGAGGAGATCCAGAACGGCCTCGCCGACCGGGCGAAGTGGCTCCTGGAGGACCGCCTCGTCTCGGACGTGGGCGCGGACTACCGCAGGGGCGAGGAGAACTTCGCCCCCCACCTCGAAGTGGACCGCACCCTCCTCACCGGCCAGAACCCCGCCTCGGCGGTCCCGCTGGCCCACGAGATCGTCAAGATCCTCGGCTGACCGGACGCCCTCATCGGCGGCCAATTCTCAGCCGCACGGCAAGGGGAGCCGCGTCCGCTGAACCAGGGAGAGATCCCTCCCCCTGACAATGCGGCACTCCGGTGCCAAGGTGAGGGCATGAGCCACGATCCTCACCGCCATGACCTGGGGGATTTCCTCAGGGCGCGCCGCGCCGAGCTCGACCCTGCCGCCGTCGGCCTGCCCGACGGCGGCCCGCGGCGTGTCGCGGGTCTGCGCCGTGAGGAGGTCGCCGTACTGGCGGCCATCAGCACCGACTACTACGCCCGCCTCGAACAGGGCCGCATCCAGCCCTCGCCGTCCGTACTGGAGTCCCTGGCCCGGGTCCTGCGCCTGGACGACGACCAGCGTGCCTATCTGTACGAGCTGGCGGCGAAGGAGGAGTTCCGTCCGCCCCGCCGCCGGCCGCGTCCCAGGACACATCCGCAGTTGCAGCGGATGATCGACGACATGGCGCACACCCCGGCCTTCGTGATCGGACCGCGCACCGAGATCGTCGCATGGAACGCCATGGGCGCCGCCCTGATCACCGACTTCCGACAGATCCCCGAGGACCAGCGCTACTACATCAGGCTGCTCATCACCGACCCCACGATGCGCGAGCTGTACGCGGACTGGGAGGGCGTCACCCGGCTGGCCATCGCCCAGATGCGGATGCACAACACGAACAACCCCGGGGACCCGCAGCTCGCCGCTCTGGTGGGTGAACTCTCGGTCCGCGACGACCAGTTCCGGCAATGGTGGGGCGCCCACCACGTCGCCGTCCGGGACACCGGGAGCAAGCACCTGCGCCACCCCGTCGTCGGGGACCTGCATCTCGACTGGAACGCCGTCACCTGGGCCGCCGACCCCGACCTCCAGATCATCGTCTGGACCGCCGAGTCCGGCACACCCACCCACGACAGCCTGCGCCTGCTGGCGTCCTGGGCCGCGGACCCCAGCCGGTCGACCAGCAGCTCCGCCTGACCAACCCCGGTATTCCCCGCACAGGGGGAGCGTTCTCTGCTACGCGCGGCGGCCGCACCGCCGACCTGCTCGGCCGCCGCCTGCTCTTCCTCACAGCGCCGGCCGTCTTCGCCGCCGTCTTCACCGCGCCCAACGGCCGCAGAACAGCGATCAGATCGTCGCGGTGTCTATCACGAACCGGTAGCGCACATCGCTGTTCAGTACCCGCTCGTACGCCGCGTTGATCTGGTCCGCGCTGATCACCTCGATCTCGGCGCCGAAGCCGTGCGCCGCACAGAAGTCGAGCATCTCCTGGGTCTCGGGGATGCCGCCGATGGCGGAACCGGCGATCGACCGGCGTCCCGTCATCAGCGGGAAGACGTTGACGGAGACGGGCTCCTCCGGGGCCCCCACGTTCACCAGGGCTCCCTCGATCTTCAGCAGGTTGACGTACGCGGTGAAGTCCAGCGGGGCGGAGACCGTGGAGACGATCAGATCGAAGGTGCCGGCGAGGTCCTCGAAGGTCTTCGGGTCGCTGGTGGCGTAGTAGTGGTCGGCACCCAGCTTCAGGCCGTCGTCCTTCTTGCGCAGGGACTGCGAAAGGACCGTCACCTCGGCACCCAGCGCGTGCGCGATCCTGACGCCCATGTGGCCCAGGCCGCCCAGGCCGACGATCGCGACCTTCTTGCCGGGACCGGCACCCCAGTGCTTGAGCGGGGAGTACAGGGTGATGCCCGCGCAGAGCAGCGGGGCGGCGACGTCGAGGGCGAGACCGTCGGGGATGCGCACGACGTAGTTCTCGTCGACGACGATCTTCTCGGAGTAGCCGCCGTAGGTCGGCTCACCGTCCTTGTCGAGGTGGTTGTACGTCTGGATCGTGCCGCCGCCGGTGCAGTACTGCTGCAGACCGGCCCGGCAGTTGTCGCACTCGCGGCAGGAGTCGACGAAGCAGCCGACGCCCACCCGGTCCCCGACCTGGTACTTCGTGACACCGTGGCCGACCTCGGAGACGACGCCGGCGATCTCGTGGCCGGGCACCATCGGGAAGATGGCGGTGCCCCAGCCCTCGCGGACCTGATGGATGTCGGAGTGGCAGATGCCGGCGAACTTGATGTCGATCAGGACGTCGTGCTCGCGGACCTCGCGGCGCTCGACGGTGGTGCGCTCAAGGGGAGCCTTGGCAGCGGGGGCGGCGTAGGCGGCGACGGTGGTCATGTGGGGTCTCCTAGCGTGCTCTCGCGTCCGGCTGCCTTCCGGCCGGACACGGAGTCGAGCATGCCGCGCTGCCCGGCGGTTACCCAGGCACGGGATGTGCCTACGTTCGCCGTTCCTACTTCCAGGAGGAGCAGGTTCGAAGGCAACTGCAAGGCAACGCAAGGGGGATGAGATTCTCCCTGGCATCAGCGGTATCGGTGCTGTGCGACTCCCCGGGTGACCGGCCGCCCCGTCGAGCCGGTGAGGACGACGGCGCGCCTTCATCGCCGGTGCCTGCGGAGCGTGCACGGTGCTGGTCGACGGAGTACGGGTCAACTCCTGCCTGACGCTCGCCGTCCGGCTGGAGGGCGCCGAGGTCACCCGATCGAGGGCCCGGCAAGCGGTGACGAACTGCAGTCGCGGCAGCAGGCGTTCATCGACGAGGACGCCTTCCAGGGCGGCTACTGCACCCCGGCCAGATCATGTCCGGCGTCGCCTGCATCCAGGAGGGCCGTGCGCGCGGTCGAGCAGGCCGCGGGTGGGAGGTGAACCGTGCATCCCTTCTCCTGCACCCGCGTCACCGGCACGGACCGTCGAACGCTCGGCGGCGGTTTCGGCAACGCCCCGCGCTGTCGGCCGCACACCGTCGTCGCCGTGCTTCGCGGCAAGCTGTCCGCCGCGATCCACGACATCGACGCGGAGACCTCGTCGACCGTGGGCCGATCCACCGCAGGGTGCCGCAGCCGCGGCTCAGCGACGTGGTCGGCTGACATCCGGGGCCACGGGAGGGCGGGTCAGGCGGTGCGGCTGCTGCGGCGCGGGCCGGTGTACTCGGCTTCGGTGACGTGGTCGAGCCAGTCGACCTCGTCGGTCTCCCACAGCGCGATGTGGACCATGAAGTGGTCGGGGGCGGCGCCGTGCCAGTGCTCCTCGCCCGGCGGGGTCCAGACCACGTCGCCGGGGTGGGCTTCGAGGATGCCGCCGCCGCGGGACTGGATCAGGGCGATGCCCTCGACGATGTACAGCGTCTGGCCCAGGCCGTGCGCATGCCAGGCGGTGCGGGCACCGGGTGCGAAACGCACCGCGTTGGCACGGGCCCGGGACGGCTCCTCACCGCGGTGGATCACATCCGCCCAGGCGTCCCCGGTGAACCACTTCCCGGGCAGTTTCATCGTCGGCGGCTTCGTCAGCAGTTCCATGATCGATTCCTTTGCGTTCCTAGGCAGTCGTATGTGCGGGTCAGACGCCGCGCTGGTCGGCGATGCTCTTCAGCCGGGTGATCGCTGACATGGCGTTGGGCCAGCCGGCGTAGAAGGCCAGGTGAGTGATCGCCTCGGACAGCTCCGCCACGCTCAGCCCGTTGTCGAGGGCGACGCCCAGGTGGTGGTCGAGCTGTTCGCCTCGGTACAGGGCGGCCAGCACGCTCACGGTCACCAGGCTTCGGTCGCGCGGCGACAGCCCCGGCCGTTCCCACACGTCACCGAACAGGACCTGGTCGGTCACCTCGACCAGTTTCGGTGCGATCCCGGCCAGTGCCTGGGGTGCGGACTGCTTCGCCATGAGAGATGACTCCTTGCTCCATGTGATGGACATCGGCTTCCGTCGTCGAGGAAACAGCAGCTCAAGGCGGTCAAGAAGGGTCTGCGCCTACAGGTACTGACAGGACCCCCCACAGGTGTGTCGGCCGCCCTAGCCTGGAACGGTGAGTACCGAGAGCGACATCCGCGAGTTCCTGGCCTCCCGACGCGCCAAGATCACCCCGCAGCGGGCCGGGCTGCCCGCCTACGGCGGCAACAGGCGCGTGCCCGGCCTGCGCCGTGAGGAAGTCGCCCTGCTCGCCGGCGTCAGCATCGACTACTACGTCCGTCTGGAACGCGGCCACATCGCCGGTGCCTCCGAGGAAGTCCTCGACGCCGTCGCGAACGCCCTCCAACTCGACGACGCCGAACGCGCCCACCTGTTCGACCTCGCCAGGGCCGCCGCCAAACGCCCGGCCCGCCGCAGGCACGCCCGCGGCCCGCTCCCCGACAGCGTCCTGCGGGTCCTGCGCTCCATGACCGACTCGCCGGCCTTCATCCGCAACGGCCGCCTGGACATCCTCGCCACCAACACCCTCGGCCGCGCCCTCTACGCACCCCTGTTCCCCACTCCCACCGCGCAGACCGCCAACATCGCCCGCTCCCAGTTCCTCCTGCCAGGCGGCCGTGACTTCTTCCCCGACTGGGAGGCGTCGGTGAACACCACCGTCGCCCTGCTGCGCACGGAAGCCGGCCGTGCCCCGCACGACACCGAGCTCACCGGCCTCATCGGCGAACTCGTCACCCACAGTGAGGAGTTCCGAACCGCTTGGGCCAAGCACAACGTGCGCCTGCACCACACCGGCCGCAAGTCCTTCCACCACCCGGCTGTCGGCGCCCTCACCCTCGACTTCGACGCCATGGAACTGCCGGCCCAGCCGGGTCTGACCCTCACCGCCTACAGCGCCGCGCCCGGCACCTCCGACCACGACGCTCTGCGGCTGCTCGCCACCTGGGCCGCCACCGAGGACGTCCGGCCGAGCACCGCGTCGGCCTCCCGCGGCCGCCACGACGGATGAGCGGTGCTCCCCCCCCGGGCGGACGGGCGGCCGGGCGGCCGACGCCGTCAGCTCACCGGCTGCGACGCCGACAGATGCTGTTCGGCCGCCCAGGAGGAGAGGATGCGCAGCCGTTCGTGGGTGGGGGAGCCGGGAGCGGCGGTCCAGACGGTGAGGTGCTGGTCGGGGTCGGTGCTGGCGGTGAGGGTGTCCCAATCCAGGACGAGTTCGCCGACGACCGGGTGGTCGAGGGTCTTGGTGCCCACCGTACGGCCGGCGACCTTGTGATCACCCCACCACTGGGCGAACTGCTTGTCGCGCAGGGACAGTTCACCGACCAGCTCGATCAGCCGGGGGTCCTCGGGGTACTTCGCCGCCTCCATCCGCAGCTGCGCCACGGCGAGTCTCGCCGAAGCCTCCCAGTCGGCGTACAGGGTGCGCAGGGCCGGGTCCGTGAAGATCAGCCGCGGGTAGTTGCGGTGCTTCTCCGGGACCCGGGAGAAGTCGGTGACCAGCGCGGCCGCCAGCGCGTTCCAGGCCAGGACGTCCCCGCGCCGGCCCTGGACGATCGCCGGGGTCGCGGTGAGGTCGTCCAGCACCCGCTGCAACTGAGGCTGGACCTTCTGCCGGCCCCGCCCCCGGGTGCGGGCGATGGTCTTGCCGGCGAGCTGGAAGAGGTAACCGCGCTCGTCGTCGTCCAGGCGGAGCACCCGGGCGAGCACGTCCAGGACCGGCGCGGAGGCCGGCCAGCCGGTCAACCGGCTCGGCACCGCCGACGAGATCGCCCAGGCGGTCCTGTGGCTGTGCAGCCCCGGAGCCGGTTTCGTCGTCGGCGTCGCCCTGCCCGTGGACGGCGGCTACGTCGCCCGATGAGGTTCAGGTGTGGCGCCGTCGCTGAGGCGAGCACAGCGCCTTGCTGTGGGGTACGTCCTCAGTCATGGCAGCCGCACTCAGCGGTGCTCCTGGCCACGCCGGCGGTGACGGACGGGTCGGTCGCCTGCTCGGCCGGGGTGCAGCACGCAGTGACGCCGCAGCAGGAGTCGTCCGTCGTGGAGTCGTCCGGTCCGGTGACGCCGGTGTGAGGCTTGTTGGCGCGGACGATGGCGGAGTGCATGCCGTCGGCGACCTGGTGGGTCGGGGTGATCTCGACGTCCGTGAACCCGGCCGCTTCCAGCCCCGCGCGGTATTCGGCGAAGGACAGAGCGCCGGCGATGCAGCCGACGTAGTCGCCGCGCTCGGCCCGCTGTTCGGTGGTGAGGGCGTCGTCGGCGACGACGTCGGAGACGCCGATCCGGCCGCCGGGCCTGAGGACGCGGAAGGTCTCGGCGAAGACGGCGGGCTTGTCTACGGACAGGTTGATCACGCAGTTGGAGATCACGACGTCGATCGTGTTCGCGGGCAGCGGGACCGCCTCGATCGCGCCTTTGAGGAACTCGACGTTCGTCGCGCCGGCCTTCTCGGCGTTGGCGAGGGCCAGGGCGAGCATCTCCTCGGTCATGTCGAGCCCGTACGCCTTGCCGGTGGGGCCGACGCGGCGGGCGGACAGGAGGACGTCGATGCCGCCGCCCGAGCCGAGGTCGAGGACGCGTTCGCCCTCGCGGAGCTCGGCGACGGCGGTGGGGTTGCCGCAGCCGAGGGAGGCGGCGACGGCCTCGGCGGGCAGGGCGTCGCGCTCGTCGGCGGCGTAGCGGGTCGAGCCGAAGTTCTCGTCGACCTCGACCGGCTCGGGCCCGCAGCAGGCGGCGGTGCCCTCCGTGACCTTCACGGCCGCCGCGGCGTACCGCTGGCGGACGGTTTCACGCAGGTCGGTGCTGGTCTGCTCGCTCATGACTCACTCCCGGATGACGGGCTCACCACGGCCCGGAACGGCTTGTATTGACGTTTGTTGATGCAACCTTGCGCCTTGGATCGAAGAACGTCAACATAGACGCATGTCGAAACAAGAGCTTGAGGTGATCGGCCAGGACGCCGCCTGCTGCCCTGGCCTGTCCGCCGCACCCCTGGACGAGAACCAGGCCGCTGACCTGGCGAAGGTCTTCAAGGCCCTGGGCGACCCGGTCCGGCTGCGGCTGATGTCGATGATCGCCTCCCGCGGCCAGGGCGGAGAGGTCTGCGTGTGTGAGCTGACCCCGGCCTTCGACCTGTCCCAGCCGACGATCTCCCACCACCTCAAGCTCCTGCGCCAAGCCGGCCTGATCGACTGCGAGCGCCGCGGGACCTGGGTCTACTACTGGGTGCTGCCCGGCGTCCTGGACAAGCTCGCCGCGTTCCTGGCCACCACCCGGCCCGCCGGAGTCACCGCGTGAACGCCTCCCTCGGCCGCCGCGTCACCGCCGAGGCGATCGGCACCGGACTGCTGGTGACGGTGGTCGTCGGCTCCGGCATCCAGGCCACCGAGCTGTCGCACGACGTCGGCGTGCAACTGCTCGCCAACTCCCTCGCCACGGTCTTCGGCCTGGGCGTGCTCATCCTGCTGCTCGGGCCCGTGTCCGGCGCGCACTTCAACCCGGTGGTCACGCTCGCCGCCTGGTTCACCGGCCGTCGTGATCCGGACGGCCTGGCCCTGCGAGACGTCGCCGCGTACGTGCCCGCCCAGGTCACCGGCGCGATCGGCGGCGCGCTCCTGGCCGACGCGATGTTCGCCGAGCCCCTGGTCAAGTTCTCCACCCACGACCGGTCCGCCGGCCACTTGCTGCTGGCCGAGGTCGTCGCGACTTCCGGGCTGATCCTGCTGATCTTCGGCCTCAGCCGGATCGGCCGCGCCTCACTCGCCCCGGCCGCGGTGGCCGCCTACATCGGGGCCGCATACTGGTTCACCTCCTCCACCTCCTTCGCGAACCCGGCGGTGACCATCGGCCGGACGTTCACCGACACCTTCGCCGGCATCGCCCCTGCCTCCCTCGCCCCGTTCATCGCGGCCCAACTGCTCGGAGCCGGACTCGGGCTGGGGGCCGTCGCCGCGGTCTACGGCCGTCCCGCGCCCGTCCCGGACGAGGTCGTCGTCCCGCACGGCGAACCAGAACCCGCCGTCTCCTGACCGATCCGTCCTCCCGAGAAAGCCCCTGCTCATGAGCTCTTCCACGACGCCGCGTCCGTCGGTGCTGTTCGTCTGCGTCCACAACGCCGGCCGCTCCCAGATGGCCGCCGCATTCCTCACCCGCCTCGCGGGCGACCGCATCGAGGTCCGCTCCGCGGGCTCGGCTCCCGCGGACACCGTCAACCCGGCCGTCGTGGAGGCGATGAAGGAGGTCGGCGTCGACATCTCCGCCGAGACCCCGAAGATCCTCACGGTGGCGGCCGTCCAGGCGTCCGACGTCGTGATCACCATGGGGTGCGGCGACACCTGCCCCGTCTTCCCCGGCAAGCGATACCTCGACTGGCAGCTCGACGACCCGGCCGGGCAGGGCGTTGACGCCGTACGCCCCATCCGCGACGCCATCGAGACCCGCGTCCGGGTGCTGGTCTCGGAAGTGGCGCCCGACTGACGGCCGGGACACTCGCGCTGGTTCAGGGCCCTGATCAGCTGCCGGTCGGCTTCCCGCGCTCAGTGCGCCGGAGGCGGGCAGCAAGCTTTACCCGGCTGCTGACCGCCGGCAGGGGCCCGGGGACCCGTCAGCCGCCGTCGGAACGGCTTCCGGATCCTACGGCTGCGCTTCGCGGCCGGCCCGGGCGCGATCCGGTTGGCGGTTCCCGCGGCCGACTGCCGGAGAGGTGCGCAGCCGTAGGCGCTCGCCCTGGGGCCCGAACATGATCAGGTACTCAACAGGCCCGCCGGAGCCGGCGTTCACCACCCCGTGCGGGGTGCGGGTGTCGAACTCGGCAACGTCCCCGGCAGTCAGGACGAGGTCTTGGTCTCCGAGCGCGAGCCACAGCCGCCCGTACAGGACGCACAGCCACTCGTAGCCCTCGTGGGAGACCTGCCGCGGCCGCGCGGGCGGACCCTCGACAGCGGGCAGGACGTGCTTGTGGGCGTGCAGGCCGCCGACGTACCGGGTCAACGGCAGCACCGCCTTGTCATCCCCGAAGCTCAGCGGCGCCGAAGCGCGCGGCTCGGCGGCGGGGGCGGGCGCGGGGGCGGGCGCGGTGCCGGCCAGTTCGTCCAGGGAGACGCCGTACTCCTTCGACAGCCGGAGCAGCACCTCCAGGGTGGGCTTGCGCCGGCCGGTCTCGATCCGGGACAGCGTGCTGGTCGAGATGCCGGTCGCGCAGCTGACACCGGCGAGCGTCGCGCTGCGGTGCTCGCGCGCGGCCCGCAACCGGGCCCCCATCGCTGCCGGCGTGCCGCCCACGTCGTCGACTGCCACCTTTCCCGCTCCTTCTCGCCGTGCCGCTCCACCCCTCTGTCCTGCGAGTTTGCCAGGCGGGCAAGGCTGATGGCGTCGAGCGGGTGCCGCGCCGCATGATCGACGGGTAGCCGCGTCCGCCCGTGAACCGAGGAGAAGCCCATGCCGCCCGAGCCGACCGCCGAGCTCCGCCACCGCACCGTCGAGGCCCCGGCCGGGCGCCTGCACCTGGTCGAGCAGGGCACCGGCCCGCTGGTCCTGCTAGTCCACGGCTTCCCCGAGTCCTGGTACTCCTGGCGCCGCCAGCTCCCCGCTCTCGCCGCGGCGGGCTACCGGGCGGTGGCGATCGATGTGCGCGGCTACGGCCGTTCCTCCAAACCGGAGGCGACCGACGCCTACCGCATGCTCGACCTGGTGGAGGACAACGTTGCCGTCGTGCGTGCCCTCGGCGAGGAGGACGCGGTGGTCGTCGGCCACGACTGGGGCGCCGGCATCGCCTCCACCTCCGCCCTGCTCCACCCCGAGGTCTTCCGTGCCGTCGGCCTGCTGAGCGTCCCCTACGCGCCGCCCGGCGGCCCCCGCCCGACCGACGTCTTCGGCCAGATCGGCAGTCCCGACCAGGAGTTCTACGTCTCCTACTTTCAGCAGCCCGGCCGCGCCGAGGCGGAGATCGAGCCCGACGTCCGAGGCTGGCTCGCGGGCTTCTACGCGGCCCTGTCCGCCGACACCATGCCCGCCCCGGGCGAGCCCGACCCCCACTTCGTTGCCCGCGCCGGCGGCCGGCTGCGCGACCGCTTCCCCACAGGGGTCCTCCCGGCCTGGCTGGGCGAGGACGACCTCGACGTCTACGCGGGGGAGTTCGAGCGCACCGGCCTGACCGGCGCCCTCAACCGCTACCGCACCATGGACCGCGACTGGGAAGAACTCGCCCCGCACCGCGGAGCCCCGGTCAAGCAGCCGTCCCTGTTCATCGGCGGCGCCCTGGACGCCTCCACCACGTGGATGTCCGACGCCATCGACGCCTACCCCACCACCCTCCCCGGCCTGTCGGCCTCCCACATCCTGGACGCCTGCGGCCACTGGATCCAGCAGGAGCGCCCCGACGAGGTCAACCACCTGCTGACCGACTGGCTCGCCACCCTCCGGGGCTGAACCAGGCGGGACACCTGAGCTGCTTGGCGGTTCCTTAAGCGTCGCCACTGGTCCACTTTTCAGCCGTCGCCGACACGGCTCTGGGCGCCGGCCCGGCCACTGCGTCCGCTGGAACCCGCTGAGGACTCTTCTCCGACCGGCACTGAGTCCGGTTCCTTGCCGACGAGACGCCGGCGTCGCACGCTGCCTGAAGTCGGCGGCGCCGGTTCTCTGTCCGTAGGCGAAGGAGCGGGTATGTACTGGAGGCTTGCCGCATCGAGGGGGGGAACATGCCGAGCACGCCGGAACCAGGAGCGTCCGAGTCGGCGGACGAGGAGGAGCCCTGGCTGACGGGTCACCAGGTCGCCAAGGTCTGGCCGGTGCGGGCCCACTATCTACCGAACGTCGCTCACCGTGCGGATGTCCGCGTCCGCACGTTCGGCGGGGAGAGCCGGGGCACCTACGGGGCTGCGCCGACCTACCACAGATATCACCCGGGGGACGTCCGGCGGGCCGCAGTGGCCATCGCCGAAGGTCGCGTCGGCATCCCGTCGAAGTGGCGCACCGACACTCCGAAAGGTCGGCGGGCTGAGTACTGGGAAGGGTTCGCGTTCAGTCTCGCCTGCTCGGTCTGGCTGGCCGCTGGCCTCCTCATGGTGGGTCTGCTGATCTACGCACTGGTGTCCTGAGCTCTGAGCCGGAGGGCAGTGAATCCGAGTCGGTCGAGCGGGAGCGTTGGAGTGGGCTCGCAGGGCGCAGCCGACCGCCGAGTAGTACTGCGCAGGCCCCGACGGTCAGCAGCCCGCCGGTGAGGAAGACGCCTCGCACGTCGGCGAGCGACAGGACCAGTGCTCCGATTGCTGCGCCGGCCGCGATGCCGGCGTTGTAGGCGCCGGAGTTCGCCGCGAGGGCGACGTCCGTTCGGCCCGGCGCGCAGTGCAGCATCTCGTTCTGGGTGACCATGAACACCGGCCCGAGCGCTCCGCCCATCAGGACCAGGAACATCACCGCCGCCACCGGATGAGTGCCGACCGCGTACAAGCCGAGCATGCCCACCGCCTGTGTGACTACGGCCGTGGGCAGCACGGACCGCGGGAAGCGGTCCAGCAGTGCCCCGGTGATGCTCACCCCGGCCAGACAGGCGACACCGAAAACCACGAGCAGGACGCTGACCGCGTTCGGGAAGAACCCGCTCACGCCGCCCAGGAACTTCACGATGTACGTGTATCCGGTGAACGCCCCGGTGGCGGAGAGGGTCCCGGTCGTCAGCACTGTCCCGAACCGCCGGACGTCGGGACTGCTTGCGTAGGCGGCGGGTTCTTCTTCCGGACGCGAGGTCGGCAGCAGAACGGCGATCGTCACCAGGGAGACGCCCGCCAGAGCCGCCAGCATGGCGACGGGCACCTGCCAGTCGCTCTGTCGGCCCAGCCAGGTCCCGGCGGGAACACCGAGCACGAGGGCGAGAGAACCTGCGACGGACAGCGCACCGACGACACGCCCGCGGACCTCGGGCGGGAAAAGGCCCACCGCGACCGGCCCCATCACGGCCCAGAACAAGGCCTGGGCGAGCGCGGTCAGCAGCCGCGCCACGAGCAACAGCCAGTAGGAGGAGGCCAGGGCCGCGATCAGGCTGGACACGACAAGCACGGTCAGTAGCACTGTGAGCACATGGCGCCGCGGCATGGCGCGCGTGACGTGGACGAGCGGCAGAGAAGCGAGAGCCACCGTCACGCCGTAGCCGGTGACCAGGAGACCGACCGCTGACACTGACACCCGAAGGCTTCCGGAGATGAGCTCCAGCAGACCGATCGGCAGGTTCTCCGCTGTGTTGAAGGTGAAGGCGGCCAGCATCAGGGCCACAAGCACCGCCGACCTGTGCCGTGGCTCCGGTTGCCGCATGCCCCGATGGGCCGTTCCCGCCGTCGCCCGTCGCTCCTGTTCCGTGGCGCCTTCCATGGAGTTAGCTCACCGGCGCGCCGGCCCCGTCGCAACCGAATTCACCTGCCGCAGTGGCACTCAAAAGATCAAACATGGTTCCGGGACCGTTCGGCACGGGTTCGAGAGCGCGCTCCTGGATCACCGACCCTACGGAGTGTGCCGGTGGCCAGGACGCCGGGCTCGGACTGCCGGCGCAGGTGCTCGCCCGCCCTGAACGGCGCGCACCACGAGGTGCACGGCCTGCTGCTGCGGCGCAGCCTCAGGGCGATGGCGGGCCCGCTGCCATGCGCGGCCCGGAAGCTCCCGGGCCCACCGTGGGGATGTTGCAGGATGTTGCGGCCGTTCACGACACCGGCGACCAGGCGTTTGCCGGAGAACCCGCCGACCGCCGCCGGCACGGGCTGCCGGGTCTGCGTACGCCTCGACTGGCCCCAGCGGGGCGCACCACCGCTCGGGCAGTCCCTGCGCATCGACCAGGACACCAGCACCTTCGTGCCGTACCCCGTGACCGAGCGCACCATCTGACCGTACGGCGGACTTGATAGCCTCGTCGGGCCAGTCGAGCCACACCCGAGGCCAGGGAATCCGGTGCGAATCCGGAACTGACGCGCAGCGGTGAGGGGGACGGGCGGGGCACGCGAGCCACTGGGAGACCGGGAAGGCGCCCCGGCCGGACGAACCCGAGTCCGAAGACCTGCTGGCACCTCCTCGCCCCGGCGTGGGGGACACCTGTAGGCCAGGCTCCGCGTACGAGCCCCGACCCCAGAGGCATGCCCGTGCTCCGCACTCCTGCTCTCCTCCTCGCCTCCGTCCTGCTGCTCACCGCCTGCGGTTCCTCCGGCGCGGAGGACGTGAAGCCGGAGATGACCTCCGCCGCCGGCTACCCGGTGACCTTCGACAACTGCGGCCACAAGGTCATTGTGAAGTCCGCCCCGAAGCGGGCCGTCTCCCTCAACCAGGGCACCACCGAGATCCTGCTCTCCCTCGGTCTCGCCGACCGCATGGCCGGTACGGCGACCTGGACCGACCCGGTGCTGAAGGGCCTGGAGAAGGCCAACGCGTCCGTGCCCCGGCTCGCCGACAACAACCCTTCCTTCGAGAAGGTTTTGGACGCCGAACCCGACTTCGTCACCGCCTCGTTCGTCTCCACCCTCGGCAAGGGCGGCGTCGCCACCCGCGAGCAGTTCGAGAAGCTCGGCGTGCCCACCTACGTCTCCCCGTCCGACTGCTCGGTCGGCAAGGACAACGACAGCGGTGGCGACGGCTCGCGCAGCACCCCGCTCACCCTTGACGCCGTGTACGGGGAAATACGCGATCTGGCCCGCGCGTTCGGCGTCAAGGAGCGCGGCGAGAGGCTGGTCGCCGGCCTGAAGAAGCGGGTGAGCACGGCCACCGCCGGACTGCATGCCTCGGACGTCTCCCTCATGTACTGGTTCGCCAACTCCCAGTCGCCCTACCTCGCCGGCTGCTGCGGTGCCCCCGGTGCCATCACCCGCGCGGTCGACGCGAAGAACGCCTTCGCCGACACCCGCGACGAATGGCCGCAGATCGGCTGGGAGACCGTCGCCGACCGCGACCCCGACGTCATCGTGATCGGCGACCTGACCCGCAGGCAGCAGACCGCGGAAACCGCCGAGGCCAAGATCCGCTTCCTGGAGACCGACCCGGCCACCCGGAACCTGACCGCGGTGAAGAAGAAGCGGTACGTCCTGCTGAGCGGGCAGGCGATGAACCCGTCCATCCGCACGATCGAGGGGATCGAGAAGGTCGCAGCCGGCCTGCGTGACTTCGGGTTCGCCAAGTGAGCGTCGCGCCCTGCTCTTGACGGGCGGGGGACTGGTCACGCTGCTCGTGTCGATGGGCGTGGCCGTGACGATCGGCCCCGCCGACATCTCCACCGGCGATGTCTGGGCGTCCGTCGCGGCCCATATCGGCCTGGGCGAGAGCACGTTGGCTCCGCTGCGGGACGGCATCGTGTGGAACCTGCGGATGCCGCGCACGCTGCTCGCCGCCGTCTGCGGGGCCGGGCTCGCGGTGTGCGGAGCGGTCATGCAGTCGTTGCTGCGCAACCCGCTCGCCGACCCCTTCGTGCTAGGGGTCTCCTCCGGCGCCTCCACGGGGGCGGTCGCCGTGGTCGTTCTCGGAGTGGGCGGGGCAGTGGTGCCCCTGTGGGCGGGCGCCTTCCTCGGCGCGTTGCTCTCCTTCGCCCTGGTGCTGCTGCTCAGCCACACCCTCGGCGGCAGCACCGACCGGGTCGTGTTGTCCGGGGTGGCTGCCATGCAGCTGTTCTCGGCGCTGACCTCGTTCATCGTCCTGACCTCGGCGGACGCCGAGACCACCCGGGGTGTGCTGTTCTGGCTGCTCGGCTCGCTCACCGGTGCCGACTGGGGACAGGTGCTGCTGTGCACGGCCGTACTTGCGGTGGTCATGGCCGTCTGCCTCGGCTATGCCCGCACCCTGGACGCCTTCGCCTTCGGTGACGAGGCTGCCGCCGGACTCGGGGTCCGGGTCGCCCGCACTCGCCTGGTCCTGCTCTGCGCCACCGCGCTGCTCACCGCCGCCCTCGTCAGCTGCGTGGGCGCGATCGGCTTCGTCGGCCTGGTCCTGCCGCACGCCACCCGCGCCCTGACCGGCTCCGGGCACGCCCGCCTGCTGCCGGTCACCGCACTGACCGGCGCCGTCTTCCTGGTCTGGGTGGACACCCTCGCCCGTACCGTCCTCGACCCCCAGGAGGTCCCCGTGGGCGTGGTGACGTCCCTCATCGGCGTACCGGCGTTCGTCGCCGTCCTCTACCGCGGACGGGGAAGAGCATGAGCAGCCTGAACGCGGACCGCGTCGTACGGCGCATCGGCGACAAGGTCGTCGTCGACGGTGTCACCCTCACCCTGCGCCCCGGTGAGACGGTCGGCCTGCTCGGCCCCAACGGCTCGGGGAAGTCCACGCTGCTCAGGCTGCTGGCCGGGATCCTCGCGCCCACAGCCGGCGTCGTGACCCTGGACGGGCACCCGCTCACCGAGGTCGGCCGCCGCGCCACCGCCCGCCGCATCGCCACCGTCAGCCAGCACGCCGACACACAGACCGAACTGACCGTCCGGGACGTCGTCGCCCTCGGCCGCATCCCGCACCGCCGCGCGTGGACACCCCCCTTGACGGCCGACGAGCAAGCCATCACCGAAGCCCTCGCACGCACCGGACTGGCCGACCGCTCCGGACAGTCCTGGCACACCCTGTCCGGCGGCGAACGCCAGCGCACCCAGATCGCCCGGGCCCTCGCCCAGGAACCCCGCGAACTCATCCTTGACGAACCCACCAACCACCTGGACATCCAGCACCAACTCGACCTGCTGGAGCTGATCGCCGGACTGCCGGTGACCACGGTGATCGCCTTGCACGATCTCAACCTTGCCGCGATGTACTGTGACCGCCTGCTCGTCCTGCGCGACGGCCGTGCGGTCACAGAAGGCACTCCCGTCGAGGTGCTCACCCCCGGCCTCATCGAGCGGGTCTACGGCGTCCGCGCCGAGGTCACCCACGGTCCGGGCCACCCTGTGATCCGTTTCCTGCGCCCGGCCGCCCGGGACGGATCTCGCCGGGAGAGGAGTGTGACGAGCGATGCCTCGACAGCGACCTGAGGAAGCAGGCCCGGAGCACGGCTCCGCCGAACCGGCGCCGTGCCGCGTCGTCGTCTGCCGGGACTGCTGTTGCGGAACCCCGAAAGTCACCGGTGTGGATCACGACCGTCAGCTCGCACGCCTGGCCGAGGAGGTGCCTGTCCGCGTCTCGGACTGCCTCGACGTGTGCGAACACGCCAACGTGATCGTCGTCCAGCCCTCCGCCGCAGCTCGCGCCGTCGGCGCCCGCCCGGTCTGGCTCGGCCTCGTCAATGATCCCGACGCCACTGACGACATCGCCGCTTGGGTACAGGCTGGCGGCCCCGGCATCGCTCCCAGCCCCGACATTCTCGATCTCTACGTCTTCACCCCGCCCCGCAGGGCGCAATGAGCCCGAAATCCGCCATGTGCAGGCGATGCGGGCATTCGGTGGAACGTGACTGTGAATGAAGCCGGCGCGGAAGGCGCTGCGCAGAGTGAGGCGGTCTCGTTCGTCGAGTCGGGCGTTTTTCCGAGCAACGGCTGAGGGATGTACAGGCCGGGATAGGGCAGGGCCGTGAAATTCCGGCTCAGCGCACTCTTCCCCGAGGTTTGAGTGGCGCCGGCGTGCGGACAGGAAGCCCTCGGATCAGGGCACGGGGTCGTCCGGCCGCATGCCGACAGGCGGCGGGGGCGTCCGGCGGATGTCCTGATGTGTGGTCGTTGTGGCCCGACCGGCAGTCCTGCCTGGTGCCCGCGGCGTCCTAGCGTCGAGAGTGCGACGCGGTTGAGGCGGTGACTCCGCACGGAATGCGGGGTGCTGGATCAGGGCACCGTCAGGCGGATGACCGGCCCCGACCGCGTCCGGCATCCGACGACTTCGCACAGGGAAGAAGGCGTTCTACGCCATGGCGTCGCAATCGGACACTGCTCGAGCGGTGTCTCAGGGACTGGATTTCGGGCTCAACGAATGGGTCGTGGACGAGCAGCGGCAGCGTTATCTCCATGATCCCGCCTCGGTCGACCAGACATGGAGGGATTTCTTCACCATCGCCGCGTCCTCGGTCACAGTGCCCTTCCCGAACCCTCCTGCCGGCCCGGGGAACCAGGACAGTGAGGCGGCGGCGCGCAAGGCCGTGCGGGTCGCGGCGCTCATCCACGCGTATCGCGTGCGCGGGCACCTGATGGCCGACACGGACCCGCTCACGTCGCGGGCCGCCGCCGCGCATCCGGAACTCGACATCGCCGCGTTCGGACTCCGCGACGCGGACCGGGCGGAGAACTTCGTGGTGGACGGATTCGCCGGACACGCCGCGATGACACTCGACGACGTACTCGGCGCCCTGCGGGAGTTCTACTGCCGCACCGCGGGATACGAGTACATGCACATCCAGGACTCCCGGGAACGCCGCTGGATCCAGCAGCGCGTCGAGTCACCGCAGCGCCGGCCAGACCGTGCCGAACAGCTGCGGATCCTCTATCGGTTGGGGGCCGCGGAGGCCTTCGAGACGTTCCTTCAGACCAAGTACGTGGGCCACAAGCGGTACTCGCTCGAAGGCGGTGAGTCGGCCGTCGTACTGCTCGATGCCCTGTTGCTCCGAGCCATCGAGCACGGGGTGGTCGAAGCCGTCGTCGGGATGGCGCACCGCGGTCGGCTCAACGTCCTGGCCAACATCATCGGCAAGTCCTACGCCCAGATCTTCAACGAGTTCGAGGATGCGGTGGACATCCGGTCGGTGCAGGGCTCGGGGGACGTGAAGTACCACCTGGGCGCGGAAGGTACCTACCGTTCCCTGGACGGTGGCACGATCGCCGTCTCGGTCGTGGCCAACCCCTCGCACCTGGAGATCGTCGGGCCGGTGGCGCAGGGAGTGGTGCGCGCGAAACAGGACCTGGTCTCCACCCCCGACGGGCCCTTCCGGGTACTGCCGGTCGTCGTTCACGGCGATGCGGCCTTCGCCGGCCAGGGTGTGGTCGCCGAGACCCTGAACATGTCCCAACTGCCCGGCTACCGCACGGGTGGGACGGTCCACCTGGTCGTCAACAACCAGGTGGGCTTCACCACGCTGCCCGCGGCCGGCCGTTCGAGCACGTACGCCACCGATGTGGCACGGATGGTGGAGGCCCCGATCTTCCACGTGAACGGCGACGACCCGGAGGCCGTCGACCGGGTCGCGCGGCTGGCCTTCGACTACCGCCAGACGTTCCACAAGGACGTGGTGGTCGATCTGGTCTGCTACCGGCGCCACGGGCACAGCGAGGTCGACGACCCGTCCATCACGCAGCCGGTGATGTACGACCGCATCGACGCCAAGCCTTCGGTGCGTACGTCGTACGCGGAGTCCCTGGTGGCCCGTGGGGACATCGACGAGCGGCAGGTGGCGGGTGCCCGCCGCAACTACCAGGACCATCTTGAGAGGGCTTTCGCAGAGACCCGGGTGCTGCCCGCTCCCGCCCGAGGCGTTCCCGGCACCGGTGCCGGACGAGGGGCTGCCCCGCGCGAAGCCCGCCGGACGGTGACCGCGATCGACGAGGAGACCGCACGGCGGGTCATCGCCACGCAGGCCGAGCTGCCGCAGGGCTTCACCGTGCACCCGCGGGTGGGGCCCCAGCTGCACCGGCGTGCGGCCATGCTCGACACCGGCGCGGTCGACTGGGCCACCGCGGAAACTCTGGCGATCGGTTCCCTGCTGCTGGAGGGCTGCCCGGTCCGGCTGGCCGGGCAGGACTCGCGGCGCGGCACCTTCGGCCAGCGCCATGCCGTACTGACCGACCGGCTCACCGGCACGGAGCACACGCCACTGAGCACCCTGGGCCCGCGGGCCGCGCGCTTCACACCGTACGACTCGATGCTGTCCGAACTGGCGGCACTGGCCTTCGAGTACGGCTACGCACTGGCCCGCCCCGAGGGGCTGGTGCTGTGGGAGGCCCAGTTCGGGGATTTCGTCAACGGCGCGCAGACGGTCGTCGACGAGTACATCGCCTCGTCCGAGGGGAAGTGGGGACAGCGCTCCGCGGTGACGCTGCTGCTGCCCCACGGCCTGGAGGGGCAGGGGCCGGACCACTCCTCGGCCAGGATCGAGCGCTTCCTGCAGTTGTGCGCGCAGGGCAACATGACCGTGGCTGTGCCCTCCCTGCCGGGCAACTACTTCCATCTGCTCAGGCAGCAGGCGCTGGGTGGCCCCGGACGGCCGTTGGTGGTCTTCACCCCGAAGTCGATGTTGCGGTCGAAGGCGGCCACCTCCGCCGTGTCCGAGTTCACGCAGGGAGGCTTCCGCCCGATCCTGCCGGATGACACGCGTGACCCCGGCCTGGTCACGCGCGTGCTGCTGTGTTCGGGCAAGGTCTTCTACGACCTCGACGCCCACCGGCGGGCCTCGGGCTCGGCGGACACGGCGATCGTCCGCGTGGAGCGCCTCTACCCGTTCCCCCAGGAGGAACTCACGGCGGAACTGGCGCGCTTCCCTGCGACGGCTGACGTGCGGTGGGTGCAGGAGGAGCCGGAGAACCAGGGCGCGTGGTCCTTCGTCACGCCGCGCCTGCACCGGCTGGCCGGACGCCCCGTGGACTGTGTCAGCAGGCCCGAGGCGCCCGCCCCCGCGGTCGGCTCCGCTCGCCGGCACGCCCTGGAGCAGGAGGCCCTCGTGACATCGGCCTTCCGGTGAGCGGCGGTTCGTGCGGTGGGCGCCGGCAGCTCCGCGCATCCGCCCACCGCACCGCGGTATCGAGGAGGGGCAGCGGCACGAGCCTGCTGGCGCGCATCATGGCCAAGCAGATCACCTGCCGCAGCATCTATGAGCAGGCGCCTTCCGAGGACGGACAGGTCGGCGAACGGGTTCTCGTCGACCGGGTCTGGCCGGAGGGCATACGCCGGCAAGGCGCGCCTCTCGACGCATGGTTGCGCGAAGTCGCCCCGTCCGCCGAACTGCAGCGCTGGTACGGCCACAACCCCCTGCGGTTCGACGAATTCCGCCGCCGCTACCTCACCGAACTGGACGATCAAGAGCATCGGCAGGCGGCCGCCCGACTGCGGGATCTGGCCGAACACGGCAGCCTTACCCTGCTGAGTGCCACCCAGGACATGGACCGCAGCCACACCGCCGTCCTCGCCGAATGGCTTGCCGGCGACGACCTCCCTCCCGGGCCCCGGCCGCACGGACACCGCGCCGTCGTCTCCGCCGCGGTGGCCGACCTCAACGCGGGAGCGCTCGCGTTCGTCATGGGTACCGGCATCGTCTCCACGGCCCTGTACGTCAACAGCGCCGGCACCGCCTCCGCCGTACTGCTCTGGACAGCCCTGGCCGGGTTCGCCGTGCTGGTACCGGCCTATGGCTGGCGGCTGCTGCGCCACCGGCAGCGGTTCGTCGGGGACCTCGTCGCGCCGCGCGCCTTCACCTTCCTCACCCTCGCCATTTCGTCCAACGTGCTGGCCGCGCGCCTCGTGCCGGACGGCCACACCGCGGTGGCCGGGGCGTTCTTGGCGTTCGGGGTGCTCGGGTGGCTGCTGCTGGACTACGGCATTCCGCTGGCGCTCATCACCACCCTGAAGCGGAGCCCGTCGTTCGACCAGGTGAACGGCACGTGGTTCCTGTGGGCGGTGGGATCGGAGTCGGTGGCGGTTGCCGCGGCCGCGCTGGCCGGGGCGACCCAGGGCCACGTCCTGCCGACGCTGGCGGTGGTGTGCTGGTCCGTCGGATTGCTGCAGTACCTGCTGACCGCCGCGATGGTGCTGGCCAGGCTGCTGGCCCGGCCGGTGCAGGCGGAGGGCCTCATGACGTCCGTCTGGATCTTCATGGGGGCGGCGGCGATCTGCGTGCTCGCCGGAGTACGGCTGAGTTCCCTTCCGCCGGGCAGCCTGCTGCTCGCGCGTCCGGCGGTCGTCGGTTCGTCCGTCGTCCTGTGGGCGTTCTCCAGCTGGCTGATCCCGCTGCTGCTGGCTCTGGGCGTATGGCGGCACGTCCTGCGCCGGATCCCCCTGCGCTACGACCTCGGCTGGTGGAACCTCGTCTTCCCGATGGGCATGTACGCGGTCACCACGCACGAACTGGGACGCGTGACCGGTACGTCGTGGATGACGACCATGGGCCGCTGGGGAGGGTGGGTCGCCGCGGTGGTCTGGGCCGTTGTCTTCGCGGCGATGGCAGCCGCCAAGCTCCGCTCCCGCCCCGGATCACCGGCGGTGGGTGCGAAGGGCGGGGGGTCGCCGGCCGGCCGGCAGCGGCCGGGGCCCGACGGTGAGCAGCGCCCCTGACCCCCTCGTGCCGGGACATGGCTTCTGAGTCACACCGGGCCGACATGGGTTCGATAATCAAACTCACTCGGGCTATGGTGGACGGTGTCCAACCGGTCGGAAGTGAGGCGCACTATGAAGGGCAGGCCCTCGGGCGGGAAACCGCTGCTGGTGACCGTGCTGGTCTTTCCGGGTGTGCGCCTGCTCGACGTCACGGGCCCGATCGAGGTGTTCGCATCGGCCAACGACTTCGGCGGCCGTTACCGCGTCCGCACGGTCTCCCCGGACGGCGCAGACGTGGTCACCGCAGCAGGCACCGGACTCACCGTCGACCTTGCAGCCGGACAGGTCCCGAACGCCAGTGACGTGGTCGTCATCCCCGGCGGCCCCGAATGGCCCTCCCTTGTCAAGGACGACGCGCTGCTCGACGCGGTACGGGCCCTCGACGCACGCAGTCGCCGCACCTCGTCGATCTGCACAGGCGCCTTCCTCCTCGCCGCGGCCGGGCTCCTCGACGGACGCACGGCAACCACGCACTGGCGCTTCGCCGACCAGCTCGCCCTGCGCTACCCCCGAGTCACCGTGGACGCCGACCCCCTGTTCGTCCGCGACGGCCACATCATGACGTCCGCGGGAGTCACTTCGGGCATCGATCTGTCGCTTGCCCTGGTCGAAGAACACCTCGGCGCAGATACCGCCCGCGCGGTGGCCAAGGACATGGTCGTGTTCATGCAGCGACCGGGGGGCCAGTCGCAGTTCAGCGTCCGCACGCGCACCCCGCACGCCAGGCAGGAGATGCTGCGCCGGGTCCTGGACGCGGTCGCCGAGGACCCGGCCGCCAACCACACCGTGGCGGCCATGGCACGTCGAGCTGGTGTGAGTACCCGTCATGTGACGCGCCTGTTCCACGAGGAGATGGCCACGACCCCTGCCCGCTATGTCGAGCAGATCCGCATGGAGGCCGCCCAGGCGATGCTGGAAGGCGGCGACGACCCCATGGCCACGGTGGCCCACCGCACCGGCTTCGGCTCGCCGGAGTCGCTGCGCCGGGCCTTCACGCGCAACCTCGGCATCACGCCGGGCGCCTACCGGGCACGCTTCCGCACCACGGACGCCGCACGCGGTGGTCCGCCTGCGGTCCAGACGTGCTGAGGGCGTGCGGGCGAGGTACGGTCGAGGTACGGCAACGCGGACCGGACTCCGGCAGCCGACGGACAGGTCAGTGGGCAGGGCAACACGTACGCGGGAGCGCCCATGGCTCGGCAGGCAAACATCGCCGCACAGACTGCCTTCGCAGAGGCCGTCGTCACCGGCAATCTCGACGCCCTGGACGACATCGTCGCTCCCCACGCGATCGATCATGATCCCGCCCCGGGCCAGGGGCCGGGGCCCGACGGGTACAAGGACATGTTCGCCCAGTTGCGGGCGGCCTTCCCCGATCTGCACGTCCAGGTGGAGCACTTGGTGGCCACTGACGACGAGCTTGCCTTCGCCTACGTCATCACCGGGACGCATCTGGGACCGTTGATGGGACAAGCAGCGACCGGCAGGAAGGTGAGCTACCGCGGCATGCAGATCAGCCGCTTCGACGGCGAAGGACACCTCGTCGAACGCTGGGGCAGCAGTGACGAACTCGGCATGCTGCACCAACTCGGTCTCGTCTAGGGGTTCTTGACAGAGGCGTCGGACGTCTCGGTGGGTGATCGGGCGGGTGGCGAGGCCGAGGAGGGCTTCACGGCCTCTCAGCGTGTCCGTCGCGTATCGCTGCGAGACGGGCCATTTGCTCACCCATGCCGCGCGTCCCGGCCAGCGGTGTGCGGGCGTGCGGCCAGACGGCGTGGACCAGGGCCGTGTGGCGCGCGCCGCCCAGGGTGACGACCGGGTCGAGGTGCACCATGCCACGCTCGGCCGCCTGTTCCAGGAGGCGCTCGGCCGTTGCCGCACCGGCCGCACCATGGGGTGTGTCGTAGGGCTCGATGATGTCGTCGAGGTCCAGAAGGCCGTAGCCCGCGGAGAGGATCAGCAGACGTTCGGGCCGCAGCGCTTCGGCTGCCCTTCGGCACGCACGGTGGTACGAGCCGATGTACATGTCCGCCGCTCGCGCGGGCCGTCCCAGTTTGCGGCTGCCGCAGGGGATGACAACGAGTTCCGGCTGGAGACAGCCGGCCTGGTCGTTCGTGGTCACGGCCGTTCTCCTGGCTGCTCGTGAGCGGTGTTCAGGCCGGGTACCAGGTGTCGGCGCACCACCATGTGCGCGATCCTTTCGGCGTCGGTGAATCTGGTACGTCCGGCGTCGGTCAGCGTGACCTTGACCGTCCTGCGGTCTCGAGCACAGCGATCACGCTCGATCAGACCTGCCGCCTGCAGGCCTCTGAGGAGGTAGGACATCCGGTCCCCCGATTCGCCGAGAAACGCCGTCAGTCGCGCATGGGGAAGGGACTCGCCCGCGGCTTCCGCGAGAGCACCGAGGACGAGGTAGCCGTGGAGCGACAGACCGTGCTGTTCCCGCAGCTCGCCGTGCAGGAGGCCCAAGGCCCAGAGAATTCGACGGGGCTGCCGGGGGGTGATGTCCGGCGGATCGCAGTCAGCCATCACGCGACCTGGGACGCAGTGACGGCTTCCCGAGCCTCGTCTGGTGCTTCGGGGTCCGCGGGGCCCGGTGGCCGGCCCGTGTTCCCGGCGGCGTGGCGCAGTGAGTGCCAGACAACCACCGCCCAGCCGGCGACGAGCAGGGTGTAGAGGGCGACGGCGGTCCAGATGAGCGGCTGTGAGCCGGTGCGGGTGGCGAGGGCGCTGGTCGCGGTGACATAGGCGCCGAGGGGGAAGATGAAGGACCACCAAGTGGGTGCGAAGGGCAGTCCCTTCCGGATCTCTCGTACGGTCAGCGCGGTGGCGAGGACCAGCCACAGCAGGGCGAAGCCCCACACACCAAGCCCGCCCAGGAGCGCCGCGACTGCGGTGCCCCGCACGTACGGCGCGGGCAGCGCGCCCGGCGCGGCTGTGGCCAGTGCACCCAGTGCGGTCACCGACTGGGCCAACGCCCCCACACCGATCCACACGGTGGGCACCACCGCACCCGTGGGCGCCTCATGGTGCACCAGGCGGCTGTACACCATGGCCAGCACCAGCAGTACCGTCACCGAGCCGAGCCCGAGCATGGCGTAGCAGCCCAGCAGCATCGCCGTCCGCGGTTGCCCCGCCGGTGCATGGGGGATGAGCAGGGCGCCCGTCGCGGCCGAGACCAGCGGCGGCACAACCGGCAGCAACCACCCGCCGAACGCCGCGTCCGGTGCGAAGCGGTGCCGGGTGACCATGAGGTACGGCACCGTGCAGGTGGTGGCAAGTCCGAGCACGGTTCCGAGTGACCACAGCACCCAGTCGACATCCAGCGCCGCCGACGCCCCGATCACGCGCCGGCCGAGCAGCAGAGCCCCGGCGCCGACGGTGAGCATCGCTATCGGAGGCGCCCCGAAGAACTGGGTCTGTATCGGATCTGCGGCGTGCACGCGCAGCGTTCCCTGCCGGACGTAGCGGACGGCCAGGACGACCAGCAGCAATGCAGCCGCCAACCAGATCAGCGTGGCCGCGTCCCGCAGCCCTGGGAACCGTCGCGGCAGGGTGGCTGCCGCGACGGCGACGATCCCGGTGCCCATGACGGCCGCAAACCAACTGGGTCCGAGCGGCGGACGCGCCCTCTTGCTCGCCTTCGCCTGCCGGACGACAGCTCGGGTAGTGCCGGAGTGGGGTTTCACGGCGTAGAACGCCTACTTTCCTCGTATCGGATCATCACCATGGGTGATCGGCCGACCGGTCGGACCACGCCCGGCAACGCGCGGGCGACGGCCGAGGCCGCCGGCCTGTTCGTCACGAAGGTATGGCGGCTTCCCACTCCCGCCACAGGACAGCGTGTGCCATGACAGCCTCACACCAGGACATGGCGGCGGCGCCGTAGTTGTCCTCCGGCGGTCCGGCCCAGGGGCGTGCACGGCTGCGGGTGCTTTCGTTCGGGGCCACGGACTGGCGTCGGTGGGCCGGTCGCCGTCTGCGCTCCGTACTGGCGTCGGCAAGGCCTTCCCGGGCGCGTCTGGACTAGGGCCTGTCTGACAATTCCCGTCGTCGCCCGGAGGGCGGCCTCGCGGCGTCAGGTGCGTGCTCTGGGGGTCCCCCCGGCCGAAGGCTGGGGG
>NZ_JBFACN010000010.1:0-23996 GCF_040640875.1 Streptomyces sp. NPDC021562
TCCGGGCGGGGGCCGCCCGAGGGCGGCCACCGGCCGGAGTGTGTCGGCTAGGCGCAGCTGATGCCCACGCAGACGGTGTTGAGCAGCGTCAGCAGGCCGACGCACGCGCAGGTGCCCGAGAAGGACGCTCCGTCGAAGTCGACCGGGTCCGTCTCCGGAAGGGCGTGCAGTTCGGCCAGCAGCTCGAGGGCCTGGTTCTCCATGACTTTCTCCTTCTGTGAGCGGTTGCGGCAGGTGGGTCCCTGTCGCTCATCCCGGCTGCTGGACGTACCAGTGCCGGGAGTCTGTGGGCCGGGAGTCCGGGTGGCGGGTCCTCAGGAGGAACGCCAGGATTCCGGCGGAGCCGTCGCTCCAGCTCGTCGAGACGTCCCCGTATTCGTTGGGGAAGACGACGTGGCGGTCGCGGTGAGCGCGTTCGGAGACGATGAGGCGGGCCAGGTACGCGGCCGCCGCCCGGTGTTCGGGGTCCCCGGTGGCGTCGGCCAGGTCGAGGAGGAAGTCGCCGTTGCCCGCCAGCCCGTGGCACTGGGCGAGGGCGGCGCGTGAGGCGCGCTCCACGACGGCGCCCGCGGCGCCGCGGGCGAGATCGCCGAATCGTTTGTCCCCGGTCCGCTGCCAGAGCCGGACGAGGAAGGAGCCGATGCCGGCGGAACCGTGGCACCAGTACGGGGCCGTGGGCGGGTCCGTGGCCTGGGCCGGCCACTGGGCCGCCCGGCCGACCAGCACGGCGTTGGCGACCAGGTGCTCTCCCGCGGCCAGGGCGAGTTCCAGGTGTTCCGGCCGCTCGGAGACGGCCGCGGCGGCGAGCAGGAAGCAGCCGATGCCCGCCGTCCCGTGGGCGAAGCCCAGGTAGCGTTTGCCGGCCTCCTCGACGACCGCTTCCGCGGGGACCGGCCAGCTCACGCCGGACGGTTCGGGTTGTGCGGCGGCGGCCAGCCGGTCGGCCGCTTCGACGACCAGCGCGGCCAGGCGCGGGTCGCCGGTGCGGTGCCAGAGGTGGGCGGCGGCCAGTCCACTGCCCGCGCAGCCGTGGGTGATGTCGTGGCTGGGGGTCGGCTCCAGCGGGGCCAGGGCCAGGGCGAGCGCGTGGTCGGTGAGCGCGCGGTCGTCGACGGCGCGTCCGGCGTCGTACAGCGCCCAGGCGATGCCGCGGCCGCCGAAGTGCAGGCCGGGACGGATGGCACGGGTACCGGTACGGGCGACGATCCAGTTGCCCGCGGTGGAGATCAGGTCGGGCAGGCGGGGGTCGCCGGTGAGCTCGAAGTACCGGGTCAGGACCGCCAGGACGCCTGCCGCGCCCTGCTGCACGGTGCAGGGGTCGGTCTCGCCGGCCAACGTGGACACCGGCCACAGCCGCCGGTCGTCGGCCGGGTTCATGGTGTCGACGAGATGGTCCACCATCCCGGCGATCGCCACCTGCACCGCAACATCCAGCCCCTCACTCCGCCCCGACCGGACCGCGAACTCCGGTACGGCGGCGGGGAGCGTCGGTGCAGCCGAGGAGTCAGGTCGGGCCGCGAAGTCCGATCCGGCGGCGGGGTGGGCCGGCCCCGCCGCAGGGTCCGGCCCCGCCGCAGGGTCCGGCCCCGCCGCGGGGTCCGATCCGGCCGAGGAGTGCGCCGGTCCGGTCGCAGGGTCCGGTCCGGCCGAGGAGTCCGGTGCGGCGGCTGGGTGGGGCGGTCGGGTCGTGGGGGGTGCCTGTTGTTCCGGTTTCGGTCGGTCGGTGGTCGCGGAGGCCGGTGTGGTCGGGGGGTGTGCCGGAGGTGTCGGTTTCGGCGGGGTGAGGGTGGTGCGGGCCCTCGTGGGGGTCCAGCGGTTGGCCGGGTCGTCGCGGGTCAGCCCGAGGATCGTTTCGGGTACGCCGGCCGGGAGGTGAAGCGTTTCGTCACAGGCCGTCAGCCATTCGGCGAACCGCTGCTCGGCGGGCCTGGTGTCCGGTTCCTCCGGCAGCAGGTTCGGCACCTTCCCGGCGAGCACGAAGCAGACGGTCGCGCCGAGGCTGTAGTAGTCGGCCGTCGGGGAGACGGGCGCGCCCACCAGGCGCTCGGGGGCGCTGAAGCCGGGCGTCCCCACGGTGGTGGGGAGCGGGGCGTCGTCCTTCAGGACGGCCAGCTCCAGGTCGATGAGGCGCAGCTCCCCGTCGGGGCGGACCATGACGTTGCCCGGGGTGAAGTCCCTGAGCACGCAGCCGTGGGCGTGGGCCGCGGCGACCAGCTCCACCAGCCGCCCGGCCTGGACGAGCGCGTCCGTCCGGTAGCGTGCGCCGCCGACGTCACGGAAACGCTCGGCGACCCAGGTGCGCAGCGGCACGCCCGGCACTTCCTCCTGGGCGAGGAAGAGGTGCCCGCCCGTCTCGAACATCGCGAGCGGCTCCGGTGCCAGTCCGGTGCCCTTGAGCTTCTCCAGCGTCCTGGCCTCGGCGCGCAGCCAGTCGCGGACGTCGGAGCCGGACGCGTCGCCCTCGACGTGCGGCCGGGCCTCCTTGATCACCACGGGTGCGCCGGTGGTGACGTCGGTGCCCCGGTAGACCCCGCCCTTGTTGGTGTGCCGGATCGCTTCCCGTACCGAGAACCGGCCGCCGAGCAGCACCGGTCGCCTGGCCGTCCTCTGCTGCTGCGGCGGCAGCGGTACGGAGGCGGGGAACGGGCTGACGGCCCACGGGGGTGGCGCGTACTGCCCGGTGCGCTTGTCCTCCACGGGATTGCCGTCCGGGTCCTCGATGAACCACACCAGCAGGCCCTGTTCCGAGAGCCGCCGCCGGCCGACGAAGGCGCCGTAACGGTAGTGCACCAGGCTGTTCGGGGCGTAGGGCTGGTCGGACAGGATCCGGGGGCCGGCGAGTCCGGCCGTGGCCCTGTGGAGTGCGAGCGCTATTCGCGCGGCGGCGCCGTCGGAAGGCGGGTAGACGGTGATGAACTTTCCCGAGTTTCCCCGCGGGGTGGCCCGGGAGTTGAGTGCGCTCACCTGCTTCAGCGACCGGACGAACTTGAATGTCGCCTCTTCGTGCAGCAGCACGGCAAGGGCTTTGACGAGAACGTCCGGGGCGGAGGCGGCCGTCGCGGAGACGTGGAGTTTCCAGCCCTGCCGGCGGTGCATACCGCTCTGGTGGGTGAGGCGGCACCACATCTCGTCCGTGTCGGTCGTCCAGCGTGCGCTCGTCCCGGTGTCCTCCAACGCCCGGCTCAGCAGACTTTCGAGGTCGACTTCGGTTGCGTGGCTCGTCATGCGTGTCCCTCCCGACGGTGAGAACCGCTGAAGGGAATATGCGGCCAGTAAGAAGAAATGCACAATACGCGGTCGGCGGAACTCACCCTATTCAGCGAGCGCACGGTGTTATGACGGCCATGTCCGGCGCAATCCGGCGCAATAGAGGCGCACGCCGAATGGAGCGCGATTAAATTGAGCACGAGTTACCAGCGTACTATTTTCTCTTGCCCTTAATCGGGTGCGCCGCGAAAGGCCTCAGCCGGTGAGGCGCAGCGCCAGCAGGGCGACGTCGTCCTCGCGGTCGCGGCCGAAGCTGGTGAGGAGGGTGTCGCACAGGGCGTCCAGGCCGGGCAGGGCGCCGACGGCGGCGGCCCTGAGCTGTTCCATGGAGACCGCGATGTCGACGCCACGGGTCTCGATCAGCCCGTCGGTGACCATGAGGAGCCGGTCGGCGGGGGCGAGCACCAGTTCGGTCGGCGGCGGGTGCGGCAGGCCCACCCCGAGCAGCGGACCGGCCGCCTTGACGTACTCGGCGCTGCCGTCGTCGCCGAGTATCAGCGGCGGGATGTGCCCGGCGTTGGCGACGCGGGTGCGCCCGGTCCCCGGGTCGATCAGGGCCAGGCAGACGGTGGCCGTGACGTCGGCGTGGTAGTGCTGGAGCAGCCGGTCGAGCCGGTCGGCGAGTGCGGCCGGGTCGCTCTCCGCGAGGCAGTAGGCGCGCAGCGCGTGCCGGAGTTCGACCATGACGGTGGCCGCTTCCAGTGAGTGCCCCACCACGTCCCCGACCGCGGTGAGCACCTGGTCGCCGACGCGCAGGGCCGCGTAGAAGTCGCCGCCGATCTCCGTCTCCCGGGACGCGGGCTCGTACCGCACCGCTATGTCGACGCCGGGCAGTTCGGGCAGCTGGTGCGGGCGGGGCAGGAAGCTGTGCTGGAGGGTGAGCGCGACGTGCCGCTCGACCTGGTACATGAGCAGCGGCTCGGCGACCAGCGCGGTGGCCTGGGCCAGCTGGGCGAGCAGCGCCTCGTTCTCGGGGCTGATCCGGCGCTGCCCGCGGGTGGGCGTGGCCAGGCACACCGGCACCTTGCCGTCCTGGGTGAGCAGCAGCGTCAGCCGGGCGTCGTGCTGCACCCCGGGCCGGAAGAACCCGGCGGGCCACTGCGGCGCCGGCACGGTGGTGATCCGGACCCCGGACTGGTTCCGGGTGAGCCGCTTCAGCAGCTCGGCCACGTCCCGGTGGGCGCTCTCGTCCGGCAGCGCGAGGGAGGTGCGCTCCCGGTACAGGCCGCGGTACAGCTTCTCGTTCTGGTCGAGGAAGAAGACGGCGGCGGGGCAGCCGAGGAGCCGGGCGGCGCCGTCCGCGGCGGCGTCGGCCAGCTCCTGGAGGGAGCGGGCCGACTGGATGGTGACGATCGTCTCCGAGAGCTGCCGGAGCCGTCGTACCAGCGCCTGGTCGTCGGCGCGGAGCCGGGCGGCGCGCACCGCGGTCCGGACCGCGGCGTCGATGGTCGCGGGTTCGGCGGGCACCGTCAGGTACGCCTCGGTGCCCGTGTCCAGGCCCGGGCAGCGGTCCCCCGGGGCGACGGGGCGGGCGGAGAAGTGCACGACGGGCAGAGCGGCCATGTGCGGTCGTTCCCTGAGCCGGCGGCACAGTTCGACACCGCTCATGTCCGGCAGCTGCGCGTCCACGAGGACCACGTCGGGCAGGGTGCCCTTGCGCAGCCGTACGTCGAGTTCGCCGAGCGCCTCCTGGCCGCGCGCGACCGCGACGACCTCGTGACCGGCCCGGCGCAGCACGGTGCCGATGGCGTACCGGCTCGCGGACGCGTCGTCCACGACCAGCACGGTCGTCTCTGTCAGCCTGCCGTCGACGTCCATGTCCCCAGCCCCTGGAATACACCGGTGGGGCAGTGCCCGGTGACGGGCCTGCCCCACCAACGTAACGCCACTCTCACGTGGTCCGGGAGAACACCGCCACCGTCCGTCCCGGAACGGAGAAGGTACCCGTCTTTTGCGCGTAGGAAGCGTGCTTGACGACGGAATCCGCGCCGGACGCCTGCACCGGGTGCAGCCGGTAACCGGTGCCGGCCAGTGCCGCCACCCGCTGCTCCTGCTGCCCCGGCGTCGCGTTGAACACGACGACCAGGTCACCGAGTTCCATGGTGATCACCCCGGGGGTCTCGTCCTTGCCCGACAGCGGGAAGGAGAGCTTCGACTGCACCTGGCCGGCGGTGTCCAGGGAGAACACGCTCTCGGTCGTACGGATCCTCAGCAGATCGCGGTACGCGGCCGAGGTCCCCCGGATCTGCCCGCAGCCGACCCGCACCGAACTCAGCAGGGGCTTCGCATAGGGCCACTTGGACGCGTTGTCGGCGGCCGGCGGCAGCCCGCGCCCGAAGCCGTTGCCGTCGGCGCAGTTCCAGTGGATGGCGTTGAACCAGTCGCCGCTGTCGAAGGAGTTGCGGTCCAGGGACTTGGAGCGCAGCAGGTCCGTGCCCGCCTGGGAGAGCGAGGGGCCCTGCGAGAGGGTGGCGGTGGCCATCGCCAGCACCTGCATCCGGGCCCGGTCGGACGCGGAGGTGTCCTTCGGCAGCTTGTAGGTGAGCGCGTCGAACAGCGACTCGTTGTCGTGGGCGTCGACGTAGGCGAGGGCGTCGCCCGGCGCGTCCGCGTAACCGGCGGGCGAGCCGTTGTAGTCGACCTCGGCGCCGGTGACCTGCCTGCCGTCGTCGTCGGTGAACCGGTACCGCGCGAGGTTGCCGGTCAGGCCGACCTTGATCAGGTCCTGGTAGTGCAGCAGCCGTGCCTTCTGCTCGGCCTCGGTGCCGTTGGCCGTCGAGGAGTTGGGGTCGGTGTAGAGCCCGGAGGCGAAGCCCTGGACGCCGGGGTCGCCGTCGAAGGGGCTGCCGCCGCGGACGGCGTCGCGGGCGCGGTCGGAGAAGGTGGCGACACCGGTGCCGGCCATGTTCTTCTGGGTGGCCTGCACGAACCGGGCGTCGTCGGCGACCTCGCCGAAGTTCCAGCCCTCCCCGTAGAGGATGATCTTCTTGCCGTCGACGCCGTCCTTCTGCGGGGTCAGCGCGTCGAGCGCCTTCCTGACCGCCAGGATGTTGGCCTTCGGGTGGTGGCCCATCAGGTCGAACCGGAAGCCGTCGACCTTGTACTCCTTGGCCCAGGTGACGACCGAGTCCACCACCAGCTTGCCCATCATGGCGTTCTCGGGCGCGGTGTTGGCGCAGCAGGTGCTGGTGGCGACGCTGCCGTCGGCGAGCAGCCGCTGGTAGTAGCCGGGCACGATCCGGTCGAGGACGGAGGTGTCCGCCTGGCCGGCGGCCGCCGTGTGGTTGTAGACGACGTCCATGACGACCCGCAGGCCGTCCTGGTTGAGGGACTTCACCATCCGGCGGAACTGCACGGTGCGCGCGGTGCCGTCCGGGTCGGTGGCGTACGACCCCTCGGGGACGGTGAAGTGGTACGGGTCGTAACCCCAGTTGTAGGCGTCGGTGGCGGCGGTCTTCGCCACGCACGCCTGCTGCTGGTCGGAGTCGGCCGGGTAGGAGGAGAGGTCGCAGCCGGGGGTGGCCTGGTCGGCCTTCTTCTCGGGGACGGTGGCGAAGTCGAAGACCGGGAGCAGGTGGACGTAGGACGTGCCGGACCGCGCGAGGGCCTTGAGGTGCTCGGTGCCGTCACTGCCCTGGTCGGTGAAGGCCAGGTAGGTGCCCCGGTGCGCGGCCGGGACCGTGGCGTCCGCCACCGAGAAGTCCCGCACGTGCAGCTCCTGGATCTGCGCGTCCTTCAGGGGTACGGCCTTCGGCTTGGGGTAGGTCGACCAGCCGCCCGGTGCGAGGGACCGGTCGTCCAGGTCGACGACGAGGCTGCGCCCGGAGTTCGCGGTGAGGGCGACCGAGTAGGGGTCGGTGACCTTGTTGGTCACGATCTTCCGGACGCTCGGCGCCCAGACCTTCACGACGTACCGGTAGGGCTTGTTCTTCCAGGAGGCGGGGCCGGTGACGGACCAGACGCCGGTGGCGGGGTCGCGGTGCATCGGCCTGAGCGAGCCGTCGAGTTCGAGGGCGACGCTCTGCGCGGTCGGCGCCCAGACCGAGAGGGTCGGCTTGCCGTGGTGGAAGACCGGGCCGAGGGCCGCCCTGGTCGCCGTCGCGTACACGTCGTCCAGGACACCGGCGATCTGCACACCGGTCGCGGCCAGTACCGCGCCGTTCGCGGCCCGCTGGGAGGCGACGAGCTGCCCGCTGAGCGACTCGCGCACCCGGGCGCGGTCGCGCGGGTCGACCGACCAGGCGGTGTAGTCCTTCAGGTACGGGAACCTGGCCTTCTGGGCGTCGGTGAGCGTGGTCCTCGTCAGCCGCAGCCAGCGCTCGTCGTCGCTGGTGAGCGTCCCGTCCTTGACGGCGATCGAACCGTCGTGGGAGTACAGGAGCTGGGTCGAGGCGGCACCGTCGACGCCGTCCCAGGCGACCGTGTCCCGGTCGATCCAGACCGCCTTGGACGTGGTCAGGTCGAGCGCGGCCGCGCTGCCGGCGGGCTGCGGGAGCAGGTGCTTCTCCTGGCCGTTCAACAGCCACACCTCGTAGCCGTCGGATGTGAGGTCGAGGGACTGGTCGGCGGGCAGGTCCTTCGCGTCGCCGTTGTGGATGATGTAGCTGAGACCGGTGGCACCGTTGGTGAGCGGTACCTCGAAGACCGCGCCATAGGCGTCAGTCTTCACCGGCTTCAGCGGGTTCGACCAGTCGGTGGGGTTCGCCGCGCCGGTCCAGACGTGCAGGCCCCAGCCGTCGTAGTTCCCGTCGGCCCGGTGGTAGTGGATGACGGCCTCGGTGGTGTCCTGCGGAGGGTAGTCGGCGGTCGGCTTCTGGGTGAGGACGTCGGTCTTCCCCTGCTCGATCCAGACCTCGCCCGTCTTGGTGACGTCGATGGAGCGGTCGGCGGAGACGTCCTTGTTGCCGTCCTTGTCGACGACGAGGAAGCCGACGTTCGAGGCGCCGGGCTTCAGCTTGACCCAGGCGAAGGCGCCATAGGCGTCGCGGCCGGTGAAGGGGTGGCCCGCGGGCCAGGTGGTGGCCTCGCCGTCGGCGAGGTCGCCCCAGGCGTACAGGTTCCAGTCGGCGTAGTCGCCGTCGGTGCGCCGGTAGTGGACGATCGCGTAGTCGCGGGAGGAGGCGGTGGGGGGCTCGGCGGCGGGCGGGGTGCCGGAGGTGCTCTCGGCGAGCGCGCTGCTCGTGTGCCCGGCCGAGTCGACGACGACCGCCTTGTAGCGCAGCGGGGTGCCGGCCGCGACGTCCGCGGCGAGGGTCTGGGTGACCTTGTAGGGGGCGTGGTCGGCGGAGCCGAGGACCGTCCACTTCCCGTTGCCGACCTGGGCGGCGAAGACGACCCGGTCGAGCTGTCCGCCGGTGACGGCCGCGGTGAGGTCGACGGTGCCGCTGGCGCCGGCGGCCGGGGCGGCGAGGGTCAGGGCGGGGGCGGTGGCGGGCCGGGCGAGGGGGCCCGCGGCCTTGTACACGACGGCGGACTCGGCGGGGACGGTGACGGTGACGCCGTGGTCCTGGCCGGAGGTGAGGGTGCCGGTGGTGCCGTAGAGCGCGCGGTAGCGCATGCCGGCGGAGCCGGTGGGGAAGGTCGCCGTCTTCGCCGTGCCGGCGTTGTTGAAGGCGACGACGTACTCCTGGCCGGTCTTCGCGTCCGTCCGGGTGAACGCGTAGACGCCGGCGCCGTCGGCGGCGTAGCGCTCGGTCTGGACGCCGTCGGCGAGGGCCGGGTTGTCCTTGCGGAGCTTTCCGAGAGCGCTGATCTGCTGGTAGAGCGGTGCGCCGGTGTCGTAGGAGTCACTGGCGGCGGTGCGGTCGGTGCCGATCTCGTCGTCGTCCAGGTAGTCGGCGACCTTGGAGGCGAACATCGTCTGCCGGGCGTCCTTGTCGCCGCCCGAGCCGGTGAAGCCCTGTTCGTCGCCGTAGTAGACGACCGGGTTGCCGCGGCTGAGGAACATCACCTCGTTGGCGAGCCTGTCCTTGGCGAGCAGTTCGGCGTCCGTGGCCTTGGGGTTGTCCTGCTTCAGGAAGTACCCGATGCGGCCCATGTCGTGGTTGCCGAGGAAGGTGACCTGCTCGTAGGCGTTGGCCTTGTCGGTCGTGTACTTGTAGTCGTCGCCGAAGACGCCGGCCAGCTTCTGGGCGCTGCCGCCCTGGGAGGCGTAGGAGCGGGCCGCGTCCTGGAAGGGGAAGTCGAGGGTGGCGTCCAGGCGCCCCTGGGTGACGTAGGGAGACGTGACGGACGTGTCGGCGGAGTACGTCTCGCCGAACATGAAGAAGTTCTTCCGGCCGTGAGCCGCCGCGTACGTGTCGAGTGCGGTCGCCCACTGGGTCCAGAACGCCATGTCGACGTTCTTCACGGTGTCGATCCGGAAGCCGTCGATGGCGAAGTCCTTGACCCAGCGCTCATAGATCTTCTCCATGCCGTGCACGACCTCGGGCCGTTCGGTCCACAGGTCGTCCAGGCCGGAGAAGTCGCCGTAGGTCGCGGACTCCCCGGCGAACGTGGAGTCGCCCCGGTTGTGGTACATCGTGGGGTCGTTGAGCCACGACGGCACCTTCTCCCGGCCGGTGACGACCGGGGTGCGCGGGAAGGAGGCGGTGGAGACGGCCGGGAACTTCTTCTTCCCGTCGGCGTAGTCGGCGTCGTCGAAGGGCCGCCCGTCCTCGGCCAGGTAGGGGAAGGCGCCCTTGGAGAGGTAGTCGTAGGACTTCTCCCGGTAGTCGACGACGTCGGCGGTGTGGTTGGTGATGACGTCGAAGAAGACCTTCATCCCCTTGGCGTGCGCCTTGGAGATCAGGGTCGACAGGTCCTTGTTGGTCCCGAAGTGGGGGTCGACCTGGGTGAAGTCGGTGATCCAGTAACCGTGGTAGCCCGCGGAGGCGTTGCTGCCGGTGCCCTGCACGGGCTTGTTCTTGAAGATCGGCGCCATCCAGATGGCGGTGGTGCCGAGCCCCTTGATGTAGTCCAGGCGTCTGGTCAGGCCCTTGAGGTCGCCGCCCTGGTAGAAGCCCTTGTCGGTGGGGTCGTAGCCGGTGGAGAGCCGGGAGCCCGTCAGGCCTCCCTTGTCATTGCTCTTGTCCCCGTTGGCGAAGCGGTCCGGCATGACGAAGTAGAACTGCTCGCGGGTGTCGTCGTGCCGGGCGGGCTCGGCGGCGAGTCTCGCGTCGGAGGGCGGCGCGGGCGGGGCGGCGGCGTGTGCGGCGACTGGCTGCACCAGCGCGGCGGCGAGGGCGGCGACGGCGACGGCCGCGACCCGTCTGACATGTATCACCGGCATGAACTCCTAGCGACAGCGGCTCTCTTGGATCCGTCCTGGGTCCGACCCCGCGCGACCGTATCGCTAACGAAAGGTTTACAGCAAGAGGCTTGAAACTCACAGCAAGAACTTTCACGGGGCGTATTGACGCGGTGTCTCAACTGCCTCAGTCTCACCGGTTGTTGAAACCTGTCCTGTTCGTATCGGACCTTGTTTCGGAGCCGCACATGACCATCGGACCCCGCCCCCGGGGTGTCCTCCGGCGCAGCGCCGGCGCGGTCGCCGCGGGTGCCCTGGCACTCGCGGGCCTGATCGCCCTGCCGGCCCCCGCCGCGCAGGCCGACACCACCGCCAAGGGCGATGTGATCGCCAACCTCTGGGAATGGAACTGGAACTCGATCGCGAAGGAGTGCACGAACGTCCTCGGCCCGGCCGGGTACGGCGCGGTGCAGGTCGCCCCGCCCTCCGAGTCCCTCAAGCAGTCCAGCTACTACTGGTGGGACGTCTACCAGCCTTACTCGTACACCCTGAACAGCCGCTTCGGCACGGCCACGCAGTTCGCGTCGATGATCTCCGCCTGTCACGCGGCGGGCGTGAAGGTCTACACCGACGCGGTGATCAACCACACGGCCGCCCAGACCGGCACCGGCTACGACGGCACCACGATCACCGACAAGTACGACACCCCGGACTGGGACCCGAGCGACTACCACACCTCGGCCGACTGCCCCACCTCCGACCTGACCATCCAGGACTACTCGAACCTCACCCAGGTCCAGAACTGCGAACTGCTCGGCCTGCCCGACCTCAGGACCGGCGCGGACAAGGTCCGTTCGGGGCTCGCCGCCTTCCTCAACAAGCAGATCGCCCTGGGCGTCGACGGTTTCCGGGTGGACTCGGCGAAGCACATCCCGGCGGCCGACCTGGCGGCCGTCGTCGCCAGGCTGAACACCACCACGTCGGGCGCGGCGCCGTACGTCTTCGACGAGGTCTACCCGGGCTCGACCCCGCAGCCCAGCGACTACTACGGCTCCGGCGACGTCCTGGACTTCACCTACGCGAGCAAGCTGAAGTCGGCCTTCCTGGGCAACGTCAGCGACCTCTCCTCCCTGGAGAGCAGCGGCATCCTGCCCGCGGCCAACTCGGTGTCCTTCGTGACCAACCACGACACCGAGCGCAACGGCCTGCACATGAGCTACAAGGACGGCGACAGCTACAAGCTCGCCAACCTCTTCGAGCTCGCCTACAAGTGGTCGACGCCGACCGTCTACTCCAGCTGGCAGTGGACCCAGAGCGACCAGGCACCGCCGAACTCCGCGGGCTTCGTCACCGACACGGACTGTTCCAACGGCTGGAACTGCCTCGACCGCGACACCGCCGTCGTCGGCATGGTCGCCTGGCACAACGCGGTCGGCAGCGCCGCCGTGTCCGACTGGTCGACCAAGTCGTCCTCCGTCATCGGCTTCGGCCGCAGCGGTGCCGGCTTCTTCGCCGTCAACAACGGCTCGTCGGCGGCCACCTACACCTTCGCGACGGGCATGGCCGACGGCACGTACTCCAACGTGATCGACGGCGGCGCGAGCACGGTCACCGTCTCCGGCGGCAACGCGAGCATCACGATCCCCGCGAAGGGCGCCGTCGCCTTCTACAACTCCTCCTACACCTGCACGGTCGGCTGCGACGGCGGCGGCAGCGGCTCCACCTCCACGGTGACCGCGACCTTCGACGAGTACGCGTCCACCACGAGCGGCACCGACGTCTACGTGGTCGGCTCCCTCGACGCCCTGGGCGCCTGGGACACCTCGAAGGCGGTCCGGCTCTCGTCCGCCGGATACCCGATCTGGTCCGGCGCGGTGAGCTTGCCGATCAACACGTCCTTCACGTACAAGTACATAAAGAAGGACAGCGCAGGCAATGTGACCTGGGAGTCCAACGCGAACAGGGCGGCGGCCACCACCACTTCGGCGCTCTCCCTCGACAACTCCTGGAACGTGGCGAACACCGACGCCACAGACGTCACCTTCGACGAGTACGCCACGACCGACTACGGCACCAACGTCTACGTCGTCGGCTCCCTCCCCTCCCTCGGCTCCTGGAACACCGGCGACGCGATCCCGCTCTCCTCGGAGTCCTACCCGACGTGGCGCAAGCTGGTGATCGTCCCGAAGAGCACGGCCTTCACGTACAAGTACGTCAAGAAGGACTCGTCCGGGAACGTGACCTGGGAGTCGGGCACGAACCGCTCCTACACGACCGGCACCTCCTCGGGCTACACGACCAGTGACACCTGGAAGTAGCGCCCCGGCGAACCGGCCGGCGGGCCGCCACCGGGGGCTTTGCCCGGTGGCGGTTCCTCATGCGCCCGCTCCCCCGTCCACCTGGAGGATCGCGCCGTTCACGAAGGAGGCACGGTCGCTCAGCAGCCAGGCGGCCGCCTCGGCGATCTCGGCCGGGTCGGCCATGCGGCCCAGGGGACTGGTGGCCTCGATGCGGGCGATGACGCCGGGGGTGGCCGCGTCCCAGTCGCGGATCATCTCGGTGAGGGTGCCGCCGGGGGCGACGGCGTTGACGCGGATGCCCTCGGGGCCGTAGGTGGCGGCGGCCGACTCGGTGAGGCTGTTGACGGCGCGCTTGAGGGCGCCGTAGACGGGCAGGACGGGGTTGGCGCGCAGGCTGCCGACGGAGGAGTTGTTGACGATGGCACCGGTGCCGGCGGTGGCCCTGATGGCGGCGACCTGGGCGGCCATGGCCAGCCAGACACCCTTCAGGTTCACCGCGGTGACCTGGTCGAAGTCCGCCTCCGGCAGTCCGTCCAGCGGGCCCGGCGGCTGCCCGACGGCGCCGTTGTTGAAGGCGACGTCGAGGCGGCCGTAGACCTCCACCGTACGGTCGACGGCGGCGCGGACGCTCCGCGCGTCCGCCAGGTCGCACACCGTGTACTCGGCGGTGCCGCCCGCCGCCCTGATCTCCTCCGTGACCGCCTTCAACTGTTCCTCGGTGCGGGCCGCGAGCAGGACCCGGGCGCCCTCCTGGGCGAAGAGCCGGGCCGCCGCCGCGCCGATGCCGCGTCCCGCGCCGCTGATGAAGGCGGCCTTGCCGGCCAGCAGGCCCCTGGTGAGTGTGTTGTCCATGCCTCAGAGCCTGCGGCCGGGCCGCCGGGCACATCCAGGCACCGGCAGTACCTGGATGACGCGGGACGGGCGGCGCACACTGAGGGCGTGGACAGGGAAGAACTGGCGGCGTTCCTGCGCAGCCGACGGGAGCGGATCTCCCCCGCCGAGGTCGGGCTGCCCCGTGGTCCCCGGCGCCGTACCCCGGGGCTGCGGCGCGAGGAGGTGGCGCAGCTCGCGTACATCTCCACCGAGTACTACACGCGGCTCGAACAGGCACGGGGGCCGCGTCCGTCGCGGGAGGTGCTGGGCGGGCTGACGCGGGCCCTGCGGTTGTCGGACGCCGAGCGCGCCCACCTCCACCATCTCGCCGGGGCTCCGCCGGGGCCGCCGCGCGGTCCCGCGCGCGAGGTGCGGCAGAGCCTGCTCGACCTGCTGCGGCGGCTCCCCCAGGCCGCGGCCTTCGTGACGTCCGCGACCTTCGAGGTGCTGGCCTGGAACGACCTGGCGGCCGCCCTCATGGAGGACTTCTCCGCGCTGCCGCCACGGGAACGCAACCTCGTGCGCCGCGCCTTCCTCGGCCCGCGCCTGAGGGGCGGCGGGCCGGACGCGGGCAGCGGGCCGTACGCCGGCGAGCGGCTGTACGGGGTGTCGGACGTGGACGCCTTCGCCAGGCTCTCGGCACAGCGGCTGCGGGCCGCCGCCGCCCGCTACCCCGACTCGCCCGAGGTGACCGGACTGGTGTCCGAACTCCTGGCCGGGAGCGAGGAGTTCAGACGGCTGTGGGAGTCCCACGACGTGTCGGCGGAACCCGCCCTGTGCAAGACCTTCCAGCATCCGGTGGTGGGTCCGGTCACCGTCAACTGCGACGCCCTGGACATCACCGACCGCGACCAGCAGGTCGTGATCTACACCGCCACCCCGGGGTCACGTTCCGAGGAGGCGCTGCGGCTGCTGTCGGTGATCGGGACGCAGCGGATGGACGCTCAGCAGGCCGACTTCCCGGCGTAGATCGCCAGCGCGGTGTCCGAGCCCAGGGTGGCCGTGAACTGACCGTTCGAGTTCACCGTGACGGCGGTGTTGTTCTGCACGTTGCAGTACGTGCCCGCCGGCAGGGAGGTCTGGTAGGTCCGGGTCAGGGAGTTCGGCTCGTGGTTGATGGCGACGTACCCCTTCGCGCCCCGCCCGAAGGCGATCGCGTCGGCGCCGTCGTCCCACCAGTTCGTCATCGCCTGGCCGCGCACGGCGTTGTGGAAGGCGACCATGCGGATGATCTCCGGCCAGGCGTGCTGGCACTTCCAGCCGTCCTGCCAGCAGGCCTTCACGACACCGTTGTTCGGCGGGCCCGCGTCGGCGTCCGACCACTCGTAGCCGGAGTTGATGTCCGGGGCGCCGTACGGGTAGGCCAGCATGAAGACGTTGGCGAGGGTGTAGTTCGCGCCGTCCTTGTAGTTCAGGGTGGAGCCGTTGCGCTCGGTGTCGTGGTTGTCGACGAAGACGCCGGCGACCGAGCTGCTCAGGTAGCCCCAGCCCTCGCCGTAGTTCTTCAGGTAGGCGAGGTTCTCGTCGTTGAAGACGCGCTTGAGGTCGTAGGCGTAGCGGAACTCCTGGACGTCCCCGTTGCCGGTGTACTCGGTGGGCTGGACGGCCTCGCCGGCGCCGTAGATGACCTCCTGCTTCCAGTACACCGAGGGGTTGGTCAGCCGGGTCTTGATGTTGGCGAGGTCCTCGGCCGGGATGTGCTTGGCCGCGTCGATCCGGAAGCCGTCGACACCCAGACCCAGCAGGTCGTTCAGGTAGCCGGCGATGGTCTTGCGGACGTACTCCTCGCCGGTGTCCAGGTCGGCCAGGCCGACGAGTTCGCAGTGCTGGACGTTCCAGCGGTCGGCGTAGTTCGAGACGGGCGAGGTGCAGTCGTCGAAGTCGTAGGAGGAGTAGAGGCCCGGGTAGTCGTACTTCGTGTACGACGAGCCGCCGGTGCCGGTGCCGCTGCCCGCCGACATGTGGTTGATGACGGTGTCGACGACGACCTTCACACCGGCCGCGTGGCAGGTGTTCACCATGTTCTGGAAGGACGCGCGGTCGCCGAGCCTGCCGGCGATCTTGTACGACACCGGCTGGTACGACGTCCACCACTGCGAGCCCTGTATGTGCTCGGCGGGCGGGGAGACCTGGACGTATCCGTAACCGGCGGGGCCGAGGGTGCTGGTGCACTCCTTGGCGACGGAGCCGTAGTTCCACTCGAAGAGGACGGCGGTGACGTCCTTGGTGCCGGGCGGGGAGGCCGACGCGACGGACGGGGTCATGACAATGCTACAGGCGGCCAGCGCCAGTGCGGTGGAGAGGGTCTTACGTGCCATGTGGGGTTCCTTCACCATTGAAGGCTCTTGCAGAAACCTTGCTGAAACCTTGCGGTTGCGCAGATGTTAAGGGCCCGCCACCCAGTTGGGTAGCGGGCCCCGAGAAGTTGCCGCAATAAATTACTGTGTGACGGTCCGTCAGCCGGTCGTCCACCACACCGTCGTGTCGGCCGGCACTCTCGCCTCGCCGTCGGTCTCGGTCAGCTCGCCGCTGGCCAGCAGCACCCTGCCGTACGCCGGGACGGTGACGGACTCCCCGCGGGTGTTCGCCACGCACACGAACTCCCCGCGCCGGAAGGCGAGCACGCCCTCGGGCGCGCGCAGCCACTCCACCGCGTCGCCCGCGCCCAGGTCCGGCTGGGCACGGCGGACCGCCAGCGCGCTGCGGTACAGCTCCAGCGTGGAACCGGCCACCCCCGTCTGCGCCTCCACGCTCAGCTCACCCCAGCCGGCGGGCTGCGGCAGCCAGCTGCCACCGGACCCGAAGCCGTACGACGACCCGTCGCGCGTCCACGGGATCGGCACCCGGCAGCCGTCGCGGAACCCGTCCTGGCCCGCGCCCCGGAAGTACGCGGGGTCCTGGCGGACCTCGTCGGGCAGGTCCACGACGTCGGGGAGGCCGAGTTCCTCGCCCTGGTAGACGTAGGCGGAACCGGGCAGCGCCAGCATCAGCAGGGTGGCCGCCCGCGCCCGGCGCAGACCCAGCTCGCGGTCGCCGGCCAGCCGGATCTGGGTGCCCAGTCCCGGCGGGTTGGCGAACCGGGTGGCGTGCCGGGTGACGTCGTGGTTGGAGAGGACCCAGGTGGCGGGGGCGCCGACCGGGCGCATCGCCTCCAGCGTGCGGTCGATGACCGCGCGGAGCTCGGCGGCGTCCCACTCGGTGCTCAGGTACTGGAAGTTGAAGGCCTGGTGCAGTTCGTCCGGACGGACGTAGTGGGCGGTGCGCTCGACGGTCGGGGTCCAGGCCTCGGCGACGAAGATGCGCTCTCCGGCGTACTCGTCGAGGACCAGCCGCCACTGGCGGTAGACCTCGTGCACGCCGTCCTGGTCGAAGAACGGCATGACATCGTTGCCCAGCAGTTTCAGCTGGTCGGCGCCGCCGAGGTCCGGGAGCCCCGCCGCCTTCACCAGACCGTGCGCGACGTCGATGCGGAAGCCGTCCACGCCCATGTCCAGCCAGAAGCGCAGGATGGAGCGGAACTCGTCGCCGACGGCCGGGTGTTCCCAGTTGAAGTCGGGCTGCTCGGGGGCGAAGAGGTGCAGGTACCACTCGCCGTCCGCCACCCGGGTCCAGGCGGGGCCGCCGAAGATGGACTCCCAGTCGTTGGGCGGGAGCTCGCCGTTCTCGCCCTTGCCGGGGCGGAAGTGGTAGCGGTCCCGGGACGGCGAGCCGGGGCCCTCCGCCAGCGCCCGCTTGAACCACTCGTGCTGGTCCGAGGAGTGGTTGGGCACGAGGTCGACGATGATCCTGAGGCCCAGCTCGTGGGCGTCCCGGATCAGCGCGTCCGCGTCGAGCAGGTTGCCGAACATCGGGTCGACGGCCCGGTAGTCCGCGACGTCGTAACCGGCGTCGGCCTGCGGGGAGGCGTAGAAGGGGCTGAGCCACACCGCGTCGACGCCGAGGTCACGCAGGTACGGGAGTCTGGACCGCACGCCCGCCAGGTCCCCCATCCCGTCGCCGTTGCTGTCGGCGAAGCTGCGCGGGTAGACCTGGTAGATCACCGCGTCCCGCCACCAGTCACGGCGTCGGGCGAGGGTGGTGGTGGTCGGGGCCGGGTCGGCGGCGGAGTGCTGCTGGCTCATGGCGTCCTTGATGCGTCGTAACACGGTCATCGGGTCAGAGGTGGGTGTGGTGTGAGAGGCGGCCGTGGTCACAGCGGGGTCGGATGGAGACCACGACCGCCAACCCGCGCCCGAGGGGCAGCGCCCCGAAGGGGCGCGGGGAACTGCGCGACCAGCCACGACGGCGCCGCACAAGCACGACGGCCGAAGCGGCTTTTTCGGCAACCGGCGTTACCCCTTCGTGCCGCCGGCTGTCAGCCCGGTCACCAGGTTCTTCTGCACGAGGTAGAAGAACACGGCCACCGGTATCGCGATCAGCACCGCGGTCGCCGTCATCAGGTTCCGCTGCGCGTCGTGCTCGCTGATGAAGCTCTGCAGCCCCACCGCGAAGGTGTACTTGTCGTCGCTCAGCATGAACGTGGAGGCGAAGGCGACCTCGCCGAACGCGGTGAGGAAGTTGTAGAACGCGGCGACCGCGAGCCCCGGCTTGGCCAGCGGCAGGATCAGCCGGGCGAACGTGCCGAACGGCGAGAGCCCGTCGACGCGGCCGGCCTCGTCGATCTCGAAGGGGATCGTGTCGAAGTAGCCCTTGAGCAGCCAGGCCGTGTACGGCACGACGGTGGTGCAGTAGACGAGGATCAGTCCGAGGTAGCTGTCGATGAGGCCGAGGTCCGACAGGATCTGGTACATCGGCACGATGAGGACGGCGATCGGGAACATCTGCGTGACCAGGAGCAGCCACATGAACTTCCGGTAGCCGGGGAAGCGCATCCGGGAGACCGCGTAGCCGGTGGTCGAGGCGAGGATGAGCCCGATGACCGTGGTGCCGCCGACGACGATCATCGTCGTCTTGAACCAGTTCCAGAAGCCGGTGTGCTGGAGGACGAAGGAGTAGTTGCTCAGCGTCATCTTGTGCCAGATGCCGCTCGGGTGCAGGTAGTCGTCCTTGTCCGGGCCGAGGGAGAGGAAGATCAGCCAGCCGACCGGGAAGAACGCGACCAGGCTGGCGACGCCCAGGACGCCGTGGGTGACGGCGGTGCCGAGCGGGCCGCGCTCGCCGCGGCCGCGGACGCGGCGGGTGCCGGCCACGGGGGTCTCCTCGGCGACCTGGGCGGAGGTCTGGACAGTGGTCGTACTCATGAGAGCTCCTGCCTCAGATCGCGAGCTGCTGGTCGTTGCGGTTGAGCCAGCGCCGGTAGAAGGAGGTGAAGACGATCAGGATGGCCAGCAGCAGCATGCCGTAGGCGGCGGACTGGGCGAAGTCCCGCGGCTGCTGTCCGAAGCCGAGGTAGTAGGCCCAGGTGACCAGGATCTGCGCGTCGGGGGCGGTGTTGCCGAACAGCAGGAAGATGACGGCGAACTGGTTGAACGTCCAGATGATGCCGAGCAGGACGACCGTGGAGCTGACGGACCGCAGGCCCGGCAGGGTGACGTACCGGAAGCGCTGCCAGGCGCTCGCGCCGTCCATCTCGGCGGCCTCGTACAGCGTGCCGTCGATGGCCTGGAGGCCGCCGAGCAGCGAGAGCATCATGAACGGCACACCGCACCAGGTGTTGACGAGGATCGCCGCGGCCCGCTGCCAGAAGGTGTCCTCCAGCCAGGCGGGTTGCGGCAGATGGAGGAAGTGCAGGGCGCTGTTGACGATGCCGCCGTCGGCGAGCATGAACCGCCAGCCGAAGACGGTGACGAAGGTGGGGACCGCCCAGGGGAGCACCAGGACCATGCGGTAGAAGGTGCGGCCGCGGAACTTCTCGTTGAGGAGCAGGGCGAGGCCCAGGCCGATCGTGTAGTGCAGGGTGACGCAGAGCGCGGTCCACACGATCGTCCACAGGAAGTGGGACCAGAAGCGGTCGTAGGACGTCGGGCCGAACAGGATGTCCTTGTAGTTGTCCAGGCCGATGAACTTGTAGGTGGCGTCGATGTGGTTGACGCCGATGGTGCGGGCGGTGTTGAGGCTGTTGGCGTCGGTGAGCGTCAGGTAGAAGCCGTACACCAGGGGGTAGATGACGAGCGCCCCGAGCACGACGGCCACCGGGGCGGTCATCGCGTAGGCGTACCAGTACTTCTGGTAGTTGTTCCTCAGCCGCTGGCCCAGCCCTGGGCGGGGCGCGCGGTCACCGTGGCGCTGGCCGGTCGCGCGGTCGATGGCGACTGTCATGGGTTCGACACCTTCTGGTTCTTCCGGGATCGGGCTGGGCACAGGCCGGCGGCCGCCGGAGCACTCCCCCCTGAACAGGGCGCTCCGGCGGCCACGCGGGCTTACTTGCTGAAGTCGGGGACGAGCTTCTCGATCCCGAGTTCGGCGGTGCTCAGGCCCTTGTCCAGGGACTCCTTGCCGCCGGCGACCTTGGTGAGCTCGGTGCCGACCGGGCCCCACAGGGAGGAGTACTCGGCGAGCGCGGGGCGCGGCTGGGCGGAGGAGAGGACGGCCTGGTAGCCGGCGATGCCCGGGTCGGCCTTGACCTCGGCGGTGTAGGCGTCGGCGCGGGTCGGCAGGGTGGAGTTCTTCAGGGCGATCTCCGTCTGGGTCTTCGCGGAGGTCATGAAGGCGACGAACTTCTCGGCCGCTGCCTGGTGGGCCTTGTCGATGCCCGCGTAGATGGACAGGTTGTGGCCGCCGGTCGGGGCGCCCGCCTTGCCGGTGGAGCCGGCCGGGACGGTGGCGATGCCGAGGTTGGACTTGTCGCCGAAGGCGGAGCCCTTGTAGAAGTTGGTGATCTCCCAGGGACCCTCGATGGTCATGGCGACCTTGCCGTTGACGAAGGCGTCCTGGCGGTGGGCGTAGGCGTCGGCGGTGGTGTCCGCCTTGTGCAGGCCCTTGCCGGAGTAGAGGTCCAGCCAGGTCTGGTAGCCCTTCTTGGCCGCCGCCGAGGTGATGGTGATCTTCTTGGCGGAGGCGTCGACCATGTCGGTGCCCTCGCCGTAGAGGAAGGGCTGCGTGTAGTACGCGGCCTCGGGGCCCCAGTAGCCGGCGGTCCCGGTCTTGTCCTGGATCTTGGCGGCGTCGGCCTTGACCTCGGTCCAGCTGGTGGGGGCCGCGGTGATGCCGGCCTTCTTCAGCAGGGCCTTGTTGTATACGAGGGCCAGGGTGTCGGTGACCAGCGGGACGCCGTAGGTCTTGCCCTCGTACTGGGCCTGGGTGATCAGGCTGGACTGGAACTTGTCCTTGTCGGCGAGGGCGGCGGTGCCGTCCAGCGGCAGGAAGTAGCCGGCCTTGGCGAAGGCGGGGGTCCAGCCGACCTCGGAGCGCAGCACGTCGGGGGCGCCCTTGCCGGACTGGGCGGCCGTGTCGAACTTGTTCTGCGCCTGGTCGAACTGGACGTCGACGTAGTTGACCTTGATGTCCTTGTTCGCGGCTTCGAACTGCTTGACCAAGGCCTTGTAGGTCGGCGACTCGTTGGTGGCGTTGGAGGTGTCCCACCAGGTGATGGTGACCGGGCCGTCCGACTTGCTGTCGCTTCCGCTCCCGCCGCACGCCGTCGCCGTGAGGGCGAGGGACGCCACCAGCGCGGAGGCCGCTATGCCACGCCGCATGAGTTCTCCTTGAGGGTTAAGCCCGAGTGATGCGGGGGCGGTCCCGTCCACCGTCCCGCTGTCGTGCCGACTGCGCCGTTGCTGCGGCGGCCGGGCGTCAGGGAACGTAACAGCGATGTAAGGCTTGCGAAAGACCTTGCAGCAAAAAAGTGCAAGAGATCTCCGAAGTTATCCGGGCGTGACCTGTCGGCGACCGTCACGAGACGCTTGTTTACGGCGGTAGAGCGGTAAGGCGGCCACTTGTGCAAGACTCTGCAAGCTCTTGCCGTCACGTTTCAGTAGGGAGTGCGATGACGCAGCAGCCCAGGACGGGCCGCCCCCCAGGCCGCATCAGGCGCCCGATCGGTGTGCAAGGGGACATACGGCCGGTACAGTCCAGTGCCGTGACCACACGGCTTGCCGACATCGCAGCGCAGGCGGGGGTGAGCGAGGCGACGGTGAGCCGGGTCCTGAACGGGAAGCCGGGCGTCGCGGCCACCACCCGCCAGTCCGTGCTCGCCGCCCTGGACGTCCTCGGCTACGAGCGTCCGGTACGGCTGCGCCAGCGCAGCGAGGGCCTGGTGGGCCTGATCACCCCCGAGCTGGAGAACCCGATATTCCCGGCCCTGGCCCAGGTCATCGGGCAGGCGCTGACCAGGCAGGGCTACACCCCCGTGCTCGCCACCCAGACCCCCGGCGGGTCCACGGAGGACGAGCTGACCGAGATGCTGGTGGACCGCGGGGTCGCCGGCATCATCTACGTCTCGGGGCTGCACGCGGACACCACCGCCGACATGCAGCGCTACGAGCGGCTGCGGGCGCAGGGCGTGCCGTACGTCCTGGTGGACGGTTTCTCGCCGAAGGTGCAGGCGCCGTTCATCTCCCCCGACGACCGGGCCGCGATGACGCTCGCCGTCACCCACCTCGTCTCCCTGGGCCACACCCGGATCGGCCTCGCCCTCGGCCCGAAGCGGTTCGTGCCGGTGCAGCGCAAGATCGACGGCTTCGTACGGGCGGTGCAGGACCAGCTGGGGCTTGGTGCGGAGGAGGTCGAGAGGGATCTCGTCCAGCACTCGCTGTACACCCTGGAAGGCGGTCAGGCGGCCGCCACGGCGCTGATCGAGCGCTCCTGCACGGCGATCGTCTGCGCCAGCGACATGATGGCCCTCGGAGCGATACGGGCGGTCCGCCAGCGTGGCCTCGACGTCCCCCGGGACGTCTCCGTCGTCGGCTTCGACGACTCCCCGCTGATCGCGTTCACCGACCCGCCCCTCACCACCATCCGCAAGCCGGTCCCGGCGATGGGGCAGGCGGCGGTGCGCACGCTGCTGGAGGAGATCGGCGGTACGCCCGCCCCGCACAGCGAGTTCGTCTTCATGCCGGAACTGGTGGTACGGGGGTCCACCGCGTCGGCTCCGGGGGAGCGCGCCCACCGGGGCTGACCGGGCTCCGATACCTGCGCAGTAGTCGCCACGCCGTAGAACATGCGTCGTGCACCCGACCTTGGGATGATCTGTCGAAGACGTCTTTTCTGGCAGACTCTGTGCCTATGAGTGACTCGACCGTGACACAGCCGGAAGGTCGCGAACAACAGACCCTTCCGCGGACCGTCACGAGCGAGGGCGGACGGCGTCTCCTCGGGAGACTGCGCAGTCCGCGGCGGCCCCGGCTCTGGTTCGAGATCCTGCTGATCGCGGTGAGTTACTGGACGTACTCGCTGATCCGCAACGCGGTACCGGAGCAGAAGGCGCAGGCGCTGCGGAACGCCGACTGGATCTGGCGTACCGAGCACCTGCTGGGCGTCGCCGTCGAGGAGTCGGTCAACCATGCCGTGAACTCGGTGACTTGGCTGATCATCGGCATGAACTACTACTACGCGACGTTGCACTTCGTGGTGACGCTCGGGGTGCTGGTGTGGCTCTTCCGCAGCCATCCCGGCCGGTACGCGGCGGCCCGCCTCGCCCTCTTCGCGACGACGGGGGTGGCCCTGCTCGGCTACTACCTGTTCCCGCTCGCCCCGCCTCGGCTCATGAACGGCGGCCGCTTCGTCGACACCGTGACGGTCCACCACACCTGGGGGTCGATGGCCTCGGGCGACCTGAAGCACATGTCGAACCAGTACGCCGCGATGCCGTCCATGCACATCGGCTGGTCCCTGTGGTGCGGCCTGACCGTCTTCGCCCTGGCGTCGGTGCCCTGGGTGCGGGTCCTGGGCCTGCTCTACCCGGCGGCGACCCTGCTGGTGATCGTGTCCACGGCCAACCACTTCTGGCTGGACGCGGTGGGCGGAGCCCTCTGCCTGGCCTTCGGCTTCACCCTGTCCCGCGGCTGGTACGGCATGTGGCCCTACCTGCTGCCCCGAAGTCCGGCCGGCACGGCACCACCGCCGTCCACCGTCGTGGCCGAGCACCGTGGCACCGAAGAGAAGCGAACCGGCGACGAAACCGGCGCCCCCCAAACAGCCGCAACCCGAATCAACCCACCCCACCCACCCGAGTGACCACCGGGCCTTAGCCCCTCCGACCGCCGCAACGGCGCTCAGCCGATACGGCGGCAACCGGCGGTGCCGCACTCCGCACGGCCCGCCGACCTCAAGCCCACCACCGCCCCCTCACAACAGCCCACCCCACAATCCGCCGCAACCGCGCTCAGCCGAAACGGCGGCAACCGGCGGTGCCGGACGGCCCGCCGACCTCACGCACGCCACCGCCCCCT